>NZ_LIQT01000640.1 GCF_001418415.1 Streptomyces hirsutus
GGACGCCGCTGACGGCCCCTGACTGTGTACACGACCAGCTGGTCCGGATGGCGAAGCGGATGGTCGTCTCGGTGCGGTGGTCGGGGGCTGTCCTCGGGTGGCGGCGTGGCCGGGTGGCTTCGTTCACCTCCAGGCACAGCGATGGCCGGCAGGTTCCGGAGGCGGTCGGTGATCACTCGCCTGGTGAATCTCGACGAAATGGTTCTGCCCACGAGGTTGGCCAGCGCTTCGACGTAGGTTCGGGAGTCACCTGGCTGCTGAAACGAGTCCGATTTGTTCACGAGAAGCGACAGCACTGACGCCTCCTGTCCTTGTCGCCCAAGAGGCTGTTGGGGGCGAGCTGGTGGTTACCGTTTTTCAGGCGTGAACGGACCGGTCGCGGGGGCTACGCACATTTCGACGACGGTCTGCTCGCCGACCGCCGAGCCGTCCAAGCAGAGCCGTCCGCCTCGGTCGCGCAGATCGAGGAAGAATCGCGTGGTCGTACCGGACTGCTTAAGGCCGTGGATGCGCTCGTTGATGTAGCCGAGGTCGTTCAGGATCGTCCTGACCTTGGTGGGGGTGGGATCCGCCAGATCCCACAGCGCTTGGGCGATGCGCTGTTCATGGTGAACGCCCGCGCACCAGTCGCGAGCGTTCAGCTCCACTTCCGGCCCCGCCGTGGGGGCGATGGGCTCGATCGCGTCGCTCGGCGGTGTCTTCACCGTGCCGGGCGGCAACGTCTCCGCCGGACCGGTCGGCGGCGCCTCTGGCGCAGCGCTCGGGGGACACGACTGCGCGACCTTGTTCAGCATCTCTGTGAAGGCCGCGCTGGGCCGGGCCCCGACGGTGTCAACGTGCTTGCTTTGCGGTCCGTCGGCGCCTGCCTTCTCCGTGCCGCAGGCGGTGAGCGCCAGAGTGGTGAGAGCTGCTATCGCGAGCGTGAGCCGCAGACGGCGCGGGGAGCAGGCGACCGCGCTGGTCGAGACAGGGGTTCTCATGTGCCAAGTTTCCGATCAAGCCACCGCCTCCACGTGAGTGCGCGTACTCACAGGAGTAGGGGTGGGGTACTCACTCAGACCTCGATGACACGTGACCAAGCTTCAGCAACCGTGCTGTCGGTTCTCGTGAACATTGACTTCGCAGCGGATCAGGTGCCTCTCGACCAGGTGAACATCTGCTGCTCAATCTCGTGGACAAAGCAAACGAAAGGTGACGGCACTTCGCAGGTGGTGTTCGTGGGCCTCGCGCAGCCCTACCGCCTGGTCGTCGTCGGCCGGGGCCGCGTTCGCCGGCGACGTCGCCGCGGTGGTGGTGGTGGTGTCGGCCGGATCGGCGGTCGGGG
>NZ_LIQT01000641.1 GCF_001418415.1 Streptomyces hirsutus
AAGGCGCCGGAAGGTCCTCGTGGCGGAGCTACTAGGACCTTTTGGCAACGCGGCGAGCGTGCGTGCCAGACGCCGCGAGCCGGGCGCCCATTTTGTTCGGGGCTCTAAAAGTACTGAACGCGGGGGGTGCCGCATGAGCGACTCCTTGCAGTTCGGACGCGTCGTGACGGACGCGTCGACTGATGGAACCGCTCCCACTGGTGCTCATGAAGCTAGCGCCAAGTGACGGCAAAGAACAGGGGAGTTACTGACTTTCGCTCGACTCGGGCCGTCGAATCTTTTCGACTCTCCACAAGGCTTGACCGCTTTGGGTGCCGTCCCCACTATGGGAGCGCTCCCACTGGTTCAAGCCTTGACCTCTCCGAGTCGCAGGAGGAACCAGCACCATGCGCCCCCCACCCAGAGGACGCCACGGCGTCCGGCGACTGTGGACCGCCGCGGCGGCCGCTCTCGCGCTTCCGCTGACGATGCTCTCGTCAGCATCGACTCCCGCTCAGGCGGCGGCCGTTCAGTGCAGTGTGGACTACCGCACCAATGACTGGGGTTCCGGCTTCACCGCGGATCTGACCCTCACCAACCGCGCCGCGCAAGCCATCGACGGCTGGACCCTCACCTACGGCTACGCGGGCAACCAGCAGCTCGTGAACGGCTGGAACGGCAGCTGGAGCCAGTCCGGGAAGACCGTGACCGTGAGGAACGCCGCGCACAACGCGCGGATCGCGGCCGGCGGCGCCGTCACCACCGGCGCGCAGTTCTCCTACAGCGGCAGCAACTCCGCGCCCACGTCGTTCGCCGTCAACGGCACCGCCTGCACGGGGGCCCATCAGCCGCCGATCACCGTGCTGACCAGCCCGGCGGCCGGCGCGGTCTACACGCAGGGCCAAACGGTTCCGCTCGCGGCGACCGCGGCGGCGGCCGACGACGCGACGATCACCAAGGTGGAGTTCTACGACGACACCGCGCTGCTGGGCACGGACACGAGCGCGCCCTTCACGCTCTCCGTCGCTGGATTGACCGTGGGCAGTCATTCACTGGCGGCGAAGGCGTACGACAGCCTGGGCGCCTCCGCGAACTCGACCCCGGTCGGCATCACCGTCGCCTCGGGCCCGACCGTGGTGGCGACACCGTCCCAACTGGGAGTGCGCCAAGGCGAGTCGGGCACGTACGAGGTGAAGCTGTCGACGCGGCCGAGCTCCAACACGACCGTCACGACGGCCCGCGCGAGCGGCAACTCCGGGCTGTCGGTCACCGCGGGCGGCTCGCTCACCTTCACGCCCTCGAACTGGAACACCGCGCAGAGGGTCACGATCGGCGCCGGCTCCTCGGGCACGGGCTCGGCGGTCTTCGAGTCGTCGGCCCCGGGCCACGCGAAGGCCGCGGTCACGGTGACGCAGCTGGGCGCGACGAAGGCCTACGACGCGCGCTTCCTGGAACTGTACGGAAAGATCACCGACCCGGCGAACGGCTACTTCTCGCCCGAGGGCATCCCGTACCACTCGGTGGAGACGCTGATCGTCGAGGCACCGGACCACGGCCACGAGACCACCTCGGAGGCCTACAGCTACCTGCTGTGGCTGCAGGCCATGTACGGCAAGGTGACCGGTGACTGGTCGAAGTTCAACGGGGCCTGGGACATCATGGAGCGGTACATGATCCCGACCCACGCCGACCAGCCGACCAACTCCTTCTACAACGCGTCGAAGCCGGCGACCTACGCGCCCGAGCTCGACACCCCCGCGCAGTACCCGGCACCGCTGGACACCGGCGTCTCCGTCGGCCCGGATCCGATCGCCTCCGAGCTGAGGTCCACGTACGGCACGGACGACGTCTACGGTATGCACTGGCTCCAGGACGTGGACAACACCTACGGCTACGGCAACGAGCCCGGCAAGTGCGAGGCGGGTCCGACGGCGACCGGACCGTCGTACATCAACACCTTCCAGCGCGGCTCGCAGGAGTCGGTGTGGGAGACGGTGCCGCAGCCCACCTGCGACGCCTTCAAGTACGGCGGCAAGAACGGGTATCTGGACCTGTTCACCCAGGACGCCTCCTACGCGAAGCAGTGGAAGTTCACCAACGCGCCGGACGCCGACGCGCGCGCGGTGCAGGCCGCGTACTGGGCGGATCTGTGGGCGAAGGAGCAGGGCAAGGGCGGTGACATCTCCGCGACCGTCGCCAAGGCCGCCAAGATGGGCGACTACCTGCGCTACTCCATGTACGACAAGTACTTCAAGAAGGTCGGGAACTGCACCAGCCCGTCCTCCTGCCCGGCCGGTACCGGCAAGGACGCCTCGCACTATCTGATGTCCTGGTACTACGCCTGGGGCGGCGCCACCGACTCCTCCGCGGGCTGGGCCTGGCGCATCGGCTCCAGCCACGCGCACGGCGGCTACCAGAACCCCCTCGCGGCCTACGCCCTCAGCTCCTACGCCGCCCTGAAGCCGAAGTCGGCGACGGGTGCGCAGGACTGGGACAAGTCCCTGGACCGGCAGCTGGAGTTCTACCGCTGGCTGCAGTCCGACGAGGGCGCCATCGCGGGCGGCGCCACCAACAGCTGGGCGGGCCGCTACGCGAGCCCGCCGGCCGGAACGCCGACGTTCCACGGCATGTACTACGACGAGAAGCCGGTGTACCACGACCCGCCGTCCAACCAGTGGTTCGGCTTCCAGGCGTGGTCCATGGAGCGGGTCGCCGAGTACTACCAGCAGACGGGTGACGCGAGCGCCAAGACCGTGCTCGACAAGTGGGTCGACTGGGCTCTGTCGAAGACCACGATCAACCCGGACGGCACCTTCCGGGTCCCGTCGACCCTCCAGTGGTCGGGCAGGCCCGACACCTGGAACCCCTCCTCCCCCGGCGCCAACAGCTCGCTGCACGTCACCGTCGCCGACTACACCAACGACGTCGGTGTGGCCGCGGCCTACGCCAAGACGCTGACGTACTACGCGGACCGCTCGGGCGACACCGAGGCCGCGGACACGGCGAAGGCGCTGCTCGACGGCATGTGGGACAACCACCAGGACGACCTCGGCATCGCCGTCCCGGAGACCCGCGCCGACTACAACCGCTTCGACGACCCCGTTCAGGTCCCGAGCGGCTGGACCGGCACCATGCCCAACGGCGACAGGATCGACTCGTCGTCGACGTTCGACTCGATCCGTTCCTTCTACGAGGACGACCCGGCCTGGTCGAAGATCGAGTCCTATCTGGCGGGCGGCGCCGCGCCCACCTTCACGTACCACCGGTTCTGGGCCCAGGCCGACATCGCCCTGGCCATGGGCTCGTACGCGGAGCTCCTCGAGTAGCCCCCGCCGGCGCTCCGCGTGCCGGCCCCGGCACCTGACGCCGGGGCCACGGCGGCCGGGCGGGTCCCCTCGCGCACGGGGGGCCCGCCCGGCCGCCGTGGCC
>NZ_LIQT01000642.1 GCF_001418415.1 Streptomyces hirsutus
CCCGAACCGGCCGCCCTCGCCGGCGCCGAACCCGAAGACACCCTGGGCGCGCTCACCGCCGCCCTCGCCGACGGCGCCGTACGGCTCGACCCCGGCGCCGACCGGGACGCGGCCGCGGACGCCCTGCGCGGCGTTCCGGGCCTGGAGGCCCGTACCATCGCCGGGATCCGCACCCGTGCCCTCGGCGACCCGGACGTGGCCCCGCCCGGCCCCGCCCTGCCCGACAGCTGGCGCCCCTGGCGCTCATACGCCCTGAACCACCTGCGCACGGCAGGGGAGTTGGAGTACCCATGAACACCATGACACCCACCACGACACCCACCCCGACGAGCACGACGACCAGCGGTGCGGATGCCGTGGACACCTACTGGACCAGTGTCGACAGCCCCCTCGGGGCGCTGCTGCTCACCGCCGGCCCGGACGGGGCGCTGACCTCGCTCTCCGTGCCCGGGCAGAAGGGCGGGCGCAGTGTGCGGGACGACTGGCGGCAGGACCCGGGACCGTTCCGCGCGGCCGAGGAGCAGCTCGCCGCGTACTTCGCCGGTGAGCTCAAGGACTTCCGGCTGCCACTGCTCACCACCGGCACCCCCTTCCGGGAGAAGGTCTGGGCCGCGCTCGACGACGTCCCCTACGGGTCGACCGTGTCCTACGGCGAGATCGCCGCGCGGATCGGCGCCCCCAGGGCCGCGGTACGGGCCGTCGGCGGGGCGATCGGCGCGAACCCGCTGCTGATCGTGCGCCCCTGCCACCGGGTGATCGGCGCCGACGGGGCACTGACCGGATACGCGGGCGGTCTGGACCGCAAGATCCACCTGCTCACCCACGAAGGAGTACTCCGTCCGTAGCCGAGGGCCGAGGGCCGGGGGCGGGGCGGGGGCCGGGAGTCGAGGGCCGGTGGGCTTCAGCCCCAGATCACCGCGCCGAGCCACGCCGCCGTGATCAGCAGGCAGGTGAACAGCTCGGTCAGCACGCTCCAGCCGCCCGAGCGCATCGCCGTACGCGTCGCCGTCACCGCCTCGCCGTGGCGGCCCAGGCGGATCCGCTCGCAGGCGTAGACCCCGGCCACGAAACCCGGCACCGCGCCCAGCACGGGCACCAGCACGAAGCCCAGGAACGACCCCGTGCCCGCGTACGCCAGCACCCGGCCGTCGATGCCGCCGGCCTCCAGCCGGCGGTGCGGCAGGGTCCAGCGGACCACCTGGGAGAGGAACAGGACCACCGTCGCCCCGACGAGCACCCACCACGCCACGGGCCGCGGGTCCTTCAGCGCCCACCACATGATCGCGGCCCACACCAGCCACGACCCCGGCACCCCGGGCAGCAGCACTCCGCACAGACCGAAAAGGATCACCACTCCGGTCAGCAGGAGATCCCACGCTCCCATCTGTCCAGGGTGCCGGAGGACGACCGGAGGCGCAGATCAGGTGCGGGGGACGCGCACCGGCCCCTCGCGTCGACCCCTCGCATCGAACGGATGTGCCTCCAGGTGCCCCGAGTGGCCGGTGTGCCGTGTGCCGTGCGGTGCCGGGAACGGATTTCCCGATGCTCCGTTTTCATCGGGCCCGCGCGGTGGACAATCCAAGGTATGAGCGAGCAGGGAGGCAGGTCCACCGGTCACGAGGACGCCTGGTGGGGGCAGTTGTACGACGGCGCCACCGATGACACGGGCTCCGCACCCGCACCCGATTCCCTGGACGACCGCTTCGACTCGGCGGCGGACACGGTGAACGAGGCGGTCGGCGGCCCTGCGGACGCGAAGCCCTCCGCAGGGGACTCCTCCGGCACCCCGCCACCCGCTCCGAGGCCGGTGCCCGGGGGCGGGACGCCCCCCGGGCGGCCGCCCGGCACACAGCAGCCCGGCGGCCGGACACCCCGCCTCCCGGAAGGGCCACCGCCGGCATGGCCCCCGCTGGGCCGCACGACCTCGGC
>NZ_LIQT01000643.1 GCF_001418415.1 Streptomyces hirsutus
CCCTCCTCACCGACGCCTGCAGCCCCAGCCCCGACGCACCCACGGCCAGGCCGCCGCCGACCCCGACCGCCGACCCCGCCGCCACCACCACCGCGGCGACGTCGCCGCGGTGGTGGTGCCGGCCGGATCGGCGGTCGGGGTCGGCTCCGGCCTGGGCGTGGGTGCGGCGGGTCTGGTGCTCCAGGCTTCGGTGAGGAGGTCAGTGGGCGGCTTCTGCGGCCGCTCACCAAGATCTACGACAGCATGCCGCCTGCAGTCGACGGCGTGGAGGGCGGCATGTCCACGCCGTCCACGCGCCGGCCGGTGCAGCTGCCGGCGAAGGGGACGGACGGGGGGGCAGGCAAGCGTGAAGGGGCCCGGCACCGGACACGCCGACCCCGTGTGCCCGCGATTCGCCCGCGGCGAGAGGCATCATGTCCTTGGCCTGCTCGCGCGGTGGCGCGTGGGACCTGTTGACCCAGGACTCGAACACGGGATGGATCATGCTGGACAGTCCCGCCTCCACCCCGCAAGGCCGTGCGGAGCACGGCGGGGCGCGCGCCCTGGCCGCAGTCCTTCTCCTGGCCGATGCCGGGATCCACGCCTACGAGGTCATCGACGCGGACGTGCCCTTCCTCATCGGCGGTTTCATCGCCACCGCGGTCGGTACCACGGTGGGCGCCCTTCTTCTGCTGACCCGCGGACCGCGGCTGGGCTGGGTCGTGGGAGGGCTCACCGCGTTGCTGACCACCATCGGCTACATCGTCACCCGTGCCACGCCCGTTCCCACCGACGAGGACGACTACGGCAACTGGCTGGAACCCCTGGGCGTCTGCTCTCTGGTCATCCAGGGCATCGTCGTCGTCATGGCCGCCGTGGCTCTGAGCGGGCCCGCCCCGCTACGGCCGGGCCACCTCGTCCAGGAGGCGAAGTCGGTGACCCCCGGCCTCCGGCCCGACGACCCGGGTTCCGGTGCGCCCAACGAGCCGCCCCCGTCACCATGAACCACAGCCCGTCGCGGGCGGCGGGCACACGTCCAGGACGCTCAGGCGGACCCGCCGGCCGGCCGCAGGTGCACAGTGATGAGGATCCGGGGCCGACGTCAGGTCTTCGCCCTCACCGGGACGTTCTGCGGGAACTTCACCCCGCGGACGGCAACGCGCCACGTCACCGGCCCGCCCGCGTGCTCGAAGGCCCCACCCGCCGCCCGGCAGCACAGCGGGAATACCGGTTTCACCTGCTGTGTCAACGAACGACACGCTGTGTCTGCGGGTGAACAGGCTCCGGCAAAGTCCCCCGGACAGCGTATCGGGGCATCAAGTCCACTACAGGAAAAGTCATCTGATCATCCGTCAGTACACCACGACACGGCATGCAGGCGCCCCCTGTGACCCGATTGGAGTCAATCTACCGACCTCCCCCCATATCCCGATATGACAGACATGAGAATCGGTCAGTACGTTCATCACGAGTCGGCTGGCCAGCCGACCTCCCGAGACAGGAGAAGCGCGTGATGATCACACGTCCCAACGTCGTTACCGCGGCCGTCGCGGCCGCCGCGGGCCTGGCCGCCACCGGTATCACCTACGCCTCGGCATCCGCCTACGAGCCGGCCCAGGCCGCCCCCGCGGTCCAGCAGGCGGCCGCCCCCGCATTCCAGCAAGCGGCCGCCCCCGCCGCGGCCCCCATGGGCGGCGACTCCGGCAAGGGCAACGAAGGCAGGGACAACGAAGGAAGGGGCAACGAAGGAAGGGGCAACGAAGGCCGAGACTTCGAAGGCCGAGACTTCGAAGGCCGGATCCACATCAACGAGCGTTCCTACTCGGCCGCCCCGGGCGGCTGCGTCACCGTCGTGAGCGGCCTGGGCTCCAAGAGCTTCAACATCCGCAACGACAGCCGCAGGAGCGTCGAGGTCTTCCGCGGAGCCACCTGCGACAACGGCGCCCCCATCGCCACCGTCGGACCGCACAGCTCCAGCAGTGGCGTGCACCCCGGCCACGTCGAGGGTGGCGTCTTCGTCAAGAACGGAGTGGTAGGCAGCTTCCGGGTCATCGACCACTACTTCGGCGGACACGGCGGAAACAACGGATTCGGCGGGAACGACGGATTCGGCGGACGCTGACCGAACCGCCACCCCAGCACAGCATGAAGACCCCGGCCCGCTGGAATCGGGCCGGAGTCCCCCCGTAACATCCCACCC
>NZ_LIQT01000644.1 GCF_001418415.1 Streptomyces hirsutus
GCCGCGCGCCGCCCGGCTCCCCGCTCCCCCGGCTCCTCCCGCGCCAGCCGGTCGGCGCGCGGCCCGATGAGGGCGCGCAGCGCGTCCATGTGGCGCCCGAACACATGCAGTGCCGCGGGCGGGTAGGGGACGCGGTCCGTGTCCGTCGCGCGGGCCAGCCCGGCGCGTACGTCGTCCATCGAGGGGCGCTCGGTGTCGGTGAACCGGAGGCACGCGGTGACGAGTTCACGCAGCGGTCCGTCGCGCAGACCGGTGATGTCCGGTGGCTCCGTCAGGGCGCGCAGCCGGATGTCGAACTGGTTGCGCCCGCTGTAGGGGGGATGTCCCGTCGCGGCGAAGAGCAGGGTCGCGGCGAAGGCGAAGACGTCGGCGGGCCCCTGGGCGCGGCCGAGGCCGCTGGCCTGTTCGGGGGCGGCGTACTGGAAGCTGCCCATGGCGTCCGCGGTGACGGTCAGGCTGGGGTTGGCGACGAGGCGTACGAGGCTGAAGTCGATGATCCAGGGGCGGGTCGGGGTGACGAGTACGTTGCTCGGTTTCAGGTCCCGGTGGTAGAGCCCGGCGCCGTGCAGGGCGGCCAGCGTGCCGGCCAGACGGCGGCCGAGGGCGAGCACCGTGGTCTCCGGCAGCGGGCCGGCGTCGTCGACCAGCCGTTGCAGCGAGGGGCCCGGAACGTACCGGGTGGCCAGCCAGGGGCGGCGGGCGGCCGGGTCGGCGTCCAGGAGTTCGGGGATGCCTTCGCCGCCGGCCCGGTCGACGGCCTCGATCTCGCTGTGGAACCGGGGTCTGAGCCGCTCGGACTCGGCGACGTCGGTACGGATGAGTTTGACCGCGGCGAACCGCTCCCGGCCGCCCGGCTCCTCCTGCCCGAGGAACACCTCGCCGAATCCGCCCGCGCCGATGCGGGACAGCAGCCGGAACCGTCCCAGCCGCCGGGGGTCCTCGCTCCTCAGGGCCTCCATCGAGGACATCGGTCAGCCCTCCCCGTGCGCGTCGGCCCGCCGGCCCGTCCGGTGGCGCGACCCGTCGTCGCCGGGGAACGAGGCAGGGGCGGTGCGCCGGGCGAGCGCGCGCAGCAGGCCGTCGGTGCCCAGTTCCTCCCGCAGCATCCGCAGCCGGGCCAGATGGGCGCGGGCCGGCGGGGAGACGGGTTCGGGCGGGGTGTCCTCGTGCACGACGCGCCGCCGGGGCGAGGACGCCTTGGTGTAGCAGATCCAGGGGGCGTCCGCGGTGGCGTCCGGGGCCCAGGTCGACGCGGTCAGCGTGGCCCGGTATCCGTAGGGCAGCAGGGAGGCGACGGCGTCGATGACACCGATCCGGTCGAGGGCGAACCGGTCGCCCCGGGCCCGCAGGGCGAGTGGCGCCTCGAGCGCGACCGCGGCGGTGGCGGCCGCCCAGTCGAAGCCGGCCGCCTCCACCCGTCGCACGGTCCGCTCGACGGGGTCGGCCTGCGCCGTGAGCAGCACGGGCTGCGGCATCCCGCTCTCCTCTGCCTCACCGGGCAGCGGCACCGGCCGCACCGCGTTCCACAGGGGGACCAGTCCCAGCCCGTGCCGGGCCAGGTCCTCGTAGGGCACCAGGAAGCAGCGGGTGGTGGCGGACCGCCGGCCGGAGGAGTCCCAGGTGGCCTCCGCGAAGCTGTTCCAGTCGGTCACGGAGACGGTGATCCACCTGCTGCCGGTGCCCTCCGCTCCGGCGCCGCAGACGCCGAAGGAGATCCAGGGCAGGACCTCACCGGGACGTCCCGCGGTGGACCAGGGAGGCGGGGTGCCGAACAGCGTGGCTCTGATCACGTGCTCGAACCAGGCCATCTCCGAGGGACCGTCACTGCACCGCAGGACACGGTAGTCACTGCTGTCCGCCGGCGGTTTCGACAGCACGGCCCAGCGCGCGCGCAGGCTGAGAGTGGGGGTCATGTCAGGTGCCTCCCGGCGCTCGTCCCAGGTCGATCAGCGGTTCCAGCACGTTCACCGGCCGGGCGGAGCCGCGCAGCACGGGCAGGCCGTCTTCGTCGTGGGTCCGGTTCGAGCAGTCGTCCAGGTTCAGCGTGCCGCCGGGAGTGCGGTGGAAGCCGATCGCCGACACCGCGTACCAGAGGACGTGGTCCGGGAGGAAGTACGTCTTCGTCAGCGCCCGCGCCCGCGCCACGTAGCCGGAATCGTCCGCCAGCCAGCCGATGTAGTCCTCCGCGTCGGCGGCGGGCACGCACGGATCGCCCTGCGCGTTCTGACCGACCCAGTTGCCGCGCCGGGCGTTCTGGAAGACCGAGGGCTCGTCGAACTTCGTGACGCAGAAGGCGACGCGGTGCGGCAGTCGTCCCCGTACCAGTCGGCGGTGTTTCTGGAACTCCTTCAGCAGTCGCTCCAGGTGGGGGGCGAGGAACTCTGCCTGGGGGCCGTTTCCGGTGGGGTCGACCAGGATCACCAGATGGCCGGCCCGGCCCAGGTGCGAGTCGAGGACGAGGTTGTTGCCGTAGTTCTTCCACTGGTACTCGCGGCCGCCGACATCGCAGAAGTCCAGCGCGAAGTCGACCCGCTCCGGGCGTCGCCCCCGCGTGATCTCGGCACGGAAGACGTACGAGAAGGAGCTCCGGCCCATCGTCGCCTGCGGGAACCGGCGCGCGACCGCCAGCGCATAGGTCTGCTCCACGAGAAAGTGCTCGGCCCGTTCGCTCTCGGCGACGACGTTCCAGCGGCCCAGCTCCGGGGACGCGCCCGAGGCGGCGAGTCCCGCGGCCGCGAGGAAGGTCGTCTTGCCGCTGTGCGCGGCCCCCAGGACCGCGATCGTGTGTCTCCGCTGCCGCGCGGCGCCCTCTCCCGAACTGTGATCCGTGGGCTCCTCGGCCGGCTCGGGGCCGTCGGACACCGGTGCGAGGAGGGGCGTGCGGTCGGGTGCGACGGGGACCGGGGCGGCTTCGGGC
>NZ_LIQT01000645.1 GCF_001418415.1 Streptomyces hirsutus
GCGAACAGGCGGGGGTGCGGGCCGGGGGTGGCGGGCGTCGGCAGGAAACCGGCGAAGATCGCCTGGTGCGAGGCGTAGGTGAAGCTGCCCGGGGCGTGCCGCTCCTCCCAGCGGCCGCCGGGCAGCAGGCGGGCGAGGTTCGGGGTGCGGCCGGTGGCGGCGAGTTCGGCGGCGACGTCGTGGCGGAGGGTGTCGAGCGTGACGAGCAGGATGTCGTGGCTGCCGACGATCTCGTTCATGTCGGGCCTGCTCGTGCCGAGCCCGTACCGGTCCGGGCGCCGGGGCGCCGGGGATGCGGTGGGGACGCCGGGGCCGGCGGCCTGCGGGTCGCGCGGGGCGGACGCGTGGGGCGTCGGGTCAGGCGCTGGCATGGGTGGTTCCTGTTCTGTGCGGGTCGTGCGCGTGCTGCTGGAGGTGGTGCGCGTGCCGGTGGCCCGGTTGCCGTGGGTCGCCCTCGGCGCCGGTGCGGCGCAGGACGGCGGTGATCTGGGCCGCGTAGGTGTCGAGGCCCTCCGCTCCGCTGCCCGGCAGACCCGTGAGGCGGGGCAGCAGGTCGCCGAAGGCGTTGACCTCGCCGACCGCGAACCGGCGCCACCCTGTGGCCGGGAGCAGGTCGACGCCCACGCACAGGGTGCGGGGGAAGCAGGCCGCCGCCCGCTCGCACACGGCGAGGACGTCCGACCACCGCCCGCCCCCCGCCTGTACGGCGTCCCGGACCGCGTCCAGGTCGCCGCGCCTTCCGCCGAGGTGGAGGTTGGTCAGCGGCGAGGTGCTGGTGCGCACCACGGCGTGGGTCGCGCGGCCGTCCACCACCACGATCCGCAGGTCGGCGGCGCGGCCCCCCAGCGAGGCCTTGGGCAGCCAGCGTTCGAGGTGCAGGCCGTCGGGTGCCAGCGTGTCGACGATCGCGGCGATGTCCCGCTCGCGTTCGTAACGGCGCAGCTTGAGGGAGTTGAACAGAGCTCCGTCCGGAGCCAGTTCGACGGAGGTGGTGGCCCGGACACGTCCGGCGGCCGACGACTCGACGGCGAGTACACCGGAGGCCGAGGAACCGTGTGCGAGCTTGACGAAGAGCCTCGGCATCCGGTGCTCGCGCATGACCGCACGGACGTCGTCCCAGCCCCGGACCGGTGCCGCGTCCTCTCCGGAGGTGGGCGACCGGGGCACGGGGACGTCCGCCGCGGCGAGGATCGCGTGGCAGCGCCGCTTGTCGAACAGGACGGCCAGGTCGCCGGCGTCGTCGAGCCGGACTCCGCCCCGCAGTTCCCGGACCGCCCGGGTGAACCGCGCGTACCAGTGTGCCGAACCCTCGACCCTCGTGGGGTCCGGGGTGTCCCGCAGCAGCCGGTCGACCTCCGGATTCTCGCCGGGTGAATCGAGCCGGACGATCTCTCCGGGTGCGAAGTCCGCTCCACCCGCACGCAGGACCTCGGCCCAGGGCACGACGCGCGGTGCGGGCAGCCCGGCCGCGCGTACGCCGTCGGCGAAGAGGGTGACCCTGCGGTTCTCCGGGTTGCCCACGACGGCGAAGCGCACGGGCGGGGCGGCCGTCGGGGCGGCCGGCCCGGTCCGGGCGGGCGCCGGGAGGGGCGGCTGAGGCTGCGTCACGCGGTCGTCACTCCCCGACGGACACGTAACGCTCGACGATGCCCTCGTCCTCGTACTCCTCGGCGTCGTCCGGGGCCAGATCGATCTCGACGCCCGCGGCCACGAGGGTCTCGGTCAGGCGCTGCCGGACGGGGTCACTGAGGTAGTTGTGGTGCAGGTCGAGCTTCTTCAGGTGGGTCAGCGGCTGACCGCCGAGGAGAGCGACGGCGCCCTCGTCGCTGAGGATGCCCATGGACAGGTCGAGCACGTCGAGGCGGGCGACCACCGGGGCGGACGCCACGGCGGCGGCGACCTCGTCCTGGATCTCACTGTTGCGCAGGGCGAGGTGACGCAGACGCGGGAAGCGGTCACCGGACAGGATCGGTTCCAGGTCGGCGACCTCGCTGTCGGCGCCGTACTGCGAGGTGCCGAGCCACAGGTCGAGATGCTCCAGCGCGGGCAGCTCGCTGGCCCCGACGCCCCGTACGACCTCCACAGGGAGACCACCGCTCTGCATGGTCAGCGAGCGCAGCGCGTCATGACGCAGCGCGGGAAACCTCAACCCCTGGCTGCCCCGCACTCCGAACTCCTCCAGGGCGGGGAAGCCGGTCAGCAAGGGGGAGACGTCGGCATGGGTGATCCAGGAGATCTCGGCCTCCTCGTAGATCATGTCCCCGAGGAACAGCGCCCGCAGGGCGGGCAGGCGGTCACGCGCGCCCAGCAGCACCTCCATGACCTTGGACGAGGCCGAGTCGTACGCGTCTTCCCAGGGGCCCACGACCAGGGCCCGCACCTTCGTCGTGTCGACCATGGCACAGAACCGGGCGAAGGCCTCCTCCCACGTCTCCTCGGCGTCGTACGTCTCGGTGGCGATCCGCCAGGCCACGGTCTCGGGCCGGGGCAGGTCGGCCGCCGTGTCGGAGGCTCCGGGCGAGTGGAAGACGCGCAGGCCGTACAGCTCCTCGAGGTGAGCGACGCGGGTCATGCGGACTGCTCCTGACATGTGATGAACGAACGGATGGCATTCCAGGTCCGACGCCGCCACGGAACCCGGGATGCGAGCCGTCCGACGGTGCGTGCAGCAGTTCTACCAACAGCGACTGACAACACCCCGCGGCGGGTCCGGCCGGGGGCTGTTGTCAGTGGTGGCTCGTACGGTCCTCCCACTGACCCCGGAGCACCGTGCGCCGGGGTGGAGGGGAGTTCCATGTACCGGCAGGGAGACGTGCTGATCGTGCCCGTCGCGGAGGAGGCGGTGCCCGCGCACGTCCCGGATGCTCCCAAGGAGCCGCGTGACGCCCGGGGCCGGCTGGTGCTGGCCCTGGGAGAGGTCACCGGGCATGCGCACGCGGTCGTCGGAAAGGGCGAACTGATGAGCGAGCCGGGCCCCTTCGGTCCGCTGCTGCTGCATCTGCCCGAGGGCGGCCGGGTGGTGCACGAGGAGCACGCGACGATCCCGCTGCCCAAGGGGTGGTACCGCGTGATCCGGCAGCGCGAGTACGTCCCCGGTTCCGTACGGATCGTCGCCGACTGAGCGGCACGGCCGGGAAGCACCACGACGGGTACCAGGGCGTGAGGAACGCGAAGTGCACGCAGAGCACGAACAGCACCAAGAGCACGGATCGAACGAGCGGCGCGGGCAGGGGACGTTGACGATGACGACGACGGAGCAGGCGAACGGTACGGCGGCCGGGACCGGTGCCTCCCCGTCGAGGGCGGGCGAGGACCGCGCACAGGACCCGGGGCGCTGGCGTGCGTGGGCCGCGAGCGCGGAGCCCGCCGACCGGGACGCGGCCGAGGAGGGCGTCCGGCTGGCGTACCGGCGTGCCGGGCTGCCGGAGCCGGAGCGAGTGGTGTGGGCCCGCTCACCGCGCGAGGGCGTGACCTTGGTGCGGCAGGGAACCGGCTTCGGGGCGAGTGTGCGCGAGGCGGTACGCACGGCCCCCTGGGCGGCCGAACGCGCGCGTCTGCACGAGCGGTTGGGCGCGGCGGGCTGGGCGCGGCACTGGTCGGCGACCGGCGGTGCGCTCTGGGATTCCACGCAGGCGCTGACGGACCGGATCGGCACCGGGGTGCTCGACGAACTCGCCGCCGACGACACGGACGCCCGTACCGGGATACGGCTGGTCCTCCTGGACGCGCTGCTCGGACAGCACGACGCGCCGTGGCTGGCCGCGCTGGAGGCCGACGGGGCCTCCCCACTCGACGGATTGGCGCGGGTGTGCCGCAGCGCCGGCTGGTGGTGGCCCTTCGAGAAGGTGGCGGTGGTGTGCGAGCGCCCGGTCGCCCTGCACCGTGACGAGGTGGGCCGGCTGGATCACGGGGACGGCCCGGCACTGGAGTTCCCCGACGGGTTCGCCCTGTGCGCCTGGCGCGGCATGCCGGTGGAGCGCGCCTTCCTGGAGGACCTGCGCACCCTCACGCCGGAGCGGATCCGCGCCGAGGAGAACGCCGAGCTGCGCCGGGTGATGCTGGAGTACTACGGCTACGACCGCTACCTGGCCGATTCCGGGGCCCAGCCCGTGCACCGGGACGAGACGGGCGTCCTCTGGCGGATCGAACTCGACGACGACGAGCCGGTCGTGATGGTGGAGGTCGTCAACTCCACGCCGGAGCCCGACGGTACCCACCGCACGTACTGGCTGCGGGTGCCGCCGACGACGCGGACCGCCCGGGAGGGAGTGGCCTGGACGTTCGGGCTCGAGGCCGGGGTCTACGAGCCGTTGCGGCAGACGTGAGGCGGCCGTCCCGCCGGCCGCAGGGCTGAGTCGGCCTGGAGGGGGTAAGCGGATGACGTACCGGCAAGGACGACATTCGGTGACCGACGAGTGACCACCGGCCGACCGGGCCACCGGGAACGCGGTCCCGTGGAAAGGAGCCCCTCATGGCCGGAATCGTGGAGCGCATCAAGCGGTTCGCCGGCAGCCCTCAGGGACGGCGCGCGACGGAACAGGTGCGGCGTGCCGCGGCCGACCCCCGGCGCCGGGCGCAGGCCCAGCGGATGCTGGGCAGGCTCCGCGGCGGCCGCCGCTGACCGTTCGTACCGCTCGTCGAAGCGGTCCGGGGTCCGTGAAGTCCCGGGCCGCGTGGCTGTGGCCAGGAAGACCAGGAAGGAGCCTCATGGATGAGCCGTCGGTCCGCGCTGTGGGCTGGGCGCGTTCCCTGCCGATGGGCGGGGAGGTGAAGGCTGCCCGGGACTGGGCGCGGGAGCACCTCAACGCCCTGGGATGGACCCGCACGGCGCCCGAGACGGCGGACGCCGTGCTGCTGACCGTGTCGGAGCTGGTCACCAACGCCCACAAGCACGCCCACAGCAACGCCCAGTTGACCCTGTCCCGCGACGACAACTGTCTGCACATCTCCGTCCACGACACGTCCGCCGAGCTGCCGGCCCGCCGCAGCCCGGGGCTCGAGGGCACCGGGGGGCGCGGCATGCTCCTCGTGGACGCACTGGCCGACGAGTGGGAGAGCCGCCCCTGTCCCCACGGCAAGTCGGTCACCGCCTGCTTCCGCGGGCCGCGGAGGGAAAAGGCGCCGGGGGCGGAAGCGGAGCACTGATCGGGCCGCTGCCCGCAGGACGGCCACACCGGAATACGATCGGTCCACCCCGACCCCCGAGGAGTTCCGTCCGGTGACCGCCGTCCTCCCCCCGCCCCGCGTCTCCGGCGGGCTGCTGCGCCCGCGCCGCCTGACCCGTATCGAGGACGGTGGGGACCTGCACGCCCTGCTGTGGACCCCCGGACCGGGCATGCGGATGATCAGCAGCGCGGTGCTGGGCGGCGGCATCGGCGAACGGTGCTGGGTCCTCAACGCCCAGGTCTCCCACGGCTACCGGCGCACCGACCCGGACCGGCACCTCGCCGAACTCGCCGCCGGAGCGGGCGCGCGCGGTCCGGGGG
>NZ_LIQT01000646.1 GCF_001418415.1 Streptomyces hirsutus
TCCCGACTCAGGACACTAGGGTGATGCGCCGAAAAACCGGAACTTAAGTTTCTTGCCGGTTTTTGGTGGCTGGCGGGGTGATCCTGGTGAGGTGGTCGGCGAGGGATTTGAGGATCTCGTCGGCGGTCTTCGTCCGGACGAAGGGCCGGGGCTGCTCGTTCCGGTCGGCGAGCCGGGCCCTGCGCCACTTCTCCGCCTCCGAGCAACTGGAGGCCGGTGAATCGGTCGTCTCCCTGACCCGATGGATCGGCCACTCGGACCCCGGGTTCACGCTCAAGAGGTACGCGCACCTCCGGCCCCGCGCGGGTGCGCGGCAGCGCCACTGCCGACGCGCTCCTCGCGCAGCCTGGACGACCGGCAGAAGCCCGGTCCCGGCCCAACGTCCCAGAGGAGTCCCACAGGTGCCGCCGCACCCCCTTCAGACCCGCATTCATACAGGTCACGTGGGGTGTGGCGGCATCATTGCGGCAGAGATTCAGATGTCCCGGAAGATCTCGATCTGCGCCCCGACCGAGTTGAGGCGCTCGGCCAGGTCCTCGTAGCCGCGGTTGATGACGTAGACGTTGCGGAGCACCGAGGTGCCCTCGGCGGCCATCATCGCCAGCAGGACGACCACGGCCGGGCGCAGGGCCGGCGGGCACATCATTTCGGCGGCGCGCCAGCGGGTGGGGCCCTCCACCAGGACGCGGTGGGGATCCAGGAGTTGGAGGCGTCCGCCGAGGCGGTTGAGGTCGGTCAGGTAGATGGCGCGGTTGTCGTAGACCCAGTCGTGGATGAGGGTCTGGCCCTGCGCCACCGCCGCGATCGCCGCGAAGAACGGGACGTTGTCGATGTTCAGGCCGGGGAACGGCATCGGGTGGATCTTGTCGATCGGCGCCTCCAGCTTGGAGGGCCGGACCGTGAGGTCGACCAGCCGGGTGCGGCCGTTGTCCGCGACGTACTCGGGGGTGCGGTCGTGGTCGAGGCCCATCTCCTCCAGGACCGCGAGCTCGATCTCCAGGAACTCGATCGGCACCCGGCGCACCGTCAGCTCGGACTCCGTGACGACGGCCGCGGCGAGCAGGCTCATCGCCTCGACCGGGTCCTCGGAGGGGGAGTAGTCCACGTCGACGTCGATCGTCCGCATGCCGTGCACGGTGAGCGTGGTGGTGCCGATGCCCTCGACCTTGACGCCCAGGGCCTCCAGGAAGAAGCACAGGTCCTGGACCATGTAGTTGGACGAGGCGTTGCGGATGACGGTGACGCCGTCGTGCCGGGCGGCGGCCAGCAGTGCGTTCTCGGTGACCGTGTCCCCGCGTTCGGTCAGCACGATCGGGCGGTCGGGGCTGACGGAACGATCCACCACCGCGTGGTACTGGCCCTCCGTCGCGGCGATCTCCAGACCGAACCGGCGCAGCGCGATCATGTGCGGCTCGACGGTGCGTGTACCGAGGTCGCAGCCGCCGGCGTACGGCAGCATGAAGCGGTCCATGCGGTGCAGCAGCGGGCCGAGGAACATGATGATGGACCGGGTGCGGCGGGCCGCGTCCGCGTCGATGGACTCGAGGTCCAGCGTGGCGGGCGGCACGATCTCCAGGTCGACGCCCTCGTTGATCCACCGGGTGCGGACGCCGATCGAGCCCAGCACCTCCAGGAGGCGGTACACCTCCTCGATGCGGGCGACGCGGCGCAGCACTGTGCGGCCCTTGTTGAGCAGCGAGGCGCACAGCAGTGCCACGCACGCGTTCTTGCTCGTCTTCACGTCGATGGCGCCCGAGAGGCGGCGGCCGCCGACGACCCGCAGGTGCATGGGGCCGGCGTAGCCGAGAGAGACGATCTCGCTGTCGAGCGCCTCGCCGATGCGGGCGATCATCTCAAGGCTGATGTTCTGGTTGCCGCGTTCGATGCGGTTGACGGCGCTCTGGCTGGTAGCGAGTGCCTCCGCCAGCTGTGCCTGTGTCCAGCCGCGGTGTTGCCGGGCGTCACGGATGAGCTTACCGATGCGTACGAGGTAGTCGTCTGACATGAGACTGAGGCTATCTCAGATATGAGATGGCGCCTCCCGGGGGGTCCTTGGGTGGGCCATTCGGGTGATGCAAAGTCAGTATCACCTGCCGCGCCGGGTGCTGCGCGTGCGCCGCCACCCGAAAGGTCCGGGCAAATCCATCGATGTCGTACGACGTCCGGTGGTGCTCGTGGTGTGCCGCGGGCCACGCTTGCCGCCGGTGGTGATGGACATGGAGCGCTTGTTGATGTTCAGGCGCACCCCCGGAAAAATCCTGAAGCTCTTGCGGAACGTGAGCGGCATCCCTGCCTCCCTCTGTGACAGTGGAAACGCGGCGCCCGGGCCGGGCTCCGCGCGAACTGGCTTCGTCTCCGTGCGGTTACCCCGTCCGGGTGCGGTGATGGCAGTCGGGGAGGGTGGGTTTCGGGACCGCGAGGAGCGTGGGGGAAATGTTCCGGAAGGCATCCCGGAAGGCATCCCGGAAGGCATCCCGGGATGCCTTCCGGGATGGGGCCCGGAGCGAGGGCACGAGGTTGGTTTGTCCGGATCGGTATGCCCGGAGCGGGTGCCCGGAGTCCGGGGAGGGGTCCTGTCCGGTGCGCCAGTCCACCGCACTGCCTGTGAGGGGCTGCTCAGGAGTGGGTGGTCGGTTCGCGAGGAGGCGGGCCCTGGCCCGTGCCCGGCGCACGGCAACGACGGGGAAAGGGACTTCGGGTCCGGACTTCGTGGGTCACGGATTCAGGTCTGTGACCGGCGGGTTTGTCCGCTGTCGGCGTCGGCGTCGGCGTCGAGGGGCATCTTGCGGGCCAGGCTGTGGCGGGCCTGCTCGGGCAACGCCTCACCCTCGGTGTTCCGTTCCGTCCGTGACCTTCTTCACCTGGTAGTAGACAGCGACACAGGAGGCAGGCCACGGCCGCTCATCGCTGCTGAACGGTTCCAGCATGCTGCTGATGGCGAGCGGCTTGTAGGGCAGCACCGTCGCTCCCGCCGCGGCCCGCTCCCGGAGCAGGCGGTCCTGGCGGTCCCAGGCCGTGGCCCGCACCCGCATGTCCGACTCCAGGTCGCGCAGGGACATGGCGACTACGGCCGTGACGCACACGCCCAGGAGCGCGGCGCCCGCGGCCACCGGCGCCGTGCCACGGCGGTACCGCCGTACCGTCAGGTTCCCGAGGAGACCGCCCGCGCCGACGAGCAGGAGGAGCAGCGGGAACAGGTAGTCGTTCCACAGCCTGTTGGCGGTCGCGACCGAGGGGCCGAACGCCGGATAGGCGATGACCGTGCATACGTATCCGGAGAACAGCAGAGCCGCTGCCCCGGACCCCAGGAGCAGGGGCGCCCTGCGGTCGGGGCGGGGGATGCTCCCGTCCGCGCGGCGAGCGAGGACGCCGATCAGCACGCCCACGGCGATCGCGCCGACGTACTGCCAGGTCGTCAGCAGGGTATGGAGGATCTGCGCATATCCCCGCATCGAAGCGTAGAGCGATTCGGGCGTGAACAGGGAATCCGCTTGGTAGCGTGCGCGGCGGTTCCGTGAGCCGGGTGAGGTGAGGAGCACGGCGGTGCCGATGAGGATGCCCGCTCCGGCAGCGGCACACCAGGCCCGTACGAAAGCGAGCTGTCCGGCCGGGAAGGTCCGGCGGCCCAGCAGCAGGGCCAGGGCGAGGAGCACCAGGGCGACCACGGAGGTCTCCTCCGACAGCGTGCCCAGGACGGCTCCGACGACGCACGCGAACGCGACGGCGAGGGCCTTTCCGCGCCGCGAGGTCGCGAGCAGGGCCGGGATCGTGGCGGCGGCCGCGAGCACGGGCGGGAAGGTGTGGGAAACCGACGAGGCCGGCCAGAAGAAGGTCTTGTACGTGTTCGTGGAGGCGAAGCAGAAGACGGCCAGGACCATGGCCGCGGAGAACAGCGGGACACCCCGGGGCAGCCGCCCCCCGGTGCGCCGCAGCAGTGCCGCCGCCCACGCCCACAGGAGGACCAGCATCACGGCCGCGCTGATCCCCGCGTACCACTGCTGGCCCGCCACGCCGAACGAGGCGTAGGAGGCGACGAGCACGCCGTTGGCGATCCGTCCGTTGCCCGTGGAATAGAACTGGTTCACCAGCGCCATGAAGCCTTCGTCACGTACGAGAGGCAGGAAACACCACTCGTCGGCACTCGGGCGTACCCAGCGTGCGAACCATGAGGCTCCGCCCAGAAGCGCCAGCGGAACGAGGGGCAGCAAGGCCATACCCGCCGGGACGAGGCGCAGGGAGGAGAGGGCCGGGTTCCCCCCACTGACGTGCCCGCTCACGTCCGTACCGGTCTCCTCGACGGGCCGCGCGGGCGCCGGGCGGCCCCCGACGTCCGCGCGAACGGCGTCAACCGAAGACGGGGTCGTTCTGTTCCACCTCGGCAGGACCGTTCGGAGCCGTGCCCGCAGTGTCCGCCGGCCGACGGCCGGAGTTGATGGCCCAGCGGGCGAGGAGGAAGGTGACCGGCGTAACGAGGACCCCGGCGACAAGGGCGGCGACATTTTTGTCCATTCCGATTCGGCTGACAGCTACGTAGAGAAGCACGCCGGAGGCCACCAGGTTGAAGCCGCTGGACAGCGGATACCGGAGAAACGCGCGCCACCTCGGACGGGTCCGGTAGGTGAGGTAGGAATTGAGGAAGAAGGAACCGACGACACTGATCGAATATCCGAGGACATGTGCCGTGAGATAGAGGATCCATTGGTTCAGGGTGGCGTAGACGGCCAGGTATACGGCGGTATTGACGAATCCGATCATCACGAAGGTCGTGAACTGCCGTGTTGTCGTGGAACGGCCTTTCGGGCGAGTGACCGATCCGTGCTGCGGAGGGCGGGGCCTCGGGGCGGGGTGCTCGTCGGTTTCCCGGACCACGAAGGAAGGGCGGCGTTTCACCTCGTGATAGATGCGGCCGACGTATTCACCGATGATCCCCAGGGTGATCAGCTGGATTCCACCCAGCCCCACCACCGCCATCAGCAGTGTGGCGTAGCCCGGGACGGAGGCCCCGTGGAGCGCCACGTCGGAGGCCACCCACGCCGCGTAGGCGAGTGCGGAGAGAAAGCACCAGAAGCCCGCGTAGATGGCCAGCCGCAGGGGCCGGTTGTTGAAGGACAGCAGCCCGTCGATGCCGTAGTTGAGCAGATGGCGATTCCCCCACTTCGAGCTGCCCGCGGGCCGCTGGGCGTTCCGGTAGGTGAAGCTGGCCGTCGTGAAACCGATCCAGGAGAAGATCCCCTTCGAGAACCGGTTGGTCTCCGGCAGTGACAGCACCGTGTCCACCGCCTGGCGTGACAGCAGCCTGAAATCCCCGGCGCCGTCGAGCACCTCCACCTCCATGAGGCGGCGCACCAGAGCGTAGTAGCAGCGGCTCAGCACGGTGCGCGTCGTGCCCTCCCCGTCGCGGTTCCGCCGGGGGATCACCTGGTCGTACCCCCGCCCGTGGAGTTCGAGCATCCGTGGGATGAACTCCGGGGGATGCTGCAGATCCGCGTCCATGAGGACCACCGCCTGCCCCCGGGACATGCGCAGGCCGGCGAGCATCGCGGCCTCCTTGCCGAAGTTCCTGCTGAGCACGGTGTACCTGACACGCCGGTCGGCGACACCGAGTCCGCCGATGATGTCCCGCGTGCGGTCGGTACTGCCGTCGTCCACGTAGCAGATCTCGTAGTCGAGTCCGGACGGGCCGAGAACATCTCCGACGGCCGAGTGGAACCTCTCGATGACGGCAGCCTCGTTGAAGCACGGTACGACCACGGAAAGCTGAGGAGTCGCCAAACCAGTCTCCTGACCGAGCACGCCGGAGTGGTGCTGTCCGCCGCACGGAGGTGGGGTAGTGGTCCCTGGTGTCGTCAGGGACAGAATTCAGGGGCATTCGACCTTTATTCGCCGGCCAAGAGGCGGAATCACGCGTCTACGCGCTGACGAATGACCCATTCGGCCCCGTTGGGCGGTCCGGTGGATATGGCCTCGCCGTCCGCGGGGAGGACACGCGTCGGACCGGACCGGCGGAACGCGGCGGTGGTGACGGCGGCGCCACCGGACGCGGGTCACCGTCGGACGAAGCGAAACCGGGTGGTGGAGGGAACGGCGGAGTGATGAATCACGTGGATGCACCCCGGAACAGCGGGCGCCGATGGCCCCGGGCAGCCCTCGTGGCCCTGTGCGGGGTGTTGGCCCTCACGCCGGCGGGCGGCTCGTCACCGCCCGCCGGCAGGGCCGGGAATCCGATGGCCGAGGGCCTCGACGACGTCGCGGAAAGGAAGGGCTGCCCCCGCACCGTGGTCGGAGTCGCCCACGAGGACGATGATCTTCTCTTCATCAGCCCGCGCGTCGTACGGCTGGCGGAGCGAAAATGCCCGGTGCAGGTGGTCTACGTGACGGCCGGCAACGACAGACGCTCCGCCGGTGCCGGCAGTTTCGCCGCTCGTCGCGAGGTGGGTGTGCGACATGCCTACGCGCGGCTGGCCCGGGGGGGCGAAGGGCTGGACGCCGGATCCCCTGCGGGTGGGCCCGGAACGGATTCCTTCCCACACCCTCCGCAGCGCCGGCGGAGAGATCCGCCTGACCTTCCTCCGGCTGCCGGACGGCCTTCCGCGGGGCGGCGGCGCTGTACTCGACAGACACCAGAGCCTTCTCCGCCTGTTCCGAGGGAAGATCACTGTCATCGACGCCCTGGACTCCTCCCGCAGGTACGACGAAAAACGTCTGATCGCCACACTGGCGAAGATCATGGAGCAGTGGAAAGCGGAGGATGTGCTGACGCTCGATTTCGACAACGTGAAATTCGGCGGGCCGTGGGTGAAGGGCGCGGATCACAGCGATCACGGCATTTCCGCACGATATTTCCGCAGCGCCGCATACGCGATGCGGGTCAGGCCGCGGGTCATTCCGTACCGGGGTTACGACATTTCTCTTCTACCGGCCAATCTGGATTCCGGGCAACGCAGAACCAAGGCCACCGGAATCGTCACCTATGTGGAAACGGTGAGATGTTCGCCGCTGCACTGCCCGCGCCCGGACATCGTCATCGACACCTACCAGAAATGGCTCGCCCGGGAGTACCCAAGGCGCCATCGTGCCCCGAAACGAGGGGAAATCGTCTCGGACATCGGCAGGGCACCCTCGCGCGGTGCGACCGAGCTGTGCCTGGACTCCGCCCGTGACGCCTCCGGGGTGAGTGTGCACCCGTGCGACGGTTCCGCGAGCCAGAGCTGGGAGTTCGCACCGGACGGGGCCGTCCGGCCGACCGGCTCCACGAGATGCCTCACCGGCGGTCCCGGGATCGGACTCGGCACCTGTTCCGGCGGGGCGCGGCAGGCATGGCGGCGGGACGGGCAAGGCCGCATGGCGGCCGGAGGCCGCTGTCTGACCCAGGACGACATGGCGCGGACCACGCCCCGCCTGCACATGAGTGCCTGTACCCCGTACCGGCCGGAGGTGGTGTGGCGCTGGTGAGCCCTGCGGGTGCCGCCCGCGGCTCGCTCTGCGACCCGAGCACCATCCGCACACCACGGGACCGGGGCGGGAAAGACCGACGAATGGACCGGCGAGGACCGGCCGTTCGCCCCGATGGCGGACGACGAGATCGGCGAGGCCCTGGAACTGCTGTGGGGGCAGCGCAGCGGTCAACACCTGGATGAAGCGCATGACGCCGACGGACTCCCGGACCTCAGCGCTCTCTGTCAGCCTTGGGCGAGAGGCAGAGGGCGGTGAGCGTCAGTCGAATGGCCCGCCACCCGCGGCCGGCGAGCCCGGCGTGTACGGCCGCCCACACCAGGCCCCACTCCCGGCGTACGAGGAGGGCTGCGGCTCTCACCGGACGGTTCCTCGAAGTCCGCTGTGCGACGGGCCGGGGGCTTTGGGCGACCGCCGCGCACGGCCCGACGGCAGCCGCTCGGTCCCCCGTGGGTGCGGAAGGGAAGCGTGCGCCGCGCGGCGCAGAGCGAGGGCCGTCCTCCCGCAGTGCGGGGAACCGGGCCCGGTGTCCGACCGGAACAGACCGAGTACCGGCGGGGCCTGGGGGTGTCTCCCTCGTCCGCCCGTGGGGCACGTTCGCTGATCACCAGGTCAGCGTGGCACCACGGCACCGGATGCACACCCCGAATCCCCGTCGCGTCGGCCCGGAACCGGCGTCCGGGCCCGGAACCGGCTACGGCCCGGGGTCCGTACTCCTCATGCGCTGCCGGTTGAGCCATTTCGGCAGCCCCGGTGCTTCGAGGAAACCCTCGGCGCGGGCGCTCGCCACGGTGATGCGCAGCAGGTCGGCGCTCTTCTCGAAGAGCAGGTACCGCGGCTCCCAGACGGGCCGGTACTTGGCGTTGGCACGGTACAGCGACTCGATCTGCCACCAGCGGGAGAAGAAGCTGAGCAGCGAGCGCCACAGGCGCAGCACCGGCCCGGCGCCGAGCCGGGAACCGCGCTCGAAGACGGAGCGGAACATCGCGAAGTTCAGGGAGATCTGACGGATTCCGAACTCCCCGGCGTGCTGGATCAGCTTCAGCACCATGAACTCGAAGAGGCCGTTCTCGGAGTCGCGGTCCCGGCGCATCAGGTCCAGGGACAGCCCTTCGTCGCCCCAGGGCACGAAGCTGAGCAGGCCGCGCAGGCGTTCCCCGTCGTGACAGAGCACCATCACGCAGCGGCCGTCCTGCGGGTCGCCGAGGCGGCCCAGCGCCATGGAGAAGCCGCGTTCCGTCTCACCGTCGCGCCAGTCGTCCGCGAGCCGGATCAGCTCGGCCATCTCCTGTGGCGGGATGTCCTCGTGACGGCGGATCCGGACGGCGTAGCCCGCCCGTTCGATACGGTGGTAGGCCTGGCGCACACCGCGCATGGCGCGGCCTTCGAGGGTGAACTCACCGAGGTCGACAATCGCCTCGTCACCCAGTTCCAGGGCGTTCAGGCCATGCCGGGCGTAGACCGTGCCGCCCTCCTCGCTCGCGCCGATCACGGCCGGGGCCCACCCGTGCTCCCGGGCCTGGGCGAGCCAGCGGTCGATCGCCCCCGGCCACGCCTCCGGGTCGCCGATCGGGTCGCCGGACGCCAGCGACACCCCGCTCACCACCCGGTAGGTGACGGCGGACTTGCACGACGGGGACCAGACGACGCTCTTGTCGCGCCGCAGCGCGAAGTACCCCAGGGAGTCGCGTTCCCCGTGCCGCTCCAGCAGCGCGCGCAGGCCTCGCAGGTCTTCCCCGGTCATGGCGTCGACGGCCCGGCGGGAGCGGAACGCCGCGTACAGGACCAGCAGGACCAGCGCCGTGCTCATGATGTTGATCAGCACATTGGCCCACCTGGGCGTGGTGATGGTCCCGAAGTGAACGTCCTCGTAGGCGAGGGAGACCATGCGGAGCACCCCGTAGTGCCAGCGCTGCAGGAAGGTGGAGCGCACGGCGTCCCGGTCGGTGTTGGTCACCGTGACCAGCGCGGTGGCAAGCAGCGAACACGCCAGGAATCCGCCCACGGCGACCGAAGCCGCCAGCTTCGGATTGGACCGGTCGCCCTTCGCGTGGAACTCGCGCCGCCCGCCGAGCAGGGCGGCGACGAAGAGCGCGGTGAGGAACACCGAGAACCAGTTCTGGGCGTGCTGCCGGTAGACCGGCAGTCCCAGCGCCAGGGCGGTCAGGGCCAGCACCAGACCGGCGAGTACGAGATTGAGGATCCACGCCGCGCGCTTGCGCCGCCGCATGGTGACGGCCAGAAAGAGCGAGACGGAGCCGGAGAAGAACCCCGCCGTCAGCAGATAGGGCGTGAAGAACTCGTCGTCGTTGTGCCGCCGGATGTCGTTGCCGAACGAGACCCATACCCCGGCCAGGAAGTTGACGAACGCCACGGCCCGCAGATACCAGACCGCCGACAGGTAGCAACGCCGCGACCGGCTCCCCCGATCGCTCCCCGCCTGCCGACCTGGCCGAGCACGCCTCATGGATGTGACGATAGGAGCTGAAAGAGCTGTATATGCGCTCCACGGCTTTGTCGGTGGGTTGCGCCGCTTGCAGTGCCTTCGTGCTCCTCGGGATGATCTGCGCCCTCGCCTCGGCGATCTGTTACGGAACGGCCTCCGTCCTGCAGGCCGTCGCCGCGCGCGCCGCGGAACCCGGAACCGGCTCCGGCCTCGACCCTGCGCTGCTGTCGCGCGTCCTGCGCCAGTGGCGCTGTCTCGCCGGCCTCGCCCTCGACGGGATCGGTTTCCTCTTCCCGATCGTCGTGCTGCGCTCCATCCCGCTCTACGCGGTGGGCTCGGCGCTCGCCGCCGGCCTCGCGGTCACCGCCGTGGCCGCCGTCCGGCTGCTCGGCATCCGGCTGAGCCGGACCCGGTGGGGCGCGGTCGCGGCGGTCTGTGCGGGGCTGACGATGATCGGCCTCGCGTCCGGCCCGGAAGGCAACCGTGCCGCGCCCGCAGCCCTGGGCCGGTCGCTGCCGGCCACCGTTGTCGTGGTCCTCCTCTCCGGCGCACTGCTGGGCCGCCTCCCCGCCGGGCCGCGCGCCCTGCCGCTGGGTCTCGGTGCGGGTCTGGGGTTCGGCACGGTCCAGGTCGCCGTCCGGCTGATCGACTCCCTGGCCGTACCCGGAATCCTCCTCGACCCGGCGCCGTACGCGCTGCTGGTGGGCGGAGCGACCGGATTCCTCTTCCTCACCTCGGCGTTCCAGCGTGGGTCGGTGACGGTGGCGACGGCGGGCATGGTGCTCGGCGAGACGATCGGCCCCGCCCTGGTGGGCGTGGCATGGCTCGGCGGCCGGCCTCGCGAGGGCCTGCAGGGGCTGGCGTTCGCGGGGTGCGCGGTGACGGCGGCCGGGTCGCTGACGCTCGCGCGGTTCGGCGAGCCGTCGTCGGAGGGCGCCGGGGAGAGGAGCCCGGGGTAGCTGTACGCGGCGGGGTGGGGGAGCTCGGGCGGGCT
>NZ_LIQT01000647.1 GCF_001418415.1 Streptomyces hirsutus
GATCCCGGCATGCCGGGATCAGAACGTCGGAACTCGGGGAGTCCTTGGGAATCTGAGTGGCTCTGCCAGGGAGAGGCCCGATTCGGATCGGGCAACCGGAGCAGCATACAACGCCTGAACCAGGAGAACGAAACCGGCATGGCAGCTCAGCGGCCCGTCCCGGCCCGCTTCCGGCATCCGGCCCCCCAAGGTCTACGCTGCGTGCCACGTCCAGCAGCTCAGGGAGGCGCAGGTGGCGCAGGTGCCGCAGACATTCTTCGATGCTCTCGCGGTGCGTGCCTGGTGCGGACTCGCGCTCGACGCCCTGGGGCGCGCGCGCGAGGAGATCGACGCGATCAACGTCTACCCCGTGGCGGACGGGGACACCGGTACGAATCTCTATCTGACGGTCGAGTCCGCGGCCACGGCGGTCGAGGCGGTGTTCGCGGGCTACGCGGCAGAGGGGCCCGAGGGGCCCACGCTGGCCGACGCGGCGCGGGCGATGGCCCACGGGGCGCTGATCGGCGCCCGCGGCAACTCCGGGACGATCCTGGCGCAGTTGCTGAGGGGGATGGCGCAGGTGCTGGCCGGGGACGAGGCGGCTCACGCCGACGGACAGGGGCTGCGGCGCGCCCTGCGGACCGCGGCCGACTCCGCGCGCCGGGCCGTGGCCCATCCCGTGGAGGGCACCGTGCTCACCGTCGCCTCGGCCGCCGCCGACGCGGCCGGTGGTGCGGAGGGCGACTGCGGGGAGGTGGCGCGGGCGGCCTACGACGGCGCCCGCACGGCCCTCGCCGCGACGCCGGGCCAGCTGGCCGTGCTTCGGCGGGCGGGTGTGGTGGACGCGGGCGGCCGGGGGCTGGTGGCGGTGCTCGCGGCCCTGGTGGAGACGTTCACGGGGGAGAAGCCGGGAGGGCCCGCACCCGGCGCGTACAGGAACACCGCCGGGACACACGCGCGGGTGCGCCCCGGGACCCCCACGCGCGTGGAGCACGAGGAACCCGCCGGATGCGCCGACGGCGGGGGAGTGACGGAGGCCACGGTCGCCGGGCCCGCCTACGAGGTGATCTACCTCCTGGAGGCCGAGGACGCGGCCGTGGAGCGGTTGCGGCAGCGGCTCGACGGTCTCGGGGACTCGCTCGTCGTGGTCGGCGGGGACGGACTGTGGAACGTCCACGTCCATGTCGACGACGCCGGAGCCGCCGTGGAGGCGGGGGTCGAGGCGGGGCGCCCGCACCGTATCCGGATCGCGCACTTCGGTGCCGGTGACGCCCATGGCCCCAGGGCCGGCCGTCCGCCCGTGGAACGCGCCGCGCGGGCCGTGGTGGCCGTGGTGCCCGGCGAGGGGCTGGCCGCCCTGTACACCGGAGCCGGCGCGACCACGGTGCTGGCCCGCCCCGGCGAGCCGCCCGCGAGCGGCGAACTGGTCGAGGCCGTACGGCGGGCCCACGCGCACGAGGTGGTGCTGCTGCCGAACGACGCCGAGCTGCGCCACACCGCCGCGGCGGCGGCCGACCAGGCCCGCGCCGAAGGGCTCAGGGTGGCCCTCATCCCGACCCGTTCCGCGGTCCAGGGCATCGCGGCGCTCGCGGTGCACGAGCCGGAGCGCCGTTTCGACGAGGACGTGGTGGCGATGACCTCGGCGGCGGGCGCGACCCGGTACGCCGAGATCACCGTCGCCGAACGGCAGTCCTGGACCATGGCGGGCATCTGCCAGGCCGGCGACGTCCTCGGCCTCATCGACGGCGACGTGGCCGTGATCGGCGACGACGTCACCGCCACCGCCACGGCCGTTCTGGACCGCATGCTCTCCGCCGGCGGCGAGATGGTCACCCTGGTCCTCGGCGACGAAACCCCCCACACCCTCGCCACCCACCTGGAAACCCACGTCCGCGAGGGCTACCTGGCCGTCGACACCGTCCTCTACCAGGGCGGCAGACAGGGCGCCCTGCTCCTCATCGGGGTGGAGTGAGGACGGAGGCGCACCGTCCCGACGGGCGGGGAGCGGCCCCACGGGACGGCCCGGGTGCCGGGGCCGGTACTCGGCGGACACCGGCGGACTCCCGGACCCGCACCGGTGACCGGGCGACGGGCAGGCCGCGGCGCCGAGCGGGCGCTGCGGGCGGCCCTGGAGCACGGCGGGCCGTACCTGGAGCCGGTCGGGCTGGCGCAGCTGCATCTGCAGCTCGCCGAGGTCACCGGCGGGCTCGGGCGGGTGGCGGAGGCCGCACTGCCCGCGGAGAGGGCGTCGAGGGACGGCCCGGCCCGCGCGGCCGCCGTCCGACGGGCTCAGTTCTCCACCGGCTCCCGCTTCTCCTCCGTGACGGTGTTCAGGAGGCGCTCCGCCTCGCCGCGCAGGGACCGGGCCGCCTCGTCCTCCTCCGGGGCCTCCCCGTGGGCGGTCAGGACGGCCCGCGCGCGTGCCGCCGCGTCCGCGGGACGGCCCAGGTCGGCCTCCAGCCAGGCCGCGGCCAGTTCGGCCCGGCAGCGGTCCCGGAGGGTGTCCGGGCCGAGGGGCGCGAACGCGGCGATCGCCCGGTCCAGCGCGGCCACCGCCTCCTCGAACAGGGTCTCCCCGTCGTCGTCCGCGGCCCCTCCGTCCTCCACCCGTATCAGCAGGTCCGCGAACTGCCGGTGCGTGTGGCCGAGCTCGGCGGTGAGTCGCGCGCGGGTCTCGCCGTCCGGGGCCGCGTCCACCGCCGCCTCGCACTCCTCGACCGCGTCCGCCATCAGCGCGCGTGCCCCGTCCGGGTCCGCCTCCCCGCGCAGCGTGAGCCACGCGCGGGCGCGCAGCGAGCGCACCAGACCGGGCGCGTCGCCGACCGTGCGCCACAGCTCGCCCGCGCGCGCGTAGGCCCGCTCCGCCTCGTCGT
>NZ_LIQT01000648.1 GCF_001418415.1 Streptomyces hirsutus
GGAGCCGGGCGGGCCGTGAAGCGAAGCACCGACACGGTGGGCGGCTCCGCAGACCCCGGCGTTCCTCCGGCGACGAGCGGATGACCCATCGGTGACCAGTATGGAAGCATTTCGGTTACGCAGGGAGCAATGGAACTGCTCAGTAGTTCCGCTCTGCGGTACAGAGGGGAGTACCCCTTTGCGTCGCGGGCCTGCCGCCGTACGATGCCCCTCCGCTTCGGCCGCATGCGCAGGAGGGCACCGGCCACCGGCTCAGAGTGCCGCCTCCATACGGCGCACTGCCTCTCCGAGCACAGCGGCCGCCTCACCGAGACGGGCGCGAGTGAAGCGCAGCGAAGGGGCCGAGACGATCATCGCCGCCACGGCGCGGCCGCCCGGCTCCCGCACGGCGCCGCCCACCGCGGAGATGCCGCGCTCGGTACCTCCGATATTGACGGCGTAGCCCCGCCTGCGGACGGTCTCGAGCGTGCGGTGCAGTGTCTCGGGGTCGGTGTCCGCCTGCGCCGCGTGCCGGGTGCCGTAGATGTCGGCGAGCTCGGAGACACCCAGGTCGGCGAGGAGCGCCTTGCCTCCGGCGGAGAGGTGCGCGGGCAGGCTCACGCCCGTGCGGCTGCCGACGCGCAGAGCGTGCGTTCCCTCGATGCTGTGCAGGATGCGCGTCTCGGCCCCGGCCCGGACCGCCAGGTGCACCGTCTCGCCGAGCTGCCCGTTGAGCCAGAGCATGTGCGGCCGGGCGGTTTCCACGAGGTCGTACTCGGAGCGCTGGGACATCCCCAGGCGGTAGAGCGTGGGGCCGGGCCGGTACACCTTGTCGGCGCCCTGCACCGCGAAGCCGCGGCCGCGCAGAGTGGAGAGCAGACGATGAGCCGTGGACCGGGCCACGCCCAGCTCGTCGGCGGCCTCGCTCAGCCGCACGCGCCCCTGCTTGCGGAGCAGGAGCAGCAGGGAGAGGGCGTTCTCCACGGATTCCAGGCCCTGCGCGGGCTTGCCGCCCGCGCTCCGCGGTTCAGCTCCGGACTGCGGCGTACGCGCTGAGTTCTCCACAGCGGAATTCTATGACCGGGTCACGGAAAACGCGGGCTCCGGGAGTGTCAGTGCCCGGCCGTAGTCTTCGAGGGTGACGAGAGCTCTGGGCGCGGGGTTGCGGCGGGTGGTGGAGGCGGCCGACCCGGTCAGCGGGCGGGTCAAGGGGACCGGGGCCCAGCTTGCGGGGCTGGTCGAGCGAGGGCTGGCGTTCCGGCACCCCCGTGCGCCGCACGATCACTTCCTGACGCCGGCGGGGCATCGGATCCGGGAGGGGGACAGCGGCACGGAGGCGAAGAGCGGCGCCGGGGCGGAGGAGGGAACCGCCGGGGGTGCGGCCGCCGCCGACGGGGTGTTCGCCGCTCGGGTCGGCGGAAAG
>NZ_LIQT01000649.1 GCF_001418415.1 Streptomyces hirsutus
CTGGCCGGCGTGATCGGCTTCATCTACTTCTGGAAGGCTGAGGAGACCTACGGCCGTGGCTGACAACACCGACGAGAAGATCCCCACCGTCGTCGCCGACGGCGTCGACATCGTCTACCGGGTCAACGGCACCGGCGCCGGACGCGGCTCCGCCACCGCGGCCCTCAACCGCATCGTGCGCCGCCGCAAGACCGAGAGGGCGTCCGGCGTGCGCACGGTGCACGCGGTGCGCAACGTGTCCTTCGTCGCCCACCGGGGCGAGGCCATCGGCCTGATCGGCACCAACGGCTCGGGCAAGTCGACCCTGCTCAAGGCCGTCGCCGGCCTGCTCCCGGTGGAGAACGGCCGGATCTACACCGACGGCCAGCCCTCCCTCCTCGGCGTCAACGCGGCCCTGATGAACGACCTCACCGGCGAGCGCAACGTCATGCTGGGCGGGCTCGCGATGGGCATGACCCGCGAGCAGGTCCACGAGCGCTACCAGGAGATCGTCGACTTCTCCGGCATCAACGAGAAGGGCGACTTCATCACCCTGCCGATGCGCACCTACTCCTCCGGCATGGCCGCCCGGCTGCGCTTCTCCATCGCCGCCGCGAAGGACCACGACGTCCTGCTCATCGACGAGGCCCTGGCCACCGGCGACCGCTCCTTCCAGAAGCGCTCCGAGGGCCGCATCCGCGAGCTGCGCAAGCACGCCGGGACGGTGTTCCTGGTCAGCCACAGCAACAAGTCGATCCGCGACACCTGCGACCGCGTGCTGTGGCTGGAACGGGGCGAACTGCGCATGGACGGACCGACCGAAGAGGTGCTCAAGGAGTACGAGAAGTTCACCGGCGGCCCGGACAAGGCCCGCAAGCCGAAACCGAAGCCGAAGGCCGAGCCGAAGCCGAACCTCGAGCAGCCCGAACAGCCCGAGCAACCCGAGGTGAAGACCCGAACCGAGCCCGAGGCCGCTTCGAAGCCTGCCTGAGGCCGGCACCGCAACGCCGCAGGGGGCGCCCCGGACACGACGGTCCGGGGCGCCCCCTGCGGGTTGTGCTGTGCGCCGTGGGCGGGGCGGGCGCGTACTGCCCTACGCGTGCGAGCGCAGCAGCGTCCGCATGGTCCGCATCGCCACCGACAGGTTCGCCAGGTCGAAGGTGTCCGAGCTCTGGATCTCCTCCAGGGTGGTGCGGGCCCGGCCGATGATGGCCTCGTTCTTCGCCTCCCACACCGTGAACCGCTGCTCCGGTGTCGACGTGCCGTTGCCCGCCGCCAGCACGTCGGCCATGACCGCCGCGTGCGCCGCGTACAGGTCCTCGCGGATCGCCGCGCGGGCCATGGACTGCCAGCGGTCGGCGCGGGGCAGCTCACTGATCCTGTCCATCAGCTGGGTGATGCGCAGCCGGTCGGCGAGGTCGTAGTACACCTCGGCGACGTCCAGCGGCTCCTTGCCCATGCGGTCGGCCACCGAGACGATGTCGATCGCCGCGAACACGGAGGAGAACCCTGCCACACGGGTGGCGAGTTCCGCCGGGACACCGACGCCCGCCAGCTCGTCGTGGATCTTCTGGAACCACTCCAGGTCCGCGCCGCGCAGCAGCTTCGGCAGCTGCGACCAGACCAGTTCGACGCGCTCGGCGAAGAACGACACCGTCTCCTCGAGCTCCAGCGGCTGCGGACGGTTGTTCAGCAGCCAGCGCGTGCCGCGCTCCACCAGCCGGCGCGAGTGCAGCCTGATCCGGGTCTGGACGTCCGCCGCGACGACGGTGTCGAGGTCCTCGACCCCGTCCCACACCGTGGCGGACCGGAAGATCGCGCGGGCCGCGGTCTGGGCCCGGACGATCTCCTCCAGCGACGCTCCGGTCTCCTCCCGCATCCGGTGCAGATACGTCGTACCGCCCGTGTTGACCGTGTCGTTGACCAGGACGGTCGTGGTGATCTCACGGCGCAGCGGGTGCGCGTCGATCCGGTCGGCGAACTGCTCGCGCAGCGCGGCCGGGAAGTACGAGTGCAGCAGCACCTTGAGATACGGGTCCTCGGGCAGTGAGGTGCTCAGCAGCTCGTCGGCGACCGTGATCTTCGTGTAGGCCATCAGGACGGCCGTCTCCGGGCCGGTCAGGCCCTGCCCGGCGCTCAGCCGCTCGCGGATCTGGCGGTCGGTGGGCAGGAACTCCAGGGCCCGGTCGAGGTGGCCCTCGCGCACCAGGTGCTTCATGAAGCGCTGCTGGGCGTGGAGCATGTCCTTGGACTGGGCCAGGGCGTTGGCGAGGGCGGTGTTCTGCGCGTAGTTGGTGCGCAGCACCAGCCGGCCGACCTCGTCGGTCATCGAGGCGAGCAGCTTGTTGCGCTGCTTTACCGTCATGTCGCCGTTCGCGACCAGGGTGTTGAGCAGGATCTTGATGTTCACCTCGTGGTCGGAGGTGTCCACGCCGGCGCTGTTGTCGATGGCGTCGGTGTTGATCCGGCCGCCGTGCAGCGCGACCTCGATCCGGCCGAGCTGGGTCATGCCCAGGTTGCCGCCCTCGCCGACGACGGCGACCCGCAGGTCCTTGCCGTCGACGCGGATGGTGTCGTTGGCCTTGTCGCCGACGTCGGCGTTGGACTCGCTCGACGCCTTGACGTACGTGCCGATGCCGCCGTTCCACAGGAGGTCCACCGGCGCCTTGAGGATCGCCTTCATCAGGTCCGCCGGGGTCATCTTGGTGACGCCGGAGTCGAGGCCGAGAGCCTCGCGGATCTGGGCGTTGACCGGGATGGACTTGGCGGTGCGCGGGAACACGCCGCCGCCGGCCGACAGCAGGTCGGTGTTGTAGTCCGCCCAGGAGCTGCGCGGCAGCTCGAACAGGCGGCGGCGCTCGGCGTGGCCGAGGGCCGCGTCCGGGGTGGGGTCGATGAAGATGTGCCGGTGGTCGAAGGCGGCGACCAGCCGGATGTGCTCGCTCAGCAGCATGCCGTTGCCGAACACGTCACCGGACATGTCGCCGATGCCGACGACCGTGAAGTCCTGGGTCTGGGTGTCCACGCCCAGCTCCCGGAAGTGCCGCTTGACGGACTCCCAGGCGCCGCGGGCGGTGATACCCATGCCCTTGTGGTCGTATCCGGCGCTGCCGCCGGAGGCGAAGGCGTCACCGAGCCAGAAGCCGTAGGCCTGGGCGACCTCGTTGGCCGTGTCCGAGAACCTGGCGGTGCCCTTGTCGGCCGCGACGACGAGATAGGTGTCGTCCCCGTCGTGCCGGACGACGTCGACCGGGGGCACGACCTCGCCGGCCACCATGTTGTCGGTGATGTCGAGCAGCGCCGAGATGAACGTCTTGTACGCGGCGATGCCCTCGGCCATCCAGGCGTCGCGGTCCACGGACGGGTCCGGCAGCTGCTTGGCGACGAAGCCGCCCTTGGCGCCGACCGGCACGATGACGGTGTTCTTCACCATCTGCGCCTTGACCAGGCCGAGGATCTCGGTGCGGAAGTCCTCCCTGCGGTCCGACCAGCGCAGGCCGCCGCGCGCGACCTTGCCGAACCGCAGGTGCACGCCCTCGACCCGCGGCGAGTACACCCAGATCTCGAACGCCGGGCGGGGCGCCGGCAGGTCGGGCATGGCCTGCGGGTCGAACTTCATGGAGACGTAGTCGTGCGGGCGGCCGCCGCTCGCCTCCTGGAAGAAGTTGGTGCGCAGCGTTGCCTTGATCACCGTGAGGAAGGAGCGCAGGATGCGGTCCTCGTCGAGCGAGGCGACTTCGTCGAGGGCGGCGTCGACCTCCTCCAGCAGGGCGTCCACCAGCTCGAAGCCGGCGCCCTGCCGCTCCGGCGACATCCTCGCCTCGAACAGGGAGACGAGCAGCCGGGTGGTGTGGACGTTGTTGCGGAGGGTGTCCTCCATGTAGTCCTGGCTGAAGGTGGAGCCCGCCTGACGCAGGTACTTGGCGTAGGCGCGCAGCACCACCGCCTGACGCCAGGTCAGTCCGGCGCTCAGCACCAGGGCGTTGAAACCGTCGTTCTCCGCCTTGCCGGTCCAGGTCGCCGCGAAGGCCTCCTGGAACCGCTCACGGGCGTCGTCGCCGAGGTGGTCGGCGCCGTCGGCGGCCTTGGGCAGCCGCAGTCCGAAGTCGTAGACCCAGGCCACGCTGCCGTCGTCGCGGCGCAGCTCGTAGGGCCGCTCGTCGACGACCTCGACGCCGAGCCGCTGGAGCACGGGCAGCACGGCCGAGAGGGAGACGGCCTCACCCTTGCGGTAGATCTTGAAGCGGCGCACCTCGGGGGTCGCGCCCACCGGCTCGTACAGGCTGAGATCGAAGTTCTGCTCGTCGTCGAGCTGTTCGAGCCGGACCAGGTCGGCGACGGCGCCGCGCGGGGTGTGGTCGGCCTTGTACCCCTCGGTGAAGGCGTTCGCGTAGCGGCGCAGCAGTTCGGCGGCACGCTCCTCGCCCAGTTCCGCGGTGAGGGCCTCGCCGAAGCCGTCGGCCCAGGAGCGGGCGGCCTCGACCAGCCGGGCCTCGATGCGCTCCCGGTCCTGGTCGGACAGCTGCGGCAGCTCGGTGCCCTGCGGGACGCGGACCACGAAGTGCAGCCGGGAGAGGATCGACTCGGTGTTCCAGGCGGTGAAGTCGACGCTGATGCCGCCGAGTTCCTCCTTGAGGATGTCGATGATCCTCAGCCGCACACCGGTGGTGTACCGGTCGCGGGGAAGGTAGACGAGGGCGGAGTAGTAGCGCCCGTACTCGTCCTGGCGCAGGTAGAGCCGCAGGCGGCGGCGCTCCTGGAGGTAGAGCACCGAGGTGGCGATGGCCTGGAGCTCGTCGGCCGGGGTCTGGAAGAGCTCGTCGCGCGGGTAGGTCTCCAGGATCTGCAGCAGGTCGCGCCCGTCATGGCTGTTCGGCGAGAAGCCGGCGCGCTCGAGGACCTCCTCGACCTTGCGGCGGATCACCGGGACCCGGCGGACGGACTCGGTGTAGGCGGCCGAGGAGAACAGGCCGAGGAAGCGGCGCTCGCCGACGACGTTGCCGTCCGCGTCGAACTTCTTGACGCCGATGTAGTCCAGGTACGACGGCCGGTGCACGGTGGCCCGGCTGTTGGCCTTGGTCAGGACGAGCAGCTTGTGCTCGCGCGCCTTGGCCCGGGCGTCGGCGGGCAGCCGCTCGAAGGACGGGCTGACCGGGTGGTCCTCGTCGGTGGCGTGGTGCGGGTCGGAGCGCAGGACGCCGAGGCCGGTGCCGGGGACGGCGGCCAGCGAGTCGTCGTCGCGCAGCTGGTACTCGCGGTAGCCGAGGAAGGTGAAGTGGTCGTCGGCGAGCCAGCGCAGCAGCTCCCGGGCCTCCTCGACCTGCGGGCCCGGCACGTCCACGGGGACGGGTTCGTCGGGCAGGCCCTCGGCCAGCAGGGTCGCCGTCTGCCGCATCTTGCCCCAGTCCTCGACGGCCTCGCGGACGTCGGACAGGACGCGCAGCAGGTCGGCGGTGATCTGCTTGAGGTCGCCGCGGTCGCTCTCGCGGTCGGTCTCGACGTGGATCCAGGACTCGATGTGGGCGTCGTGCGGGAGTTCGCCCCCGGCGGGTGCGGCGGACACCTCGATCAGTTTGCCGGTGAGGTCGCGGCGCACCACCATCTGCGGGTGGATGACGACGTGGATGCCGCGGCCCTGCCGGGTCAGCTCATTGGTGACGGAGTCCACGAGGAAGGGCATGTCGTCGGTGACCACCTCGACGACGGAGTGGCTGCACGTCCAGCCGTTCTCCTCGACGGTCGGGGTGTGGACCCGGACGTTGGCCGTGCCCTGGGGACGGTTCTCGGCCAGCCGGAGGTGCGAGAAGGCGGCTCCGAACACGTCGACCGGGTCGCGGCCGACAAGGTCCTCCGGGGCGGTGTGCAGGTAGTAGCGCTGGAGGAACGCGAGCACGGTGTCCCGGTCGGGCATGCCCTTGTCCGTCGTCCCGGTCGGCAGTTTCCCCCCGGCCGGGCTGTTCTCAGCTACCCGGGCGGCCTTTTCGAGCAGCTCGGCCTTTGCTTCGTCCAGCTTGGTCTGCATTGTCCTCTGACTCCTGTCGCGCGCCATTGCGTGACGTAGAAGGAAGTACGGTCTCTGCGCCCGCGGTGCGGTGGTACGGCGCGGGGTGTCCGCTCCGTACCGACGCTATGCCGCAGGATGAGACGAGCGGGGGCTTCTCTGCCAATTCCGGCGCGCCCGACGGGTGTGACGCTGCTCTCCGCGACGTCCGTACCCGGGGGATGCGGCGCGCCTCGGGGACCTTCCGGGTCCCGTCCCGCCCGCGAGGACCAGCGAGCGCCGCCCGGTCACGGATGTCGTCCGTGCTCTCCGGGCGCACAACGGGGACGACGAGGCCCCCGCGAGCTATCGCGCTGATCACGCCACCCAGGCTATCCCCCCTCGCGGGGGGCCCGTCATGAGCCGTATGTGTACAAAACATGGGGTGGAACTTTGACGTTCTGCACAGTGCGCTTCCGGCGACATCCGGTCGTCTTCCGTCCGCTTCCCGATCGTCCGCCGTCCGTTTCCCGCCGGCCGCCCCTCTCTCCGTGGCGCCCGGCGCCCGGCGTCCGGCGTCCGGCTCAGGCCGCCAGGCGTTCCGCTTCCTCGACGGCCTCCGCCAGCGTGTCCACCACCGGCACCCCCACCGCTTCGAGGCTGGCTCTGCTGTGCGAGCCGCCGGTGTAGAGCACGGCTCCCGCCCCCACGTGCCGCGCGGCCAGCGCGTCGTCGGCGGCGTCCCCGATCACCACCGTGCGGGCCGGGTCCACTCCGGTCAGCGCGCCGAGGTGGCGCGCCATGTGCTCCGACTTGCCGCCACCGGACGGGCCGGTCCGCCCGTCGACGCGCAGGAAGTGGGACTCGATGCCGAAGCCCCGGACCAGGGGCACGAGGTCCTCGTGCCCGTACATGCTGAGGATCGACTGGCTGCGCCCCGCCGACGACCATCCGGCCAGCAGCTCCGCCACCCCCTCGGCGAGCGCGCACCGCACCCGGTGCTCGGTGTAGTACCGGTGGAAGGTCGCGTCCATCAGCTCCCACTCGGCCTCGGTGGGCAGCCGTCCCATCAGCCGCTCGTAGAACTTCGGCACCGGCACGCAGTACAGCTCCCGGTACCGCTCCAGCGTGAGCGGCTCCAGGCCGAGCTCGGCGAAGGCGGCGTTCGTCGCCCCGATGACCGCGTCGACGTCGTGGAACAGCGTGCCGTTCCAGTCCCAGACGATGTGCGCGTCCCTGTGCATCCCCATGGGAAAAAAGTACCCGCCGCCACTGACAGCCGGGAGACCACCGGATCGGCGCCGCACCCGGCGGCCGACTCAGGCCGCCGGCACCGGGCCTCTCCCCGGTCCGGCCCGGTGCGAACGGAAGACCTCAGACCGCCGGCCCCAGCAGGTTCGGGATCTCCTGCGTGGCGTACCACAGCAGTTCGTGCTCCTCCGCCCCGTCCACGACGGACTGGGCGCCGTCGTCCCCGCCGTCCGCCGCGGGCAGCGCCTGCGCGGCCGCCGTCACGTCCGGCTCCGCGTCCGCCGCGTCCACGTGCACCGCCGCCGCCCGGTCCAGCCGTACGGGCCCGTCGACCCACAGCGCACCGGGGCCGGCCGGATCGGCCGAGACCGCCCCGTCGGGCACGTCCACGGCGACCACGACCCGGCGCCGCGGGGCGCCGGCGTCCGCGGCCAGCAGCCGCAGCGAGGCCAGCGCGGCGAAGCCCAGCGCCGCGTACTCCTGGTCCTCGTCGTACTCGGAGGGGTACCACTCTCGCAGCGCGGGCGTCACACCGTAGGCGGGGAACCGCCCGGCGCCCAGCTCTCCCGTCCGGTACGCCTCGGCGAGGCCGGAGAGGGTCAGGGGGACGTAGACGCGCATGTCGGCGGCTTTGACGCGCATGTGGGCAGCTTTCGTGGTCGGAGGTCCGCCGGGGATCGCGGGACACCTCTGGGGCGGCCGCATCCGGCCGGGTGAGCCTTCAGGGTACGTGCGGCGTCCCCCATCGGGTTCCTGCCCACCCCCTCGGCGGTGTCCACCCCGAGCCAGGAATTCACCCGGCCCGCCCGCTCCCGGACGGGATCGACCGGCCGTCATTCACTCGGATAAGTGAATCCTCCCGCCGTCCCGACACGACTCACGGCGCCTTGCCGTCGCCCTCTGCCGCCCCGTACAAGATCCCCAACCACGAAGTTACCGCCCGGTATCGCCCCGGTCCCCCGGCCGGCGGCGACGCCCGGCCCGTCGAACGGGGTCCCGTGAACAAGGTCATGACCAGGGCTCAGCACCGCACCGGTACGCGTCCTCCCGGCCGCCGCGACACGCGCCGCCCGACCGGCACCACCCCTCCCCGCATCCCCTCGGGTGGCAC
>NZ_LIQT01000065.1 GCF_001418415.1 Streptomyces hirsutus
GTGGGGGGCGGTGGCCCCGTCTGTCCCACGGCTGACGCATGCGGGAAGGACGGGGCAGGGCGGCGGACATGCGCGGGGCGGGACGGCCCCGGGCGGCCGGCGCTCACGCGAACGGGCGGGGCGGTCCCTGCGGGGCTTGTGCCGTACGGCGCGACAGCCCCGCCCGGCGGGTCACTTGCGGTAGCGGTCTCCGTGCCGGCTGACTAGCTGCTCGTCGAGGTAGGCGACGGACTCGGGGGCCATGTCGGCGGTCGGTACCGGCTCGGGGATGAAGGTCCCGTACGGGTCGCTGCCGCGCACCAGAGTGGCGGTGTCGGTGGTGCCCTCCTCCCGCTTGAAGGGCTTCATGTAGCGGACGGCGATGCCGATGCGCCGCTCGTCGCTGTGGCTCGGCCCCGAGCCGTGGAAGATGAACTGGTGGTGCAGCGAGAACTGCCCGGGCCGGAGCTGGATCAGCGTGGCGTCGTTCTCGTCCACCTCGACGGCGATCTCCTGCCCCTGGGAGAGCATGTTGGAGCCGTCGCTGTTGAAGGTGTGCTCGGCCTCCTTGGTGTGGGTGCCGGCGACCACCTTCAGGCAGCCGTTCTCCACCATGCTGGGCGCCAGCGCGATCCAGGCGGTGATGATCTCCCCGCCCTTCGGGATGCTGGAGAACGGGGCGTCCTGGTGCCAGGCCACATATCCGGGGTGGTGCGGGTTCTTGATGAAGAAGGAGGAGCCCCAGCAGTAGAGGTCGGGGCCGAGAAGGCTCTCGACCACGTCCAGCACGGGCTCCAGCCGGATCAGCTCGTTGACCCAGGGGAGCACCAGGTGGGCCTTCGAGCGCAGGATGGCTGAGCCGCGTTCGCCGTATTCGGCCTCGAACGCCTCCAGCTTCGCACGGTAGGAATCCGCCTGATCGGCCGTCATGGCATCCAGCGGGAACAGGAAGCCGTTCCGGCGGTAATCGTCGACCTGGCCCGGGGACAGGGCCCCGGTCGTCGCTGTGGTCATGGAACACACCTCTCTCTGGTGGGGTTCTGGCCGTGCCGAAGGGACCCGCCCGGGTCGACGGGCGGTGAAGCCGCCCTCGACGGGCCGGGTGGACGGACGGTGAAACCGCATGCGACCGCCCGGGTCAACGGGCCGTGAAGCCGCCGTCGATCGGCAGGGTCACGCCGGTGATGTACGAGGCGGCGTCCGAGGCGAGGAACGCGATACCGTTCGCGACCTCCTCGGGCTCGGCGAACCTGCCGCCGAGGAGCCGGTCCCGCAGGCGTTCCTGCGGCTGCGGGATGCCCCGGTCGGCGATCCGTGTGGTCATCGTCAGTCCGGGACAGACTGCGTTGACCCGCAGACCGCGGTCCGCGAACTCGGCGGCCAACTGCCGGGTGAAGCCCAGCAGTCCTGACTTGGTGGTGGCGTAGCCCAGCGCCGCCGGGTTGGCGGCCAGAGCGTGTGTCGACGAGACGTTCACGACCGACCCGCCGCGCGGTGCCGCGAGCAGCGCAGGCAGCAGTGCCCGGGTGAGCAGGTAGGCACTGGTGAGGTTGCGGGCGAGGTCCCGGTCCCACTGTTCCGGGTCCAGGTCCTGGATCGAACGCCGGCTGTTGACCCCGACGTTGTTGACCAGTCCCTTGATCACGATCCCGGACTCGTCCACCGCCCGGGGGATCCGCTCTACGTCGGACCGGTCGGTGAGGTCGGCCTCGACAACGGTGCAGGCGGCACCCGAACCGGCCAGACGTGCGGCGAGTTCGGTCAGACCGTCGGCGTCGATGTCGATGGCCAGGACGTGCGCACCGAGTCCGCCGAGCACCTCGGCGGTCGCGGCGCCGATTCCGGCGGCGGCTCCCGTGACGACGACTCCCAGGCCGTCGAATCCGGACTTTTCCAGCATGCGGTCACCCCCTTGGAAGGAAGGACGGGCAAAGGTCGGTCGATGCGGTCGACGCGGCTCGCATCGACCCGACAAGAAATCCAGTCATCCGCTTCTCCGAATGAATCAGCTGCAACGTACATGGCTCCCCGCGGTCGCACCAGAGGCGTGCAGCAACCTTTTCAAGGGCCTTCCAGCCCTTTTCTGTCGACCAAAAGGACCTCGACAGCACCATTGCGCCCCCTGCCGACCGGCCCTATCCTCCAGTCATCCTGATCAGCGGATGAATCTTCAGAGCTTCGGTCGCACCCCCGCCCTGCGGCCGCCTCACCGCCGGAGCCGACCGTTCAAGGGTCGGAAGAGAAGGAGGCGCAGATGCGTCTTGGAGTCTTCGACGGGAACCGCCTCGCGGTCTCGACGGACACGGAAGTCATCGATGTGACGGACCTGGTCCCGGGCCCCGACACACCACAGGGCCCGCTGCAACGGCTGTTGGAGCAGGACCTCGGTCACGTCCTTGCCGCCCCGGAGGCACTGCGCGACTCCCCCCGGATCGACCCGGAGAAGGTGGCCTGGTCCGCCCCCCTGCCCCGGCCGCACAAGATCATCGGCGCGCCGGCCAACTACCGGGCGCACGTGGCCGAGATGAACAACCCGAACACCATCGCCGAGTGGGGTCTGTTCCTGAAGGCCGCGTCCTCCGTCATCGGCCCGGACGAACTCGTCAGGCTCCCCTACAGCGACGTGCGCACCGACCAGGAGGCCGAACTCGGAGTCGTCATCGGCAGGCGGGCCCGCAACGTGAGCCGGGAGGAGGCACTCGACTACGTCTTCGGCTACACCTGTGTCCTGGACATCACCATCCGCTCGACCGAGGACCGTTCCACCCGCAAGTCCTTTGACACCTTCACTCCGATCGGCCCGTTCGTCGTCACCAGGGACGAGGTCGGCGACCCCGACGACCTGGAACTGCGCTGCTGGGTCAACGACGAGTCGCGTCAGCACAGCCGGACCTCCCTGATGATCTACAGTGTGCCGCGGCTTATCGAGTACGCCAGTTCCGTGATGACCCTCATGCCCGGCGACGTCATCGCCACCGGCACCCCGGAAGGCGTGGGCCCACTGGCCGACGGCGACCGCATCGCCATGGAGGTCGAGAAGGTCGGACGCCTGGAGGTGGGCGTGACCGCCGACGGCGCACTCCCGTACGTCTCCCGCCTGGGCCGCGGCACGAACTGATTCCCCGGGGCCGGGGCCCCGCCACGAGCGGCCAGGGAGCCGTGACGCCGCGGCGGGCACCGGCCCGGGAAGCCGGCCGCCGCAACTGTCAATCCCCTCGGATAGTGGAGACCTTCCTATGCAGCCAGCTCCTCGGTGAGGGCGGCTCGGTAGTCGTGTTCGTAGTCGATTGGGCTTTTGAACCCGCACACGCTGTGTAGCCGACGCGTGTTGTAGAAGTCGGTGATCCAGGTCGCGATCCTGATCCGGGCCTCGGTGCGGGTAGTGAAGGTGTGCCGGTGGACGTACTCGACCTTCAAGACGCTGTTGAACGCCTCGCTGACGGCGTTGTCGAAGCAGGAGCCGACGCGTCCCATGGACCGGAAGACGCCCAGCCTGCGGCAGGCCCGGCGGAACCTCCGTGAGGTGTATTCGCTGCCGCGGTTGCCGTGGAAGATCACGCCACGGACGTCCCCGCTGCGGGTCGCGGCGGCCATGTGCAGCGCGGCGACGACCAGGTCGGCGTCGTGGCGGGCGCCCATCGCGTAGCCCAGCAGGCGCCGAGAGAACAGGTCGATGACCGTGGCCAGATACAGCTTGCCCTCTCCGGTGACGATCTCCGTCATGTCCCCGCACCAGACCAGGTCGGGCTCCTCGGCGGTGAAGTCGCGGTGCACGAAGTCCGGGCTCGCCGGCCGTTTCCCAGGCCGGGTCAGCCCGCTCCGCCTGCGGACCTTGCGGGCGACGAGGCCGAGCTCGGCCATGAGCTTTGCGATGGTGTTCACCGAGACCCGCCAGCCCTGACGCACCAGCGCGATCCAGATCTTCGGAGATCCGTAGGTGCCGCCGGACTTGGTGAATTCCTCCGTAACCGCTTAGGCCAGCTGTTGGCGGCGTACTTCCCTGCCGGTGGGTTCGCGGTTGCGGTGCTTGTAGAACCACGACTCGCTCACGCCCAAGGCGTGGCAGGCGACGCGGTGCGGGATGCCGTGCTCGGTCCTGAGGTCGCTGATCGCCCCGACGACGGCCGCCGGGTCCCCCACGGCTACTTCACCCACAGGACCATGCAGCGTTTGAGGACTTCACGCTCCATCGCCAGCTCCTTGTTGTCCCGCTTGAGCTGAGCATTTTCCCGTGTCGGTGTCACTGCCACGAGCGCACCGGAATGGCTGATTCCGAGTCGCCGGGTTTCACCTGTTGGCATCTCGCGGTGGGCGATCTCACGCACTTGCCTCAAGACTGGCCGACGCTCCACGAGACGTCCACCAGCGAAGGAGGGGGCAGTGGCTCTGACCGAAGAGCAGGAGATCAAGGTCCCAGGACTGCTCAGCCGGTTCGTCCGGCTGCAGTCGGGTGTGAAGGCGCACTATTCGACCTCGGGTGAGGCCGGTCCGGCTGTCGTGCTGCTGCACGGCGGCATCCCCGGCTCATCGGGCTCCGCGGGTTTTCGCTACATGGCTCCGTTCCTCGGCGCGCAGGGCTTCCGCGTATATTGCCCCGATTTCCCCGGGTTCGGCCTGACCGAGGATCCAGGTCGCTTCTACGCCTACGGGCAGGGCGGACAGGTCGATTACCTGCAGGACTTCGTCAACGCGGTCGCGCTGGACACGTTCTGCCTGGGCGGCAACTCGATGGGCTGCCAGACAAGCGTCAACTACGTCGTGGCGCACCCCGAGCGAGTGGAGCGGTTCGCCGTCATCGCCGGCATGATCGGCGACCTGGTCACCCGCGACGAGATGCGTGCCGTCGACAACCGCGCCAAGCAGGGCCCGCTGCCCGGCAGCGGCGGAACCTACGACGGCTCCGAGACCATGATGCGCGCCATGATCGAGTCCATGGTCGTCGACCGGTCCGGTGTCACCGACGAGCTCGTCAGCATGCGCACCGCGGCCGCCAACCGCAACCGCGACTACTACGACCTCAACATGGGCCGGGTGCTGCGGCCCACCGACCCGAACGAGCTGATCCGGCTCACCACCAAGGGGCGCCTGGACAAGGCGACGATCCCGGGCATCGCGATGTTCGGCGACAGGGACGTCCTGTACGCCGTCGAGGCGGCGCACCTTCAGGAGGACGCCCTGCCGAACGTCCAGTTCTTCTACCCCGAGAACACCGGTCACCAGGGGCAGACCGACCGCCCGGAACTGCACCACCAGGTGTTCCTGGAGTTCTTCCGCGACGGCAAGGTCTCCTGGGAGACCGCCCGGGCCGCGGGCATCTCCACGCGCCGCCCACCGAACCCTGATCTCGTCGGCATCCCGACGGATGCCCCCTTCACCAGCTGATTCACGAAGCGATCGGAACCTGCTCCATCAGCGCGGATCAGCCCAGACCAGCACTGATGAGCCATCGACCACCAAGGAGACCTTCATGACCGCACCGACCGGAGCCGCTGTTCGTGCGCACCACCGCACCTCGCTGGTCGACCGGGCCCGGGAGATCGCTCCCGTCGTCGCGAAGTACGCGGCCGACAACGACGCCCATCGTGTGGTGGCCGACGAGGCCGTCCAGGCCATGGTCGACTGCGGACTCACGCGAGCCCTCCAGCCGGCCCGGTACGGCGGCGAGGAGGCGCACCCGGTCGAGTTCGTCGAGGCCGTCATCGAGGTCGCCAAGTCCTGCACGTCGACCGGCTGGGTTCTGATGCTGCTCGGCGTGCACAACTGGGAGGTCTCGCACATGACCGAGCAGCTGCAGGACGAGCTGTTCGGTGACGACCCGACGACCCTGCTGTCCTCCTCGTACGCGCCCCACGGCACCGCCACCCCCGTCGAGGGCGGCTACATCCTCAACGGTTCGTGGAAGTCCTCCTCGGGCGTCACCCACGCGTCGTGGGTCATCCTCGGCGCCAGCGTGGAGGTCGACGGCAAGCCGCTCATGCACAACTTCGTCGTGCCGCTGGCCGAGGGACGGATCATCGACGACTGGTTCGTGCTGGGCATGCGGGGGACCGGGTCCCGTTCCGTCGAGCTCGACCAGGTCTTCGTCCCCGCGCACCGGGCGCTCGACCGCCAGATTCTGCTGGCCCAGGCCGGTCCCGGTCTGAAGAAGAACGACGGCCCGCTGTACCGCGTGCCACAGGGCTACCTCTACAACCTCGTCGCCGGCGCGCCCGCGCTGGGCGCGGGCTGGGCGTTCTACGAGGAGTACGTCGACCAGCTGAAGAAGTTCACGCGCCGCTTCGACAACGCGAAGCTGAGCGAGGACCGGGTCGAGCTGCTGCGTACGAACGACGTGCGGGTGCGCCTCGACGACCAGCAGAAGGTCGCCCTGCGGATCCTCGATGAGGGCTACCGGCTCGCCGAACTGGGCCAGGTGCCGGGCGACCTCGAGGCCGCGCGGGGGATCTACGACGCCGCACGCACCGCCGAAGCTGCGCTGTACGTCGCCCAGCAGCTGATGCCCACCATGTCGGCGCGGGTGGTGCACGAGCTGAACCCGTTGTCGCGGCTGTACCGGGATCTGATCGTGGCCCGTCAGCACTTCACCCAGAACACCGACTTCGCGGCCGCCACCGCGGCCAACCTCGAGATGGGCAACCCGGCGGCCGCCACCTTCCTGCTCAGCGAAGCCGAGCGCACCGCGGCGGTCGACCGTTCGAAGCGGCTCTATGGCTGACCCTGCCAAGGCAGGCCCGGCTCGTGGGGACTCCCTGGCGTCGGCGCTGAGGCACCGCCCCTTCGTGCAGTTCTGGCTGGGGGCCTTCCTGGCCAGCGCGGGCGGCTGGTTCCAGTCGCTGGCGGTACCGTTCGTCCTCCTCCAGCTCACCGGGAGCGCCTTCTGGGTCGGTCTCGCGACCGCGGCGCAGTTCGTCCCGATCATGGTGCTGGGTCCGTGGGCGGGCGTGGCGGCCGACCGGCTGGACCGCCGCCGGCTGGTCATGGTCACGCAGCTGGCCCGTTCGCTGGTGGCGCTGGCCATGTGCGTGTGCTGGTGGTCGGGCCGGCACGACCCGCTGCTGCTCGTGGGCCTCGCGGTGCTGACGGGGTGCGCCCAGGGCATCTCGATGCCGAGCTGGCAGGCGCTGGTCAACGACTACGTGCCGCGTGAGGCGCTCGACTCGGCCGCGTCGCTGAACACCATCCAGTTCAACCTCGCCCGCTCGCTGGGCCCTGCCGTGGCGGGTCTGGTGCTGTTTTGGGTGGGCCCGGCGGCCGCCTTCTTCGTCAGCTTCGTGATGGTGCTCGTGGTCGTGGTGGTCCTGCTGGTCACCGAACCGGTCAACCCACAGCCGCGACGAGCCTGCAAGGATCGCGTCGCGGACGGTGGTTTCCGTGAGGCGTTGCGCTACACCTGGGGCTCCCCGGGGGTGATGACGGCCCTGACGGTCGTCTTCCTGGTGGGCAGCCTCGGCATGCCGGTCTTCCAACACGTGATCACCTTCGCGGAACAGGTGTTCGACTCCGGTGCGCTCGGCGTGGCCCTCCTCAACCTGGGTCTCGGTGCCGGAACCCTGGCGGGTGTGCCCGTGCTGGGCGGAATGCTGCGGATCATGAGGCGTTCGACCGTCGTGGCGATCGCGATGTGCGGCTACGGCATCGCCTTCGCCGTCTTCGGGCTGGCCCCCAGCCTCCTGACCGCGACCCTCGCCACCGTCGGTGTCGGTGTCTTCTTCCTTCTCGCCCTGTCCGTCGCACAGAACACGATACAGATGCTGGTCGCCGACCGGGTGCGCGGACGGGTGCTGTCCATCAACGTCATCGTCTACACCGGCTCCGTCTCCCTGGGGGCCGCCGTCCAGGGCGGGATCGGGGACTGGCTCGGTCTGAGGGCGACCGTGCTCGGTGCCGCCGCGCTCCTCGTCCTGGCCGCCGCCCTCCTGGCCGTGGGCTCCCATCGCCTGAGCCTGCGCCACCTCAACGGCTCCAGGGACGAGTCGTACGTCTCCGTCACGCCGGAGCCGGCTTCCTCCAGCGCCTCCTCAGGCGCTTCGACCGCTCACGAAAGGACAAGAACCGATGCCTCCTGACGCCTCCGTGCTGTCCACGTCCGCCCCCGAGGCCATCGACCCCCAGGTCATGAGGCAGGTGCTGGGCAACTATCCCACCGGGGTCGCCGTCGTCACCGGACGCGCGCCCGACGGCACACTTCTCGGGATGGTGGTGGGAACGTTCAGCTCCGTGTCGATGGAGCCGCCGCTGGTCTCGTTCATGCCGATGAAGACGTCGCGGACCTTCACCGCACTGCGCGAGTGCGCGTCCTTCTGTGTCAATATCCTGGCCGCCGACCAGAGCGACGTGTGCGGGTCGTTCATGCGGCCCCCGGAGGAGAAGTTCCGCGGCCTGCGGTGGCGTGCCGCGCCCGACGGCGCTCCCATCATCGAGGGCGTGACCGCCTGGATCGAATGCACCTGGGCCGATGTCATCGAGGTAGGCGACCACTACTTCGTGCTCGGCGCCATCCAGTCGCTCGCCGCCGAGCGCGAATGTCTGCCGCTGCTGTTCTTCCAGCGTGGGTACGGCCGCTTCACGCCGGGCCTGCTGATGACCTCCGACCACCGTTCCCTCGCCGCGGCCGTCGGCGTCGCCGAACGCGGTCGCCTGGAGCTGGAGCATCTGGCCTCGGAGCTGGGCGCGGAGGTGAGCCTGCTCGCGCCGCTCGGCGACGAGTTCGCGTTCGTGGCCACGGCCGGCTCCTCCGGCGGAACCTCCTCGCCCCCTCCCGGAACCCGGCTGCCCTTCGCTCCGCCCCTGGGAATGCTGTTGGTCGGGCATCCCGGGGCTCCCTCGGCCGGGCAATGGCTCGACCGTGTGCCGGCTTCGGCACCACAGGTGCGGGAGGCCGCCGCCGTCCAACTGCGCCGGACCCAGGAGCGCGGCTGGTCCCTGACCCTGCACGGTCCGCTCGCGACCGCACTGCTCGACGAGCTCGTCGACGCGTTCAGCGAGCCGGCACGCACCCCGGACAACGAACGGCGTCTGCTGGAGGCGCTGCGCCGGATGACGGCGTTCCACGAGCCGGAGCAGATCGTGCCCGACCGGTCGTACAACGTTCTGCAGGTGTCGGTGCCGGTCTGTGACGCCGATGAGAACGTTGTTCTCGTCCTGCGCCTGTCCGGGCTCCCGGGAAGCTCCTCAGGGGCCGAAATCATCGCCTTCGTCGACCGGCTGCGCCTGTCCGCGAGGGCCATCGAACGGACATTGACCCCCGTTTTGTGACAGCGGCCACCTGGTGGCACAGCAGGATCGAGCCAACCGCTGTGATACAGCCAACGTGTGGCCTCACTTCACCTCGCGGGAAGGTGACCGTCTTATCGATCGCGTCTCGGCCGCCTGGTGATCCAGGTCCGGGACGCGACCGGAGAAGAGGATGTTCGATGGATGTGTTGGCTGAAGTCCGGTCGTCCAGAATGACCGGTCTCCAGATCCGCGCCGTGGCAGTCGCGATGGCGTTGATCATCATGGACGGCTTCGAGATCGCGATGATGGCGTTCACCGCCAAGCCGATGGCGGACGCGTGGGGCGTGAGTGATGCGACGCTCGGGATCGTGCTCAGCGCGAGCCTCTTCGGTATGGCCGCGGGTGCGATCCTGTTCAGCCCGGTCGGTGACCGCCTCGGCCGCCGACCGCTGACGACCATCTCGGTGACCATCGTGCTGGTCGGCATGGTGCTCGCCGTGGTGGCCCCGAACGTGGCCGTCCTGATCGTGGCCCGGTTCATCACCGGGTTCGGCATCGGAGCGATGTCGCAGCTCAACGCGTACGTCTCGGAGTTCGCCTCCGATCGCCGTCGCGGAACGGTGGTCGGGATCTACGCCACCGGGTTTCCGATCGGTGCCACCCTGGCCGGCGTAGCCGCGAGCCTGCTCGTCGAGCCGGCCGGCTGGAAGTCGATGTTCGTGGCCGGTGCGGTCCTGGCTCTCGTCATGCTCGTCGTGTCATGGGCGTTCCTTCCGGAGTCGATCGACTTCCTGGTGGCCCGCCGTCCCAAGAACGCCCTCGAACGGGTCAACACCGTCCTCAACAAGATGGGGCGGCCAAGCCTGAAGGAGTTGCCCGAAGTGACCGAGGGCGAGCGTGCCCACCTCGGTGTCTCCGCGGTCTTCGCCGGTGCCACCGGGCGCAAGACGCTCGTACTGTGGCTCGGCTACGCCTGCCTGATGGCGTCCTACTACTTTGCGAACTCCTGGATTCCCAAACTGGCCGCGGAGGCGACCGGTGACGATCAGATGGGCACCACGGTCGGCTCGTTCCTCAACTTCGGCGGCATCTTCGGCAGCCTGCTCTTCGCGGCAGTCGCGATACGGGTGCTGCCGAGGAGGATCCTGCAGGTCGCCATGGCCCTCAGCGTGGTCGGCACCGTTGCCTACGGGGCCACGTTCGGTGTCGCCTGGCTCGCCGTCGTCCTGGGAGTCCTCCTGGGAGTTCTCGCGGTCGCCGCGGTGGCCGGCTTCTACGCCGTGGCACCCGAGGTCTACCCGGCGGCGCTGCGCGGCACCGGTGTCGGCTGGATGCTCGGTGTCGGACGGCTGGTGTCGATCGTCTCGCCGATCAGCATCGGTTACCTCCTTGACGGCGGCTGGTCCGCGGGGAGCCTGTTCTACCTGATGGCTGTACCCCTCGCGATCGGCACGGTCTGCATCATCGTCCTGGGCCGACTGCAGAAGGGAGATGCGGGCAAAGTCCACCGGGCGCAGGTGCCGGCGAGCCCGTCCCCCGTCTCCTGATCGGACTTCCGAATCCGTCACGCGGTGCCCGGCCGGACTCCCGGCCGGGCACCGCGTGGGTTGTGGTGATGCCGGCGTCGCGACGGGCGCGGCGCGACGGCCTCTCAGGAACAACCGTGCGGGAACTCCGCCTCCATGTCCCAGTGGACGTCCTGGAGCCCGTAGTCCTCCGCGAGCTCGCGGGCGCGGATGAACCGGCCGGCCACCAGACGCGCGGTGCGCAGCACCGCTCCGTCCGTCCTGGCCTTGTCGATGCGACTGCTCGGTGCCGAGACGCTGACCGCGGCGATGGGGCGACCGTTCACCAGGACCGGAGAGGCGATGGCGCCCTCGCCCATGGTGTATTCCTCGTGCGTGTAGGCGAGGCACGTCTCGTGCGTCAGCTGCAGTTGCGCCCGCAGCCGTCCGGCGTGCATCACGGTGTGCCGCGTGCGGCGGGAGAGCTCGAGGTGCTGCGCGATCACACGGTCGCGGTTCGCGGCGTTGACGAAGGCGAGCATCGCCTTGCCCGATGCCGTCGTCAAGGCGTCTTCCCGTACGCCGACCACGGAGGAGGCGATGCTGCTCCGTGAACTCGTGACCTGGTCGATCAGGATGACGTCGGAGCCGTCCAGGACCGACAGACCCACCGCCGCACCGAGCTCGAGGAAGAGATCACCCAGCAGCGGAGCCGCGACCTCCCTCAGACCGTGGGGACGCGCGTGGACGAAGTGGTTTCCGAGTTCGAACATGCGTATGCCGAGCCGGTAGCTGTTCCCGCTCCGGATGACGTGACCGCTCTTGGTGAGCTGGACGAGGATGCGGAAGGCGGTCGACTTCGGGATCCCGGTCCGCTGTGCCAGTTCGGTGACACTGACGGTGTGCCCGGCCTCGAGGAAGGCATCGAGGAGAGCCAGGGCCCGGCTGACCGCGACACTCGGTTTGACGCGGAAGGAAGCTTCGAGAGGATCCGAGCCTCCGCCCGCATGCTCGTCAGTCATGGTCAACTTCCTTCCCTCCCCCGACGCCGTACGGGCGCACACCGATGTCCGACCGATGATTTCCCGACGGAGGACAACCCGCAAGGCCTCGAGTGCCCTGGTCAGCCCGATCCCAAGGAACGGCGTACGGATCGCCGGTCTCGGAGAACGAACCCCGGATTCGCGACTCCACGCCGTCGGAGGACGCGGAACGCAGGGCAGGGAAAGCGATGCGTCAGCGCACGGAGCGGAGCCGGGCCCGGAACCCTGCCGACGCGTCCGTGCCGCGGACCACCCCCGCTGACCGACGGGGCCGACGCGGACTCAACGACCGGCCGGCTCGACGGCGAGCCGTGCCTGCCAGCGGTAGAGGTCCCCCCGGTACCAGCTGTGCAGGCAGTCGAGCGGTCCGGAGGGCGAGCGCAGGACCCGCTCGGCGAAGAGGACGGCGGCGCCCAGCCCGATGTTCAGCCGGTCCGCGACCTCCACGTCCGCGAGTCGCGCGGACAGGGTCTGCTCCGCTTCGCTCATCTCGACGTTCTCCCGGCGCAGGAGGCTCATCAGCCCTTCCTCCGCGAGCTCGGCACGGCCGAGAACCGCCGCGACGGTGGGACCGACGTAGTGGACCGAGTACACGAAGGGCTGATCCCCCCACAGCCGCCTGGTGCGATAGACGGTGCCCGTCTCGGCGTCCGTGCCGAGGGCCTGCCGCACGCTCGCGGGGAACCGGACGTCCTCCTCGACGTGGACGTCGAGGACCTTCAGCTGTGGCGTACCGCGGATCAGATCGCCGATGGACCCCACGAAGCCGCGTGCCGCAGGGTCGTCCCCGGAGCCTCGGACGTACGTACCGCTCCCCTGTCGCCGGATGAGCTGACCACGCGCGACCAGCTCACCGACCGCTCTGCGGACGGTCGCCTTGCTGACGCCGAACTCCGCCACCAGTTCGTCCTCCGTGGCGAACCGGGAGCCGGGCGCGTAACCGCCCTGGCCGATCCGCTGGGAGAGCACCGCGAAGATGCGCTGGTAGAGCGGCGCCGGTATCGGCGTGAACGTCATCTCGGTCCCCCTTCTCGGTCCGGCCCCCGGCCCGGGGCCCGGTCAGCCTGCCGTGCCGGCCACCGGAACAGCGGCACACCGCGATTCCGGGCAGGGAGGTACGCGCACGCCCCGATCGGACCGGTGTCCCTCAGGTGCCACGTTCAGCTCCTCTTCGGCCTGTGCCACTGTGCAGCACCCTGGCCACGGCCCTGCGAAGACACCGACCCTAGTCTATTCATACGGAAGTGCGGATGACAGTGACTGATGGGGTGGACGCGGTGCTTCTCGAGAAAATGCGGTTCGACGGCCAGGGCGTCGTGGTCACCGGCGCGGCCGCGGGGATCGGCGCGGCGACGGCCCGCGCCTTCGCGGAGCTGGGGGCGTACGTCATCGCGGTCGACCGCGACAGCGAACGGCTCCCGGCGCTCGCCGAGAGCCTCGGCGACGCCCAGCACACGCTGGTGACCGCGGATGTCACCTGCGCCGGCCACATCGACCGGATCGTCCGGGCGGTGGCGTCCAGCGGCGTACCCCTGAAGACGTTGGTCAACAACGTCGGCGTCAACGACAAACTGGCAGCCTCGGACACCACCCGAGAGCGCTGGCACCGTGCCCTCGACCTCAACCTGAGCGCGAACGTCTTCCTCACCCAGGCACTGCTCGACCCGCTGCTGGAGTGCCCGACCGGCGGAAGCGTCGTCAACGTCTCCTCGGCCCACGGACTGGTCGGCATGCCCGGCGCCGCCAGCTACGCGACCTCGAAGGCCGGACTGATCGGATTCACCAAGCAGCTGGCCGCAGAGCACTCCGCAGCCGGCCTCCGGGCCAACGCGGTCTGCCCGGGCCTGACGCTCACCGAACGGATCACCGAACGCGGTGCCCTCCCCGAGGATCAGCGTGATCGCCTCCTCGGGCGGCGCTTCGCCGAGCCCGGCGAGGTCGCCTCGTGCATCGCCTTCCTGGGCTCCGACGCCGCGTCCTACCTCACCGGCGCCGTCCTGCCGGTGGACGGCGGCTACACCGCACGCTGACGACGGACCCCCGGCCGACCCGATCGGGCCGCGGACCGGCACCGCGCCCATGACGGAATGCCGGTCCGCGGCCCGTCAGACGGTCGGCATGCCCATACGGTTCCCGTACGGCAGCGCGCCGGCGGCCGAGACGGTCACGGCGAGCCGGCCGACCCGCTCGATCTCGACGACGATCTCGTCCCCGTCGGCAAGGGGGCCGACCCCCTCCGGGGTGCCGGTGGCGATCACGTCACCCGGCTGCAGGGTCATCACGGAGCTCGCGTACGCGATGAGCCGGCGGACACCGTAGATCATCCGGCTGGTGTTCGAGTCCTGGCGCAGCTCCCCGCCGACCCAGCACCTCAGGGCGAGGTCGTCCGGGTCGCCGACCTCTTCGGGGGTGACGACGAGCGGGCCGAGGGGCGTGAACGTGTCGTAGGACTTCCTGGTCGAGCGGTCCTCGGTCGAGCGGGTCGTGATGTCGAGGACGCAGGTGTAACCGAAGACGTAGTCCAAGGCATCCGACGCCGACACGTGCCGGGCCTCCTTCCCGATGACGACCGCGAGCTCGCCCTCCTGGTCGGTGCGCACGTCGGTGTAGGGCAGCTCGACCGTCCGACCCGGCCCGATCACGGACGTACTGGCCTTGAGGAAGACACCCCACTCCACGATCGTGTTCGGGTTGCCCATCTCCGCGACGTGAGCGCGATAGTTCGCCGGCGCACCGATGACCTTCCGCGGGAACGGCAGTGGCGCGTCCCAGGCCGCACCGCCGACGTCGACCGCCGGGGCGCTGCGCACCTCGGCGGCGCTCAGCGGCCGACCGCGCTCGATCAGCCTCTGGAGCGGGCCGGCCGGACCGGCCGGCGGGCCTGCCAGGGCGGTGACGTCGTGGGCCGCGCCGTCCGGCAGGACGGCGATGAGGCGGTCGTCGAGTACTCCGAAGCGCATCCGGACTCCTTGTGGGCTGGTGTGAGTGGGGGTCAGATCCAGGACCCGGGCCCGGGACCTGTCGAGGCGCGCCCGGCCGGCCGGGCGACGAGGGCCGCCGCGTGGCCCGGGCGATCCGGCCGGCGGGCGACGTCGTCGCCGGGCAGGCGGGACGGCTCGGCGAGTGCCCCGTCGCTCAGGGCCCCGACAGCACCGAGGAACACCGCCGTGCGCGGTTCCTTCCCGGTGCGGGTCCCGGCGAGATCGGTGGACGGAGGCACACCTGCGGAGCCTAGGCACCGATCAGCACGCCCACCTGAACACGATGCCACCTGGTGACACAGCCGCATGGCTCGCTCCCCGCGACACGAAGGACTCTTCTGGGCACCACCCTCCCCACCTCTGGAGGAACAGCTTGAGTACGACAGCCGAAAGCCGTGCAGCGGCGAGCACCGGTCCGAACTTCGCGGTTCCGGGAGAACCCGACGCCGCCTTCTACGGGCGTCTGGGCGAGGCCCATCTCGCCCCCCTGTGGCGTGTCCCCGGCACCGACGCTCCGGAGCCGGTGGTCACCGACGTTCCCCACGTCTGGCACCGACGCGACGTCATGGCGCTCATGGACGAGGCCGCCACGGCGGTCGACCTGGGCGGTGAGTCCGATCGCCGCGCCCTCAACGCCGTCAACCCCGCGCGCCGCAAGGGCACCACGCACACGATGATCGCCGGCTACCAACTCGTCCTGCCCGGCGAGACAGCCCCCGCGCACCGGCACACGCCGTCCGCGATCCGGCTCATGCTCTCCGGCTCCGGCCACACCATGGTCGAGGGAGAGCCGATGCGGATGAACCCGGGCGACCTCATCCTGACCCCCGGCTGGACCTGGCACGATCACCGCAACGACGGCGACGAGCCCATGCTCTGGCTCGACGCGCTCGACGTCCCGTTCGTGCAGACGATGAACGCCCAGTTCTACGAGGACTTTCCCGGCAAGCAGCTCCAGCCGCTCACCCAGGCCGAGGACGCGAGCACCAACCGGTACGGCACCGGGATGGTTCCGTACGGCACCCGCTCCGGGACATTGCACTCGCCACTGACCAAATACCCGTACGCCGCGACGAAGGAGGCCCTCGCCAAACTGCGGGTGGACGAGGGCTCCCCGGAGCACGGGGTCGAATTGGAGTTCACCAACCCCCTCACCGGCGGGCCGGTCCTTCCGACGATGACCTGCGGGATGCACCTGGTGCCCGCCGGCAACGCCGCGATCACGCGCCGGCACACCTCGAGCGTCATCTTCTGCGCCGTCGAGGGGGCCGGCCACACGGTCATCGACGGTGAGCGCTTCGACTGGGAGCAGCACGACTTCCTCGCGATCCCGTCCTGGTCGACGTACCGGCACGTCGCCGACGACGGAACCGACGCGGTTCTCTTCAGCATGAACGACCGGCCCCTGTACGAGCCGTTCGGGCTCTACCGCGAAGAGCGGGAGGACCAGTCATGACCGCACCTGACACGATTGTCGTCGTGGGCGGGGGAATCGGCGGCGTGAGCGCCGCCGTCGCCCTCGCCAAGCGCGGGATGGAGGTCACCGTCCTGGAGCGCGCCCCCGAGATCAAGGAGATCGGCGCCGGCCTCCAGCTCGGCCCGAACGCCGGGCGCGTCCTCCAGGACCTCGGCGTCATGGACGCCGTCCTGCGCACCGCGGTTCTCCCGCACCGCTTCGTCCTGCGCGACATCTACACGGGCAACGAGATCTACCAGGCCACGATGGGCAAGGAGTTCGTGCAGCGGTACGGCGCCCCGTACACCGTCATCCACCGCGCCGACCTGCTCGACGCGCTGCTGGAGGTCGCCCTCGCCACCGGCAACGTCGAGGTCGTGACCGGCAAGGAGGTCGTCGCCGTCGAGCAGACCGACACCGCCGCGCGCGTCCAGTGCGCCGACGGCAGCACCTATCGGGGCGACGCCGTCATCGGCGCCGACGGCCTGCGCTCGGCCGTACGCAGGCTGACGCTGGACGGCTCCGAGCCGATCCGGTCGGAGTACGTCATCTATCGCGGTCCCGGGCCCCGGCCGGAGGGCACCGAGGACGCCGTCATGCTCTTCGCCGGCGACGAGATCCACCTCATGCAGTACCCCGTCCAGGGTGGCGAGCTGCTCAACCGGGTGCTCTCCTTCCGTAGCCGCACGGCGGCACCCGGCAGTGAGGAATGGGCCACCCGCGAGGAGCTCTTCGAGCGGTTCGCGAACACCTGCGACCACATCAAGGAGTCGCTGCACACTCTCGACCTGGAGACCAGATGGGTGCAGTTCGACCGCAAGCCGATGGCCGGCTGGAGTGACGGCCGCATCACCCTGCTCGGCGATGCCGCGCACCCGATGCGGCAGTACCTCGCGCAGGGCGCCGGTCAGGCCATGGAGGACGCGGTCGTGCTCGCCGACGCTCTGGGAAGCGGCGCTGCGGACGTCCCGGCCGCCCTCGCGAAGTACGAGGAGATCCGCTACCCGCGCACCAGCGCGGTGCAGGAGAACACCCGGTTCTTCGGCGAGATGGTCCACCTCGGCGGCGCCGGTGCCATCCTGCGCGACGCCTACCTCGGCACGCTCGCCAACAACGACTACTCCCTGGCCCAGTGGCTCTACGGCACCGACGGCGTCGCACCGCCGAGGGTGCCCGGCCACATGGACATCTACTCCAAGAGCTGAAGGCGGCTGACGATCCTCTGATGAGCAAGCTCAACCTGACCATCGCGGCCACCAACTACGACCGCCTGCGCGCTCTGCAGGACGGACGGGTGCGGGCCGAGGGCATCGACCTCAACTACCTGACCCTCCCGGTCGAGGAGATCTTCCACCGCCAGATCAAGCACCACGAGTTCGACCTGAGCGAGATGAGCCTGTCGTCGTACGTGCTCACGCTGGAGCAGGGCGCGCCGTTCGTCGCCGTTCCCGCCTTCCCGTCACGTTACTTCCGGCACCAGTCGATGTTCGTCAACCGCAACAGCGGCATCGCCTCACCGGCCGACCTGAGGGGCAAGCGCGTCGGCCTGCCCGAGTACCAGATCACCGCGGGTGTCTGGCAGCGCGGCATGCTGGAGGACGAGTACGGCGTCGCCGTCGAGGACATGCGGTTCTTCACCGGAGGCGTCGAGGACAGGGGCCGCAGCGAGAAGATCCGGCTCGACCTGCCCGAGGGCATCTCCGTGCGGCCCATCGGTCCCGAGCAGACGCTCTCGCAGATGCTCGCGGCCGGTGAGCTCGACGCGGTCTTCAGCGCCAGCACGCCGTCCAGTTTCCACACCAGCCCCGACGTGACCCGGCTCTTTCCGGACTACAAGGCGGTCGAGGCCGACTACTACCGGCGCACCGGGATCTTCCCGATCATGCACGTGGTGGCGATCAGACGTGATGTCGTCGAGACGAACCCGTGGGTGCCGCTGTCGCTCTTCAAGGCGTTCGAGCAGTCGCTCGCCCTGGCCCGGGAGGACCTCGAGTACCGCAGTTCACTCAAGCTGATGCTGCCGTGGCTGGCCCATCACCTCGAGGAGACCGTCGAGGTGATGGGCGAGGACTTCTGGAAGTACGGGGTGGAGGCCAACCGCCAGACCCTGGAGACGTTCCTGCGCTACTCCAGGCGTCAGGGACTCGCCAAGCGGAAGTGGAGCCCGGAGGAGCTTTTCGCCCAGACCACCACCGCCGCCGGCTTCACGGTCTGACCAGGATCGCTGTCAGCTCGGCGAGGTCGTCGACCTCGTCGAGCCGGCCGAGCAGTTCGAGGGCGTCGTCGGCACGGGCCGGCTCGAGTATCCCGGTGAAGCACCAGTTGGCACGGAACTTGGCCTCGATCCGGGCCGCGCTGAGCGGGGACGAGAGCGGGTTGCCCGTGGCCGTGTCGCGACTGGCGGTCAGGGACGTACCGTCCCGCAGCCCGACCGTGAGAGTCGCTGCCTCGGGGGTCGCCATCGGACGGCCACCCGTGATCGAGACGCGGTCGGCCAGCGCCGCGACGGCGGGGTCGCCGACCGCCTCCTCGGTGTATTCCGCCAGAGCCGCCCGGCCGCGGAGCAGGGCGCTGGCCGCGGCGTACCTCAGACTGAAGATCGCGTGCCCCTGCGGGTTCCGGCCGGGGGCGAACGGCTGGTCCAGCGGTGAGTCGACGTGCATCGGCGCGACGTCGAGGTGGATCCGGCCGATCTGCCGGGCGTCCGCGCCGGCCTCACGGAGCCGGGCGGAGATCTCGAGCGCGCAGTCGATCGCCGAGTGGGTGAAGCGGCATGAGGGGTAGGGCTTGAAGGTCGCGTCACCGTGGAAGACGGCGCCGAGACCATCCGCCAGGACGTCCAGGTCGACGCCGTCGCAGTACATGTCGATGTAGCCGTTCGGACCGAAGAACGGATCGGGGCTGCCGGTCCAGCCGTGAGCCGCGAGCTCCGCCGCCTCGATGCCGTCGCGGGCGGCCAGGCCCTGGGCCAGCTTGAAGGTGTGGGCGCCGGCGTCGATCGCCTGGAAGGTGCCGCCGAGCTGGTGGAGCACGATCCCGAACGCGTCGCGCAGCCGGAGTTCGTCCAGGCCGAGGAGCCTGCCGGCGATCGCTGCGACGCCGAACTTGTTGACCAGCCCCGGGCTGTCCCAGCCGGCTCCGGGGACGTACGTCGCTCCCGCCGTGAGCCGGGCGGCCAGGTCGTCGCCGAGAACGAGGGCGGTGATCAGCTCACGACCGGACGCGCCGGTGCTCTCCGCCATCGCGAGGGCGGCCGGCACGGTGGACTCGGAGATGTGCGACCAGACCGGTGTGGTGCCGATGTAGGGGATGAGCACGCCGAAGTCGTTGCCGCGGGCCGCGATGGCGTTCGCGAACGCGGCCGGGGCGGTCGGGAGGCGCTCTCCGCCGGGCAGGACCGTGGCGCCGGGCCTTCCGCCCCGAGCGACGAGGAGGCTGCGCAGTTCAGGGCTGCCGGCGGTGTCCGCACCGCCGATGACGCAGCCGACGATGTCGGTGATCCGCTGCTTCGCGTGCCGGACGGTTGCCGCGGGGAGGTCCTCGAAACGCGTGCGCGTCACGGCGGCGAGGATCGCCGCCGTGACCTCGGAGGGGACGGGCGCCGTCATATCCGGCTCCCCGTGCGGGCACCGTCGAGGGTCGCGTGGACCAGTCGGCGGGGTGCCAGGGCATCCCCCACGCGATAGAACTCGCCGGCGGTCTCGGGGAAGGGCACCGGCGTGGAGGTGGTCACGAAGACCACCGCGTCGACTTGCCCGATCGAGCTGATCCGGCCGCTGAAGACGTCGCGCAGCTCAGGCTCCACCCCTGCCTTGTGGAACCGGGTGACCGGCCGGATGTCGACCTGCTTCTCGTGGAGCCGCTTGGTGAGCAGGTGGAGGATGGACGGCTCGGCGCTCTGCCCGGGGAGCAGGCACTCCGAGATCAGCGTGACGCTCCTGCCCGCCTGGGCGAGGTAATCGGCCGCCGCCAGCGGGGCGACGTGGTCGTTGAGCCCGCCCACGACCAGCACCCGGTCACCGATCCGGTCGAGGTCCTCCTCCAGCAGCGAGAGCCCGGAGTAGACCGGCACGTCGTCGATCCCGGCCATGTCGGGGATGTCGGGCACCGAGCCCGTGGCCACGACCAACGCGTCGGCACCGTACGCGGCGATGTCCCCGGGCCCGACCTCGCGGCCGAGCTGCACCTCGACGCCCGCCTCGTGGACCTCGCGGACCAGGTCGCCGAGCAGGTTGGCCATCTCCTTGCGGAACGGGTCGCTCACGAGGGTCGCGATCTTGCCGCCGAGCCGGTCGGACCGTTCGGCGAGCACGACGTCGTGCCCGCGCTGAGCGGCGGTCCTGGCGGTCATCAGACCGGCCGGGCCGCCGCCGATGACGAGCACTTTCTTGCGGCGGACGGGGTCGGGCAGGTCGAGCTCGTCCTCCCGGCCGGCCCAGGGGTTGACCGGGCAGGAGGAGGCGCGGTCGGGGTAGTGGCACTCGTTGATGCCGATGCATTGGTGGATCCGGTCGGCACGCCCGCCGGCGGTCTTCCGGATGAAGTCGGGGTCGGCCAGCAGCGCCCGGGTGGTGCCGATCAGGTCGCAGACGCCCTCCTCGAGGAGCCGCTCCATCAGCTGGGGGCTGTTCATCCGGCCGGTCAGGCCCACCGGGATCGAGACGGCGGCCTTGACGGCCGCCGCGGCCTCGGCGTTGAAGCCGGGCTCGAAGAGGGTGGAGGCGACGTACGGGAGAACGACCCCGTCGTGCAGCGCCATGATCGTGCCGGCGGTGATGTTGACGTAGACGAGGTCCTTCTCGACCGCCTTGACGATCCGGCAGATCTCCTCGGTGGTGAGCCCGTCGGTCTCGGCCTGGTGGCCGCTGATCCGCATCGCGATCGGGAAGTCGGGGCCGCATGCCTCGCGGATCGCCGCGATCGTCTCGACGAGGAACCGTGTCCGGTTCTCCAGCGAGCCGCCGTACTCGTCGGTGCGACGGTTGGTGGTGCGGGAGAGGAACTGCTCGATCAGGTAGCCGTGGGTGGCGTGGATCTCGACGCCGTCGAGGCCGGCCCGCTGGACGCGGGAGGCCGCGCGTGCGAAGAGACGCACGACCCGCTTGACCTCGCTGGTGGACAGCTCGTGCGGCTGGGCTCGCACCTGTGGGTCGGGCAGGCCGCTGGGAGACACCATCGCCTGGAACGTCTCGGGCAGCCGGATCGCGCCCCGGTTGGCGACCTGGCCGAAGGCGACCCCGCCGTGCCGGTGCACGATCTCGGCGCGAGCCCGGAGCGACGGTAGGAGGCGCTCGTCGTAGTAGGCGTCGCCCTCCTCGGTCTCGGCGTCCGGACCGTTGTCGATGTCGTGGACGCCGACATGGTCGAGGTGCCCGGTGTCCACGAAGGCGAGGGTGGAGATGGCCTCGTGGAGCACCGGGATCCCGACCAGCCCGACGCCGCCGGCCACTCGGGTCTCGAGGTACTTGAGGTAGCGCTCCTCGCTCAGCTTCGGGTTGTGCGTGGTGAGCATGATCCGGTTCGGGATCGTGAAGCTCCCGACCGTGACCGGGGAGAGCAGGCGGCTGTAGGCAGCGTCGGGCATGGGGGTCTTCCGTCCTTTACGCGGTGAGGTCCTACGACGTCGTCCGAAGGCGCGTCACATCGTGGTCCGGTAGCGGTCACCGTGGAGTCGCACCAGCTGGTCGTTGCGGTAGGCCACCGCTGCCGGGTCCATGTCGGAGGACGGGACGGGCTCGGGGATGAAGGCGTTGTACGGGTCCTCGCCGCGTACGAGCGTGGCGTAGTCGGTGGGCTCGCCCTCGCGCTCGTACGGCGCCATGTAGCGCACCGCGATGCCGACGCGGCGCTGGTCGGAGCGGCTCGGGGCCGAACCGTGGAAGATGAACTGGTGGTGCAGGGAGAACTCCCCCGGCTCCAGGACGAGCGAGGTGGCGTCGTCCTCGTTCACCTCGACGGCGATCTCCTGGCCCTGCGAGAGCAGGTTGTCCGTGCCTTCGACGAAGGAGTGCGGCGCCTGCTCGGTGTGCGTGCCGGCCACGACCTTGAGGCAGCCGTTCTCGGGGATGCTGGGGGCCAGGGCGATCCAGGCGGTGAGCATCTCCCCGCCCGCGGGGATGTTGGAGAACGGCGCGTCCTGGTGCCAGGCGACGAAGCCGGGGTGGTGCGGGTCCTTGATGAAGAACGACGAGCCCCAGCAGTAGATGTCGGGGCCGATGATGCTCTCGACCACGTCCAGCACCGGGTCGAGCCGGATGATCTCGTTGACCCAGGGCAGCACCAGGTGGGACTTGGAGCGGAGGACGGAGCCGGCCTGCGGCCCGTGCTCGGCCTCGAAGGCCTCCAGCCGAGCCCGGTAGGACGCCGCCTGCTCGGCGCTCATGGCGCGCATCGGGAAGAGGAAGCCGTCGCGTCGGTAGTCCTCGACGCGGGACTCGGCGAGTGTTGCAGTCATGGATGAGCCCCTATTCATGCGTAGTTCCGTAAGACCAGAACACCAGATGGAATTCATCCGGTCAACCGAATGACTCGTTCTTTTGCCGCACGTACGGCTCAGCCGACCCGCTTGTGGCCCCAGAAGTGTGCGGCGCTCCAGCGCCCGGGGACCCAGGTCTCCTCGTCGATCTCCAGGCCGCCGTAGCCGTACTCCATCTCCCAGCCCGACGGCGTCTTGACGTAGTAGGAGACCATCTCGTCGTTGGTGTGCTTGCCCAGCGTCGAGCCGAGTGCGGCGGCCCCGTCGAGGACCTTGTCGTACGCACGTCCGACCGTGTCCATGTCGTCGACCTGCACCATCAGGTGGCCCAGGCGAGGAGCGACGCCGGGCCGGTTGGCGAAGGCGATGGAGTGGTGGCGCGGGTTGCAGTGCAGGAAGGTTCCCGGGTCGGGACCGATGTCGATGAAGTCGCTCAGCCCGAGCTCGAAGATGTCCAGGTAGAGCTCGCGGAAGGGGGCCGAGGAACTGACCGCGAACATCACGTGGCCGATGCCCATGTTCTTGGTGACGAAGCGGGCGCCGGTCGGCGAGATGAACGGCGTCTGGTCGCGCCGGGCGCCGTAGTAGACCTCGACGCCGTTGCCATCGGGGTCCTCGAAGGCGAGATAGTCGGTGACCTCTCGGGAGGCGGCCTCCTCGGTCGTGGCGCGGTGCGGGGTGTAGCCGTGATCGCGCAACTTCTTTTCGATTGCCTCGATGTCGCCCGGACCCCGGACCTCCCAGCCCACCGCGTCGATGTGCTCGACCTCGCCCCGGTGAAGGTCGATGCGCCAACTTCGTTCGTCGAGCCGGAGCTTCAGCCGGTCCTCGGTGTGCTCGACGATCTGCATGCCGTGCACATCGCTGGCGAAGACCTTCCAGGCGTCGATGTCGCGTACGGTCGCGACCAGGTATCCGAACTCGCGGATGCGTCTCATCTCTCCTCCTGTTGCATGCAGGTCCCAGGCCGTTGTGCATGCCTTCTCGGAGTGTGGTGCCGGTCACGCGCATCGCTCATTCCTGCGGTGCCACTGCGTGAAACCGCATACAGCGACCCAAACCACATGCCGGGACACCATGTGCCGATGCTCGCCAACCCTCAGACCACGCAGCCGCCGCCGTGGGACGAGACCCGGAAACACGCCGACCTCGAACGCGCGGCCAACATGCTCATCAACGCCGACCTGACCGGACGTCCGGCCCGAGGCGTCACCGCCCTGCTGGAGCCGTACGCCGAACAAGGCGCGGAGACAGTCGCGTCACTCAACTTCCGGCGAGCCACGGACGAGGGCTGCCGTGTGGCCGGGCGGGCGGTGTCCTTGCCGGAGTCTCCGGACGGGGCGGTCGCTGTCGGTGGCTACTACCTCAGCAGCTCGGTGCACGGCTCGGGAGCGGTGATCCCGAGCAACCAACTCGTCCAACCGCTGGTCACGGGTGCCTTCGCCATCCGGATCGGCACCCCGCTGCACCACCTCGACGTCACCGTGCCTGAGATCCATGCCGCCGCCGCAGGGATGTACGCAGCGCTGGCGGTCAACAGTCGGCGGACCGTCATCGACGAGCCCTCGACGACGCTGGAGCGCATCGCGGACAACGCGCACGCGGGGCATGTCGTCGTCTCCGACACCTGGCTCGCTCCCACGGGCGTAGACCTCGCCTTGATCGGGCTCGATCTGGCGACGGACACCGCCGCGGGACGTTTGTGGCTGCATGCGGGGACGTGGACGCAGCTCGCCCATGCGCTGCGTCGTTCGATCGCGCTGTTCGGCCCGGTCCAACCCGGTGAGGTCGTGGTCCTGCCATGCGGGGGGCGTGCTCTCGAGCTCGCACCGGACGTCACCGCGACGCTGACTGCCGGGCCTTTCGGAACCGTGCGGGTCAGCCACGGCCAGGGCAGCTATGAAGAGGGGTTCGAGCCCCTGACACCCGCGAGCTGACTTGCGTCACGATACTGAACTTGAATTCGTGATGTCGGTCAGTCGTTCATGGTCAGGCCGGTGCCGGCGAGACAGCCGTCGACCACGTCGGGCCGGTACTGGATCTGCTTGAGCCTGCGCTTGACGGCCCGGGTGACCTGGGAGAGACCGGCGGCCGCGAGGTTGCCGATCTCGCGCTTGACCAGCGACCAGATGCCCTCCTGCGGGTTGAGGTCCGGCGCGTAGGTGGGCAGCTGGAACACGGTCAGCCAGTCGGCGTTCTTCTCGATGAACTCCCGCATGCTGCGGGTGAGGTGGAGGCGGACGTTGTCCCAGACCAGCACGATCGGGCCGCCGAGCTGCTGGTGCGCGCACTGGATGAGGTCGCGGCAGTCCTTCCAGGAGAAGCTTGTGCGCCCGTCGGGTCGGGCGTCCGGGCAGGGCCGGTAGATCAGCCGGGAAGGCTCGTCGGGCTTGTAGCAGACCAGGGTGGCGACCGATCAGCGGCGGCGGGAGCGGCCTCGGACGCGGACCACGGGGGGTGTGGCCGCGGCGGGACCAGGTGCGGGTGGTCGGCGACGGCACGGAGAAGCCGGCCTCGTCCTCGACGACGAGCCAGGCGTCGAGCGCCGCCCCGGTCCTTCCCCGCTCGGCCAGGTCTCCTTCACCCAGCCGGCCACCGCCGCCTCGTTGCGCTCGATCGCGCGGCGGGCGGGGATCTGGCAGCTCCGGCCGTGCCGCTTGAGCAGGGCGGCCACACCCTGGACGGTGTAGCTCTGGTGGAACCGGCGCCCGATCAGCGTCTTGATCCGCGACAGGGTCCAGGGTTGGTCCGGCCGGCCGTGGGCCACCGGCCCTTTGAGCAGTGGCAGCGAGGCCGGGCCCTTCGCGGCCAGGGCTCTCGGTCCGCCCTGTGAGCAGGCCTTGCGCCGGCGCTGCACCGACCGGACGCTGAGCCGCAGGTCGTGCGCGATGACCGCGTTCTCGTCGCCGTGCCGGAACCGCTCGGCCGCCTCCATTCGTACCTTCTGGCGGAAGGCCCGGCGTTCGTCGGTCAGGCCACCGCCCTGGGGATACCTCATGCACTCGGGATACCGCAGGGAGCATGGGCCGTCAGTCCTACCGACACCACGCTTTGAAGGTCAGTAACCGGGGAGTTCCTGCTGTGTTCCGCGCCGCCTCGTGATGAGGCATCTCCGATGTGGGGTACTCGGAGGGCCTGTCGGGTTCGGCTGTGAGTCCCTGGGGCCCTCCGCTTCGAGCCGGGATGGACGGGCTCGGCGTGACCCTTGTGGGGGGAGCGCTTGCTACCTGATGGAGTGTCAGGAAAGTCAGCGATGAGTCAGTGCGAACCCTGCTGGAGGCTCCGAACCTGGTAAAGCATGCAGGTGGTTGAATCGCTCAAAGATCGACGGCTGGCCGGGTAGGGCAAATGGCGCTCATATGAAATTGTGCAGGTTTTCCTCGCGTTGCCTTGCCCCTGGCGTGCGGCCCTGCCAGCCCCGTCGGGTCTGCCGTCCGAAGAGGATGCCGCCGGGTTCGGGTGGTGGGGGAGTGCCCGGTTTGAGGGGCCAGGCGATCAGCATGCCCACGACGAAGCCGACCACGTGGGCCACCGTTCCGGCGCCGGTGACGCCCGCGCCGGAGGAGTACGCCGCCTGGAGGGCGAACCACAGGCCCAGGACGATCCAGGCCGGCAGGCGTAGGGGCAGGAAGATCAGGAAGGGGGCGAGGACCCAGACGCGGGCCTTCGGGTAGAGCACCAGGTAGGCGCCGAGGATGCCGGCGATGGCGCCCGAGGCGCCGATCAGGGGAGTGGTGGCGTCGGGGTTCGTGAGTGCGAATCCGTATGCGGCCGCGTACCCGCAGACCAGGTAGAACAGTAGGTACCGCAGATGGCCCATGCGGTCCTCGATTGTGTTGCCGAAGATCTGAAGGGTGGACATTAACGCAGGTCAAATGCATGCTGGGTGACCCCTGGTCAGCAAGTAGTCAGCATGTGGCGAGTCGGAGGTCTCCGCCTTGCTGGCCGCGGGACGTGACAGCAGAGTCAGCCTTCGCTGGTTCGTCCGCCCCTTCGGAAGGTCTCGCTCCTTGGCTCGTCAGCTCGCTCGCGGCATGGGTTCCTTCTTCAAAACCTGCTCCTGTGCCAAGCCCAGCCGCTGCCCGCACCTATACACCATCCGCTTTCGTGATGCCCGTGGCAAACAATCGGAGGAAAGTGGGTACCGAAACCAAGACGCGGCGATCGACAGGCTGACGGAAATCTACGTCGATCGTAAGAAATCGTCTCCGGCGGTAGCCGAGGCACGACGAGAGCTGGGGCAGCAAACGATAGAGGAGTACGCCAAGACCTGGTTGCCGCGCCAGCGCAAGATCACGGAGTATTCGACGGGGCGCAACTTGGCGAGCCACTTCAAGGTTCAGATAAATCCGATCATTGGTTCGCGGAAGCTGAACTCTGTAACACCCACGGTGGTGGAGGACTTCCTCGACCACCTAGAGGCGCAGGGTGTGGGCCGGGGCCACCAGTTGAATGTCTACAGGGCTTTGGCGTCTCTACTGCGCGATGCGTTTGAGAAGGGAGTCATGGCTGACAACCCTCTGCGTGGAGTGCAAAAGCCAGAGTATGCCCCACAGCGTGTGGCCATTCCGGAGGCTGAGTACATCACTAAGGCGATCCAGAAGGCGGACCACCAGCTGGCGTTGGAGATAGTCCTGATGGTCGGCTGCGGGCTCAGGAACGGCGAGGCGCGCGCGGTCAACGTGAACAACATAGTTGCGGATGACGTGTACCGGGTGACCGAGCAGGTGCACTCCAGCACGCACCAGTTGGCGAAGCTGAAGCACCGCAAGGAAGGCGAGTTCCGAGAGGTGCCCCTGCCGCGCACGGTCAAGGATGCCATCGAACGGTTCGCGGACGAGCATGGGGCGACGGAAGACGGGTACCTCTTGAGGGGGCCCAAGGGCCCCTTCAGTGAACCGAACGAGCGATACCGGGTCGCGAAGCTGTTCAAGGCCCTCCCGCCGACGGAAGGCGTCGGCATGTACAGCTTCCGGCACTTCTTCGCGTCCAACGCGTTGAGCCACGGCATACCCATTACCGACGTGGCCGATTGGATGGGGCATAAGTCGATTGAGGTCACCTACCGCACGTACAGGCACCTCATGCCTGGGAGCATCACGAAAGCGGCGGTCCTCTTGGACGAGGAATTGAGGGCCGTAGTTTGAGGGACAGATAGCCCGTCTACCACCGCCGCGCCTGGCTGTACGGACTCGCCCCGCGGGTGCGGGGACGACCGCTTGCGCGCAGCGCTGCTCTGTCGGGGTCGGGGCACTTACCCTCGCGGGTGCAGGTACGACGGGCGGAAACATCGTGTCGACCTACCTGCCCCAGGGACTACCCCCACGTCGGTGGGGAGGACGCGCGCAAGGCGGAGGCCCGCTGCAAGAAGACCGGAACACCCCACGTCGGTGGGGAGGACGACGAGCGGCCCGTCGTCGAGGACCACACCAGCGGAACACCCCCACGTCGGTGAGGAGGACTACTCCCAGGAGTTCCGGCCGATCCCCCACCAGGGAACACCCCCACGTCGGTGGGGAGGACCCGGACGGTCGTCGGTGTCGAGCTGCGCCAGGCGGAACACCCCCACGTCGGTGGGGAGGACGCCTCCTTGCGGCGCGGCTCGAACGGCAGCAGCGGAACACCCCCACGTCGGTGGGGAGGACCTCCGCCGCATCGCCGAAGCCGGGCCCCGCCGCGGAACACCCCCCCGTCGGTGGGGAGGACACCGTGGCGCGCGCCGCGTACCCCTTGCGCGGCGGAACACCCCCACGTCGGTGGGGAGGACCCGTAGGCCTTGCCCAGGCGGGTGAGTGAGTCCGGAACACCCCCACGTCGGTGGGGAGGACAGGTGCGCGAAGCCCTGGCCGGATGCGTGAAGCGGAACACCCCCACGTCGGTGGGGAGGACCTGCTGGCGCACCGGATGAGCGACGACGCGTTCGGAACACCCCCACGTCGGTGGGGAGGACCACACATGCCGCCCCACCGAACCGACCACGCTCGGAACACCCCCACGCCGGTGGGGAGGACTCCTGCAGCACCGCCCCGAGGTGATCGCGCTCCGGAACACCCCCACGTCGGTGGGGAGGACCCGGGAAGCGTCAGGTAGGCGTTGTCGTCGATCGGAACACCCCCACGTCGGTGGGGAGGACGGCACCGGGTTATCCACAGGACGCGCGACCCACTGGAACACCCCCACGTCGGTGGGGAGGACTGAGCTCACTCCTCGATCGGCTGAGGATCCAGCGGAACACCCCCACGTCGGTGGGGAGGACGCCCGGGTCGCCTGCACCACCGGCTACAACGCCGGAACACCCCCACGTCGGTGGGGAGGACTGGACGACGTCGCTGTGAGCCCGGGTGGCGGACGGAACACCCCCACGTCGGTGGGGAGGACACGCCGACACCCCCGACAACGACCTCATGGTCCGGAACACCCCCACGTCGGTGGGGAGGACGTGCTCTGGTCCGCTCTGGACCGGGCCATCGACGGAACACCCCCACGTCGGTGGGGAGGACGCGGCCAGCCGGGCGCGTCCCCAGCGGCGCAGCGGAACACCCCCACGTCGGTGGGGAGGACAGAGCGCCGGTCACGGTGCCGCCCGTGATTGTCGGAACACCCCCACGTCGGTGGGGAGGACGCGATACCGGAAATACGGGTGCTCCACCCACGCGGAACACCCCCACGTCGGTGGGGAGGACGGGCTACGAATACGCCGCCACCTCCGAGGATGCGGAACACCCCCACGTCGGTGGGGAGGACCGATGCTCGGACCTGAAGTGGGCGCGCGACGGCGGAACACCCCCACGTCGGTGGGGAGGACTTGCCGCGGAAGCCGAACCGGGTGTCGATCTGCGGAACACCCCCACGTCGGTGGGGAGGACAGCACCTCGTACCAGTGACTCCGCCACCACCACGGAACACCCCCACGTCGGTGGGGAGGACTCCGGGTTCACCACGGCGTACGGGATGCGCCGCGGAACACCCCCACGTCGGTGGGGAGGACCTGCCCGGCCTCCTCATCGTCTCGATGATCGCCGGAACACCCCCACGTCGGTGGGGAGGACGTGACGACGCACTCGGTGGACCGGAGGATCGCCGGAACACCCCCACGTCGGTGGGGAGGACTGCGTCTGCGCCGCGGCAACGAAAACCCCGGGCGGAACACCCCCACGTCGGTGGGGAGGACGAAGTTGTCGAACGCGATGTCACGCCCTTCGGCGGAACACCCCCACGTCGGTGGGGAGGACCTCGTTACGCCAGGTGGGCATCACGCGACCGCCGGAACACCCCCACGTCGGTGGGGAGGACCTCGTTACGCCAGGTGGGCATCACGCGACCGCCGGAACACCCCCACGTCGGTGGGGAGGACGACGTCCCGCCCGTCTTGTACTCGGCTGTCACCGGAACACCCCCACGTCGGTGGGGAGGACCATTCCGACGCGCCACAGGTCGGCGTTCGGGTCGGAACACCCCCACGTCGGTGGGGAGGACGACTTCCACGACTACATGGCGAGGCCCTGGACCGGAACACCCCCACGTCGGTGGGGAGGACGATCTCATCCATGAGGGAAACGACGGCACTGGCGGAACACCCCCACGTCGGTGGGGAGGACCTGGAAGAACGGCCGTGCGTCGCCAATCCACTCGGAACACCCCCACGTCGGTGGGGAGGACTACTGCCGGACGGTGTTCCCGCCGTCGCTCGCCGGAACACCCCCACGTCGGTGGGGAGGACGCCAGGGACGCCCTGCGCGAGAAGTACGACGCCGGAACACCCCCACGTCGGTGGGGAGGACGTCGAACCGTGTCGTCATGACTTCCTCGTTCCTGGAACACCCCCACGTCGGTGGGGAGGACGAGGATGTCGTCGCTGCGCATGGTCAGGTCTCCGGAACACCCCCACGTCGGTGGGGAGGACTTGGTCGCCAAGCTGGGTGTTGGACCACAGGACGGAACACCCCCACGTCGGTGGGGAGGACTCCATCGAGGAGAACGCGAAGCTCCCGGCCCGCGGAACACCCCCACGTCGGTGGGGAGGACGTACTTCGCGTAAATGCGCATGGTAGGTGGTCCGGAACACCCCCACGTCGGTGGGGAGGACGCCCTCGCGGTCCCGGACGGCCCGCACTCGGCCGGAACACCCCCACGTCGGTGGGGAGGACGCCCAGCGGGTGATCCGGAAGACGCGCGGCTGCGGAACACCCCCACGTCGGTGGGGAGGACAGCGAACACCTGGAACTGCAGGCCGCTGCCGACGGAACACCCCCACGTCGGTGGGGAGGACGAGGCCGTCTACCTCGACATCGCCCTCGCCCACGGAACACCCCCACGTCGGTGGGGAGGACTCCGGCCGCAGGCACAACGCCCGGCACGTTGCCGGAACACCCCCACGTCGGTGGGGAGGACCTGGTGCGGTCGGCCGGGGCGTACACCCCGAACGGAACACCCCCACGTCGGTGGGGAGGACGGGTGCGGCGGAAGAGGCTCATCGGGGAATGCCGGAACACCCCCAGGTCGGTGGGGAGGACTCGAGCTGGTTGATGTCGGCACGAACCTTGGCCGGAACACCCCCACGTCGGTGGGGAGGACGTCGTGGTGGTGTACAGGGATTCCCAGTACGCCGGAACACCCCCACGTCGGTGGGGAGGACCCTTCCTGACCTGCGGCTCAAGAAGGGCTTTGCCCTTCCTTTGCATTGAGGGCGACTCTGCGTCGCGACGGGTGAAGCTGCACGTCTTCACCATATCGGGGCCGGACGACTGCAGCGCTGTCGGTGGGGAGTGGTTGAATGCCGGCTCCAGTAGTGGGGCGTGGTCCGCTGGCTGGGGTGAGGAGGCGAGGATGCCGGGGAAGTGGGAAGCGCCGGATGAGTCGGTGTGGGGGAAGTCGAGAGGTTTGGATCCGGGGCTGCCGCCGTATCCGCTGATCCGGCACCTCCTGGACGCTGCCGCGATGGCGCTGCACCTCTGGGATGCCTACCTGTCCGAGAACCAGCGTCTGCGGATCGCCGACGGGATGGGACTGGCGGGCGAGCTGGAACGTGCGAGGGCGGTCGTCGGGCTGTGTGCCGGTCTGCATGACATCGGCAAGCTCTCAGGGTTTCAGTTCTGCTCCTGGCACGGCAGCCAGTACCTCAGCGCGGAGCTGGGCGGCGACCGCATGAAGATGAGCGCGGAGCGGTTCGGGCATGACGTGGCCGGCCTGCAGGGTGCGAAGGAAGTGCTGGCGGATCTGGGCTTTGCCGCTGACGGAGAACTGAGGGTCGCAGAGCGGCTGGCCGAGGTCATCGGCGGTCATCACGGACGCTTTCACCGCGTCGAGGACGGCATCGCTCCGGCGTTTCTCGGCGGGGCCGCCTGGGCGCGGCAGAGGACTGCGCACGCAGCCACGGTGCATGAGTCGCTGGGAGCGCCGCAGGCGCCGGGGGTGTTCAAGGCGTCGGCCGCGGTGCTGGTGACGGGGGTGGTCATTCTTGCGGACTGGCTGGTCAGTCAGGAGGACTATCTTCGGGAACGCCAGCGGGGGCTCGAGCCGGTGCTGGCGGATCATTTCAAGCGTTCACAGGAGGACGCTCCCCGTCTGCTGGCCGAGGCCGGGTTGGCCCGGGTGTGGTTGCAGCGCAAGGGGTTCGCGGAGGCGTACGGCATTCAGGGCGAGCCGAATCCATTGCAGCGGTCCGTGATGGACGAGTTGCGGGAGGCGATGGGCGAGGGGCGTCGTGGGGGCATCTTCCTCGTCACCGCGGCTCCGGGTGACGGTAAGAGCGAGACGGCTCTGGAGGCCGAGCGGGTTCTGTCCGAGGTCTTCGGCACACAGGGGTACGCGTTTTTGCTGCCGACGATGGCTACCAGCGATCAGATGCACGGGCGGGTCGCGAAAGCGTTGCTGCGTCAGTCCGGCGAGGATGCCGGGCTGACGCTGGTCCACAGTATGGCCTGGCTGAACAGTGCTTACGCCGACGAGGACCTGGACGCGCAGAGCGTACTGACCTGTGACGGTGACGAGGCCGGGGTGGGGAGTCGGCGGGCGGAGGCGGACATGCGGCCGCAGCGGTGGCTGCGCGGGCCCAAGCGGCCGCTGCTCGCGCAGTTCGCGGTTGGCACGATCGACCAGGCCCTGATGGCGGTACTGCCGGTGCGGCACAACGCGCTGCGGTTGCTGGGCCTGTCGGGGAAGACGTTCATCGTCGACGAGGCCCACGCCTATGACCCGTACATGCAGGTGTTGCTGGGCCGGTTGCTGAACTGGCTCGGGGCGTACGGCGTGCCGGTTGTCCTGTTGTCGGCGACGTTGCCGGCGTCGGTCAGCGACCGGCTGATCAAGGAGTACCTGCAGGGCGCCGGCCACAAGACGCGGGCCCTGAGCAGACGGACGTTCCCGGCGCCCTACCCCGGGTGGCTGTATGTGGACGGGGAGAGCGGCCGGGCGACCCAGATTTCTCCTGCTCGCCAGTATGAGCAGGCGCGTGCGCGGGGCATGGAGCTCGGTGTCGTGGTGGAGCCGGTCGTCCACGGTTCCGGTGGTGCCCGGGACCGGCTGGCGGTGATCGAACGGCTCCTGAAGCCGGTGGGCGAGGGGGCGGACGGCACCGCCCTGGTGGTGTGCAACACCGTAGGAGACGCGCAGGACACCTACCTGAGACTCCGTGAACGGTTCGGCAAACGCCCCCACGAGCAGGGCGGAAGCGTACAACTGCTGCACGCCCGTTTCCCCGGGGACGTACGCGAGGCCCGTACGCGGGAGGTCACCGAAGGGCTGGGCCGGGAAGGCCCGCGTCCGCTGCGCCGGATCGTCGTCGCCACCCAGGTCGTCGAGCAGTCACTTGACCTCGACGCCGACATCGTCATCAGCGACCTTGCTCCGCTGTCCCTGCTGCTGCAGCGGGCCGGACGGTGCTGGCGGCACGAGAACCACTGGGCCCGGCACGGCTACCCCGACGGCCGCGGCCGCCCGGCCTGGGCGAGCGGGCCGCGTCTTATCGTGCTCGACCCGATCGTGGGCGGCGGGAAGACCCCACAGCAGTGGGGCGAGGTGTATTCCGAGCACCTCCTCACCACCACCTCCCACACTCTGGCCGGAATCGGGGGCGGGACCATCTCCATCCCGGGCGACGTGCAAGGCCTGGTCGAAGCCGTCCACGGGAACAACGAGGACTTCGACTGGAACAGTCCGGGTAGCAGCGAGGCGAAAGCCTGGACGGCTCACAAGGGCAAGGAGATGGCGGAACGCAGCATGGCCGGCCTTCTCGCCGTCACGCGCGCGTTGAGCGTTCGCGCGCTGCACGACCTGCACGATCTGCCCGGTGGAGAGGACGAGTGGGAGGTGTCCACCAGGCTCGGCGCCGACTCGGTGCGACTGCTGTGCGCCTATGTCCAGGAGGACGGCCGGGTCACCCTGGACCCTGAGGGTGAGCGACTGCTTCCCCAGGCCGCGTCGGACGGCAAGATGCCGGTCTCGTCCGTGCGGGAGGTGATGCGCCGCACCATTCCGGTCCGTGCCGACTGGCTCAAGGAAGCGGATCCCGACACTGTCGCCCCGCCGAAGTCGTGGACGGAGCACCCGATGCTCGGAGAACTGCGTGTTCTTCGCCAGCCCGTGCAGGGCGGGAGTGTGCAAGCGGTGAAGGTCGGCGGCAAGACACTGCGGCTGGATGAGGACCTCGGGCTTGTCCGTAAGTGACCGAGTCCAGTTGGGCACCCTGTTTTCGGCAGGATGAATGGGAGCCACTCCGGCACTGAGGTCGAGAGCCACGTTGCCCCATCCGTGGTGGGAATGGACACGACGCAAGTCCGTGATCGGCAATGAGATTGAGAGCCACCTCGATCGGGTGATTTCTGGCTGTGGCGGTGATGGCTCGACGCGCGAATGCCGGATGTGCGGCAGCCCCGTTGCTCCGCTGCACCGCTATGCCTCCAACGCTGCCCTGTGACAGAACTACGCACCGCTGGCGCCGCGGTCCGCGCCATACGCTGCCATCAACTACGCGTGGGTTCCTTGGTAGCTGGTGTCAGAGAGGTAACCTCGCCCATCTCTCCCCCCGCGGTAGCGGTTGAGGCCACGGCGGTGGCTGAGGCAAAGGTGGCGGCCAGGGTGGCGGCCAGGGTGGCGGCCACACGGCGATCACTACTGGTATCCGTTCGGTGAGATCCATCGTGCACCTGCCAAGAGCTTCACGGGCTGTGGGGTGGAGGGGATGAAGGTCCATCTCGGTGAAGTCAGCCGGGTCGTGCAGATGACGGGCGACTGGCGGTCCGAGACCAGGCGGGGTGGGACGAACTCGGCGGTGCTCCGCACCGACGGGCTGACCGGTGCGGGCTAAACAGGGCCTGCGGCGCCGCCTTCGGCCTCCTGGATCCGCTGGCCCTCCGCGTCGACCGCCAGCAGGGGCACCGCGTCGGGGATTTCGGGGGTGGTGCCGGTAGCGGCGAGGATCGTCGCAGCCGGCATGCGGTTGCCGGTCCGCGCGGCCATCGCCATGGCCGCCGCCGCGGCTGGCGCGGTGGCCCACGGCGGAACCACGAGAAGCATGAAGTGGTCGTTGAGCCCGCGGGTCACGCTCATCGTGTCATCGCTGGCGGTGAACCAGCCGATGTGAACGACGCGGCCGTCGATCGTGAGGCTGCGTGGGATGTCGTCCCAGGCGTCCTGGTCCAGCCCGACGCGCAGGATCGCGCCGAGGTGCGCGCTCAGTGCGGTGATGAGGCCGGGCAGCTCGGCGCGGACATCGCGGGAATGCGGCCACCACGCGCCATCGAACATTCCCGCGCGGGCCAGCGTAGGGTCCAGGGTCAGCCGGACTGCCGAGGGCGCCGTCGGCTGCGGGAAGAGGCTGGGGGAGCGCCCCCATACGAATGCAGTGCTGTGGTTCGGCAACATGGCGTGCCGCCCGTCTCGGTTCTCGACGGAACCGGTTTGGTCTAGGGCGACGCCGACTCGGCTGCCAACGGTGAAACGTCCTGGTGACTGCAATTGTACTCTGTGCAACCGGTGGCGGGGCGGGGGCCCGCGCTCAGGTGGTTCGCTCCCGCAGAGCCCGCCCGACGATCTCTCCCCCCCCCGCTGGCTCCGGGTGTGAGTAGTTGAGGTACAGGAAGCAGCGCCGAGATTGATCATGGTCGTGCGCTGGAGATGCATCACGTACGCGCCGCCCAGCCGCACCACGCAACCGGCCGGTCAGCCGCGCGCCGGCCGGTATCTGGGCGATCTGCTCGGTGAACGACCGCCGGGGACACCGCGGCTCACGGCAGAACCAGCGGCGCTTGTGCCACAAGAACTCCAGGCCGCTGTCCCCGTAGGGAAGATCGCGGGGCCGGGTCACCGCCGAGCCCTTCACCCGGGAGGCGAATGCCCCGCAAGCCGGACAAGCCCGCGCTGACTCGTCCGCCGTGACCGATGGAACCGGCGTCTGCCGCCCTCGGGCCGCTCGACACGTGCGACGGACACCCCGTCGAGGTCGAGCAGCAACGCCGTATCGTTGACCAAGCCCGTGGCTCCTGCGTGATCGTTCTGCGTCGAGAACAGAAATGATCAGGTATGACCACGGATGCTCTGCATTCGGATGCCGACAACCACCACGACTGTCACCATCGTGACGACAGGTCAGCACCGCCAGCCGAGTGCACCGCTCAAGTTCGAAGGCCCGTCAAAACGCCCTGATATCCGTCACCCTGAAACCGCCCGGCGGGCTGTATCCGGGAGTACCCTGAAATTACCGAGGACATTTCGCATAGGAGTTTCTAAGCTCCTGTCGTTCTCGGCGATTCACAACACCGGGCCGGTGTACACCGGCCCGGGGACAGGTCCGCGTCATGACCGCGACCATTGTGTATACGTCGGCGGTCGAGGAGCGGACCTTTTCGCTGCCTCTGCGTCTCACGCTCGCCTCAACGGACACCCCTGGTGCTCTTCTGGACGGTGCCTGGTGGCCCCGCTCCCGCGACCTGGCGGCGGAACTTCCTGCGTTGACAGCGGTGCTGGATCCCCTTTGGGGGCGCATCACCCATGTCACGGTGAACCCGACCCTTTGGCCGGTCATCCCACGGAAGGTGCCCGTTGACGGGCACGTGGTGAGCGTCGGCTGGTTCAAGGCCGAGCAAGACCCCCACAAGCTGTTGCTGCTCTCCTACACCGTCAGCCGCTGGGACCTGCTGGTGATTCCGCCGCAGACGGATCCGGCCATCGCCGCCTGGCTGATGACCGCGGCTACCGGCCCGCTGCGCAGCCACACAGCGAGTGACCTGCTGGAGAGGGCCGAACTCCAACGGATGGTGACAGAAGCCGACCAAGCCCGAGAAGCGGTCTGGGACTCCGAGGGCGGCCATGGCGCCCGTGTGACCGCGCCAGCACGCTCAGCGTGATCCTCAAAACGGCCCCGGTGAAACCGCCGGGGCCGTCCTTTCAGGCGCAACACGTGAGAGTGCGCAACCCACAATCCACGGTACACCTGCAGGTAGTTTCCGACGTGATTCCGCAGGCTGACGCGAAGCATGAGCACATTCTGCTCGGACCTCAAGCACCGACGACCGAGCTCAGCAGCCGGCAGCGCCCGGCCGCCGGCAGAGTGCTTGCTATTCCGCACTACCGCGCCACTGCCCCTGGACACGGAACCAGAGTCCGGGAGCGTAGATCGATTCGACGACAGCGGCTTCGCCTTTGGTCACCCTGAGGATCCGCAATGCGCCGCTCGGAAGCAGGTCGTACTCGTACGTGGCGGGCGAATCACCTTCGGTGATGTCGTCGTAGGAGATATCTGCAGCCGCCAGCTCCGCGTATTCCTTGGGGGGCCGGTTCTCCACCAGCTTGATGAACACGCTCATACCTTGACGATAGATCCCTCGCGGTTTTCTCGCGTGACATGCCAGATCTCCCCGCCAACGGCCGCACCACCAGTCGGGCGGTATCGGCTCATTCCAGGGTGGCAAGGTGGTCGGCGGCGCCCCCGCGCCACTCGATCAGGAAGAGGGTCGCGTCGTCGCTGGTCGTGCCGCCCCGTTCCTCCATCAGGGCGTGGGAGAGGGAGCGCACCACCGCCCGCACTCCCTTCTCGGCGTGCTCGATGCGGTTGACCCAGGCGATGAGTTGTTCCACGCCGAACTGCTTCCCGCCGGCTTCGTGCTCCTCGATCAGGCCGTCGGTGAAGCACAGCACCCGGTCGCCGACCTGGAGCGTCTGCTCGCTGAGCTGGGGCTGTTCACCGCCGAAGCCGACCGGCAGGGTGGTCGCACTCTCCAGTTGCCGGACGACCTGGTGGTTGCGGATCAGCAGCGGTGCCGGGTGGCCCGCGTTGACCCGTTGCAGGTGGCCTGTCGCAACGTTCAGGCGCATCATCTGCGCGGTGACGAAGTGGTCGGGCCCGAATTGCCCGGCGATGGCCCGGTCCATGAACGCGTAGATCTCGGACAGGCCGACGTCGGCGCGTCTGGCGTGGCGGTAGGCGCCGATGGCGACGGTTGCCATGGTGGCGGCGTCCAGACCGTGGCCCATCGCGTCGATCGTGGCCACGTGCAGGATGTCGTCGTTGAGGGCGTAGTCGAAGCTGTCGCCGGCGACGCTGTAGGCGGGCTCGAGGATTCCGGCCACCGCGACCTGCGGGGTGGACATGGCCACTGGCGGCAGCAGGGACCACTGGATCTCCGCGGCCACGCTCATCGGCTCGCGCCGTCGGGTCTGGAAGAACTGGTCGGTGTAGCTGTGTTTGGTGACCAGCATGTCGGCGACCAGACCGGCGAGTCTGCGCAGCAGTCGCCGGTCGTCGTCATCGACGGTGTTCAGGGTGAGCGCCATCACTCCCACCTGGTCGCTGCCGTCCAGCAACGGCAGGTACATCCGGACGCCGTCGGCCTGCGGTACCTCCACAGGGGTCGCATACAGGAAAGCCGTGCCGGCGTGGGAGTCACCGATCGGCTCGGGCTCCCCGACGAACAGCCGCCTACCCGCCAGCGGCACCAGCACCCGCTGGCCGTAGTCCTGCAGCAGGATCGAGACGTCGCGGCCACCGACCCTGGCCACCTCTTCCGCGATCAGCGGGGCAATCAGCTGCGGCGGCATCTCGTGCGCCCGGTCCAGCAGCACCCCCAGCAGCCGCTCACCGAACCCTTCCGACCGGTCCACCATGGCCTTGTCAGGCCGCCGCCCACCGTCCGCCACAGCCGCTCCCTTTCACCACAGCAGAACCGGTTTCGCCCGCTGGGCGATCCTCTCCAAGGGGCCGCTCACCAGGCGGCTGGCCTCGGCCTTGGGGCTTGGGACAGACCCGGCTCACCTTGCAGATCCGCTCGAAGACCCACTCACGCGATCTGTACGCACGGGTTCCTGACCGACCGTGATCAACCCGCACAGAGTGACGCGGCTGACTAGCCTAAAGGGCTCATTACGCCAAAAGCGGCATGTCGTACCCGGTCGGGACAGGTGGCTCTCAACTTCGATGCCCAAACAGTGGCTCCCGATCTCACTGTCCGAGTGGCTCCCATTCACCCTGTCGAAAACAGGCACCCCCACGTCGGCGGGGAAGGCGTAGGGCTGAGGCAACCTCCCTGCCCCTCGACTGAAACACCCCCGCTTCGGCAGGGAGGTGGCCCTCAGAGAGTGCCGAGGGGCCACCTCCCTGGAGATTACCGGGAGAGGCGGCGGTATGCCTCAGTGGCCCCCAGCAGTAAGACGCTGCACGATCCGACCGTCGCCGGGTCCGGACGCATGCCGATCACGATCACGATGACGGCGACCACAAGCACCCAAGGCGCTGCGGCAGTCCGCGGGACGGGAAGAGCCGGCTGCATAGTTCTCCTCATGGTTGGGCCGACTAATTCCCTTGCCCAGTCGGCGTGTTGACGATGGTTGTAGCCGACTGAGGGCAACGCGGGCAAGTCGATCTTCCCCTCCCTCGCCCTCCGTACCTCCTGCACCCTCCCTGGTCTTCGACCTTCTCAAAAACGCTGCGTGCACTGTCCGGGAGTGCTGTACTGGTGCTGCGTTCGACGGAAAACGGCTCCGCTGTCGGTGGTGGCTGCTTGAATGCCGATACGACGCCGGAGCAGGGCTGCTGGGGGCTTTGCCGTGCCGGTGCGTCATGGACCAGGGTTGTTGGAGGGGATGGCCGTGAGTGGGGGATTCGACCTGCGGGTCGAGCCGTGGGTTCCGGTGCGTCTGCTGACCGGGGGGTCGGCGTGCGTGGGCTTGTGCGAGTTGTTCAAGCGGGCGCACGAGATCGAGGACCTGGAGATGCCGGTGCCGCCGGCAGCGGCGGGCTTGATGCGGATTCTGGCGCCGATCGCGGCGAGGATCGCTGCCGATGGTGGTGACCGGCTCGACGATCCGGACGTTGCGGAGGACATCGACGACTGGTTCGATCTGCGGGAGCGTGTGCTGAAGGCGGGCCGGTTCGATCCGCAGGCGGTGGACGCGTACTTCGGCCGGGCAGCTCTGGCGGGCCGGTTCGACCTGTTCCATCCCAAGCGGCCGTTCCTCCAGGATCCGCGGCTGCGCGCGGAGTGCGTGGACGCGAAGGGGACGCCGAACCCGTCCGGGGTGAACAAGCTCGTGATGGGCCGCCCCACGGGCGTCAACGGGGCGGTATTGTTCGGGCATTTCACCGACACCGCGCCCGTGCCGGTACCGGCCGCCGAGGCCGCCTGGCATCTGATCGCGCAGTTGTACTACGGGCCGTCCGGGCAGTGCACGCCCCGCCGGATCACCGGTGAGCGGGCGGGCAGCGGTGACGCGGCCCCGCTACGCAAGTCCGTCTCCTACTTTCCCTGGGGGCCCGACCTGTTCAGCACGCTGGTGCTGGCCGTGCCGAGCCCTCAGGCCGAGGTCGACTGGGAGGCGCAGGACGCTTGCCCGTGGGAGGAGGACCTCAACGCCCCTCTGGAGTCTTTGCCGCCGGTCACGTGGCCGGGCCGGATGCTGACCGGCCGGTTCCGTCATGCCGCGTTGCTCGTGCCGTCCGAGGACGGCCGGACGGTGACCGACGCCTACATCACCTGGTCGACGCACGAGCCGCCGCAGAAGGTGCGTGATCCGTACCAGATCCTCGACCGGCGCAAGGACGGGGACTTCCAGCCGCGGGAGGCCGACGGGGCGAGGGCCCTGTGGCGGGATCTCGACTCGCTGCTGCTGAAGGACAGTCGGCAGGACGCCCGGCGCCCTCCGGCTCTCGAGCACCTGCCCAGGCCGCTGCTGCCACGGTTGAGGGTGCGCGCCTACGGTTTCGACCAGGACGGTCAGCAGAAGGACAGCGTCTGGTTCCGGGCGACGAGTCCGCAGGTCCTGCAGTGGCAGGAGGAGAACGACGCGGAGATGGCCTATCACGTCAAGCGCTGCCACGCTGCTGCGGAGAAGGCAGGTGACCGGCTGGACTTCGCCGCGAGGATCGCCTGGAAGATCGCCACCGACGCGGGTGTAGACCTGTCGCCCAAGGCCAAGATCAAGCTGGATGCCCGCAAGCCCGGTCCGTGGGCTTCTGCCGCGCTGACTCGTTACTGGCCGGCCGCCGAAAAGAAATTCTGGCAGCTTACCGAGCCCGGCCGCATCACAGACCGGGTCGACAAGCCGTTCGTCGACGCGGCCCTCGCCGCTCTCGACGAGGCCATCGGCCAGGCCAACCGTGCGGACATCCGGGTGGCGCGCGCCCGTCACCGCGCCCGCGGTCTCCTTCTCACACTGCTGCAGCCGTCCGCATCCGACTGAACCCACCCGGCTGCGCCCACGCCGACGCTGTCGGCGCTTCGTCACCTCACCCTTCCCCGCATCAGGGATGTCTCATGACCGATTCCGTGCCGGCGGTGTCTGTTCCGCCGACCTCCTCGACCGTCCGTATCTCGGACCGGTTCGTCGCCTACGTGCACCAGGTGTGCGAGTCCACGCAGGCCCGTGCCGCCCTGCGGCGCGGGCTCGGGCTGCCGGTGGAGCGGTGCAACTACATGCACCGTTACCTGGTGCCGTGGATGCGCGACCACGACGACCAGCACCATGCCGATGTTCGGCGGGCGTACTACGCGGTGGCCTCGCTGATCGCCGCACGTCCCCGCTCGGCCCGCGACGCCACGCCCGACGAGAGCGCGTCCGTCTCCTGGTACGAGCGTTCCAACCTGGGCGCCTCGCTTGGCCAGGCCGTCTCTCAGGGCGTCCTGAAGGAGAACTCTGCCGAAAGCGCTCTTCACCTGATGGCCCGCCAGAGCAGTGATGCCGTCCACCCGGGCCTGCCCGCCCTCGTCCGCCAGCTCCTGGTCGGCGGCATCGCGGTCGACTGGGCGGTCCTCCTGGAGGACCTTGCCCGGTGGAACCGCAGCCGCGACCGTATCGCCACCCGCTGGCTCGAGAGCTACTTCCGCACCGCCAGCAGCGGCACGACCGAGCCCGCCCCCTTTGATTCTGCCGAGGAGAACGACCGATGACTCTCTACCTGGACCTGAGCGCCCTGCAGTCGGTGCCCGCCGCCAACCTCAACCGTGACGACCTCGGCTCCCCCAAGCAGGTGCGCTACGGCAACGCTCCCCGCATCCGGGTCTCCAGCCAGTCCTGGAAGCGGGTCATCCGGCTCGGCGTCGAGCAGGATCTCGGGGAGAAGGCCGCCCGCACCCGCCTGGTGCCGGCGAAGGTGCAGCGCGCCCTCGAGAGCGCCGGCTGGCCGACCGAGCTGGCCGCGTTCGCCGGAGCGCAGGTCGCCGCGAGCGCCGGGAAGAAGGGCATCGGCACGGAATCGGCCGGCCACACCTCGGTGCTGCTGTTCCTGCCGGAGGCGGCCATCGACGAACTGGCCGCCGTGTGCGCCGAGCACCGTCAGGCCCTGGAGGCGGCCCAGGACAAGAAGAAGCCCGGCCAGGTACTGCCGCCCCAGACGATCGAGGCGATCCTCAAGCGGCGCACCGCCTCCATCAGCCTGCTGGGTCGCATGCTCGCCGAGCTCCCGGACGCCAACGTGGACGGGGCGGCCCAGGTCGCCCACGCGTTCACCACGCACGCCGCCGAGCCGCAGCGTGACTACTTCACCGCCGTCGACGACTGGCTGGGCGAGGCCGAGACCGGCAGTGGTCACCTCGACACCGCCGAGTTCAGCGCCGGCGTCTTCTACCGGTACGCGACCGTCAACGTCGCCGACCTGCTGAAGAACCTGGAAGGCGACGTCAAGGCCGTCCGGACCGTACTCAGCTCCTTCGCCGAGCACTTTCTGCTCTCCCTCCCGCAGGCCAAGAAGAACAGCACCGCCCCGCACACCGTCCCGGACCTGGCCTACCTCGCCGTGCGTGAACACCGACCGCTCTCTCTGGCCGCGGCCTTCGAGACACCCGTCACCGGCGACCAGCAGGGCGGCTTCTCCCAGCCCTCCCGGCAGGCCCTCGACGCCTACGCCGGCAACATCAACCGCCTCACCGGCAACCGCAACCGCCGCTTCCACGGCCACACCGTCATCAACCCCAAGGAGAAGCACGCTGGGCTCGGCACCGCCCACGACTCCTTCGACCAGCTGATCGATGCCGCCGTCGATGCTGCTGTGCCCGCTGTGCAGGATCAGCAGTGAGCGGGCTCCTGCTGCGTTTGGCTGGCCCCCTGCAGTCCTGGGGTGAACGCTCCGCGTTCACCCCGGTGCGGGACACCGCGCCCTTCCCGACCCGCTCCGCACTGATCGGAATGTTTGCTGCGGCCGAGGGAATCGGCCGCGATGAGGCGGGCCTGGACCGCTACCAGGACCTGCGGTTCACCGTGCGCGTGGACCGGCCGGGCGTCCGGCTCGTCGACTACCACACCGTCGGTGGCGGATTCCCCAAGGACCGCACCGCCGCCACCAGCGGAGGCAGCAACAAGGGTGCCGCCGTCATCACCCGACGCCACTACCTGTCCGACGCGGTGTTCGTCGTCGCCGTCACCGCAGCCGACGAGACCGTCGAGCGCCTTGCGGATGCCCTGAGCCGCCCGCACTGGGCGCCCTATCTGGGCCGTCGTTCCTGCGTCCCCGACGAGCCGTTCCTCCTGCGCCGCCACGTCGACGACCCCGAGGAAGAACTCCGCACCCGGGTGCCGCTCAGCCGCACCGCACCGCGGGCGAAGGACGGCGACGGTCAGGAAGCCGGGACGGTCGCCGTGGAATTCCTCCTGGAACAGCCACCGTCCACCAGTACTTCCGGACAGCCTGTACCGGTCGACGTCATCGACGTGAACGACGTGCCGGTGAGCTTCGCCCAGCACGGCCGCAGCCACACCGGCCGCCGCCTCCACCGCACCCGGGTACTGGTGCCCCGCTCCCTCGCAGGCCCCTCAGAGACTCTGATGCAGCGCCTGATCGACTACGCCCACCTCGAGGAAAGCGCATGAACGACCATCCGGTGATCGCACGCATCCGCCTCAACCCGCACAGCCGCGACGTGCAGCGGGACCTGCGCGACGCCACCCAGATGCACCGCACCGTCATGCGGATGGTCCCCGACGGCCTCGGCGACGCCCCCCGTCACCAGGCCGGGCTGCTGTACCGCCTGGACGAGACCGACACCTCCAGCACCCTCCTCGTCCAGGCCGCCAGGCTCGACCCGGCACACCTGCCCACCGGATACGGCCAGGCCGATGTCAAGAGCCTCGCCCCGATGTTCACCGCACTGCGCAAGGGACTCGGCGTCCGCTACCGCATCGTCCTCAACCCCGCCAAACGGGAGCGGCTCTCCCTGGAGGAGAAGGGGACGCGAGGACGGATCGTGCCGCTCTCCGGCGCCGACGCCGACCAGTGGTGGCTCCGCCGGGCCGCCGAAGCTGGCCTCGACCTTCACGTCCTGACCCCCATCAGCATGGAGCCGGCCCGCCCCCGTGGCCGAGACGCCCCCCGCATGCGGCACAGCCTGCTCCGTTACGACGGCACCGCCGCCGTCACCGACCCCGACGCTCTCCGAGACGCCGTCATCCACGGCATCGGACGTGGCAAACCGTACGGCGCGGGACTGCTCAGCCTCGCACCCGTGAGAACCACGTGAGCGCGCCACGACGGGGCGGCGACGCGCGCAGACGCCTCGCCGCCCCCACCCTGGCTATGCTCCCCCGCGTCGCGGACTCCCTGTCCTTCCTCTACCTGGACATGGTCCGCGTGGTGCAGGACGACACCGGAGTGTGCGCGCAGATCCAGATCGACGAACACCGCACCGACCTCGTCTACATCCCCACCGCCGCCCTGTCCTGCCTGCTCCTCGGCCCGGGCGTATCCATCACCACCCCGGCCCTGACTACCCTCGCCCGGCACGGCACCAGCGTCGTCTGCGTCGGAGCGGGCGGCGTCCGTGCCTACGCGGGCATCCTCCCGGACTCCCTCACCACCCACTGGCTCGAACAACAGGTCGCGACGTGGGCCGACCCGACGCGGCGCCTTGAGGTTGCCGTTCGCATGTACCGGATGCGCTTCAAGGACGCCGACGTACCGGAATCCGTCACCCTGGACCAGCTCCGCGGTATGGAAGGCCAGCGTATGAAGGCGTTCTACAAGATCCTCGCGCAGCAGCACGGCATCGGACGCTTCCGCCGCAACTACCGGCCCGACCAATGGGACACCCAGGACCCCGTCAACCTCGCCCTGTCCGCCGCCAACACCTGCCTGTACGGCGTCGTCCACGCCGCCCTGCTCGCTCTCGGACTCTCCCCGGCCCTCGGCTACGTCCACGCCGGCACCCAGCACGCCTTCATCTACGACATCGCCGACCTTTACAAAGCCGACATCACACTCCCCCTCGCCTTCGCCCTCCACAGCTCCGACAACCCCGAACAGGAAGCCCGCCGCCGCTTCCGCGAAGACCTCCGACTCCTGCGTCTCCTGCCCCGCATCGTCCAGGACGTCCAGTCCCTGCTGACCCCGCCCCACACCCACACGACCACAGCCGACGATGACATTGACGAGGAACGCTCCGAACGGCGTGACGTGCGGATGGTCCACCTCTGGGACCCCAAAGCCGGAGTCCTCCCAGCAGGCGTCAACTACGCCGAAGGAGGCGGCTGATGCCCTCCATGGTCGTCATCGCCACCACCGCGGTCCCCGACCACCTGCGCGGCGCCCTCAGCCGATGGACCAGCGAAGTAGTGCCCGGCATCTTCGTCGGCAGCGTCTCGGCCCGCGTCCGTGATGAACTCTGGAACGCCGTCACCGAAGTCGTGGGCAACGGCGCCGCCGTTCTTGTCCACCCCGCCGCCACGGAACAGGGCTACGCCATCCGCACCGCAGGAACCCGCCGCCGGGTCCCTGTCGACTTCGACGGCCTTACTCTGATCCGCATGACCGCCGCACCAAAGGTAAAGGAAATGCAATCCCCCTCTTAAGGTGCAGGTCAGGAAGGGTCCTCCCCGCCGACGTGGGGGTGTTCCGATCTGGGACGCCACGATCGCGGCCAACCCGGGGTCCTCCCCGCCGACGTGGGGGTGTTCCGGTGTGATGGTGGCCGGGTGAGCGGGGCGGTTGGTCCTCCCCGCCGACGTGGGGGTGTTCCAGGCGGGCGCCCGGGTGGGCGGTCACCGCGACGGGTCCTCCCCGCCGACGTGGGGGTGTTCCGTACCAGGACTACGTTGCCCGGGCCCGCGGCCTGTCCTCCCCGCCGACGTGGGGGTGTTCCGTCCTCGTGCGCCCGCTTCCGCTCGTCGCCCTCGTCCTCCCCGCCGACGTGGGGGTGTTCCGGAAGAGTGCACCGAGCTGCGTGAGGAACAGACGTCCTCCCCGCCGACGTGGGGGTGTTCCGTGTTATCTGGTCTGGGCGACGTGGGAGAAGGCGTCCTCCCCGCCGACGTGGGGGTGTTCCGCCGCTGAAGAACGGCTTCAGCACGGTGTCCCAGTCCTCCCCGCCGACGTGGGGGTGTTCCGGCACCGTCCAGAACCTCGAAGACGCCAACCGTGTCCTCCCCGCCGACGTGGGGGTGTTCCGCGGTACCAGCGGACCGGCCGGGTGTTTCCGTCGTCCTCCCCGCCGACGTGGGGGTGTTCCGCCGGCCCCGCCGGCGCCGACCGTGGCGAGCCTGTCCTCCCCGCCGACGT
>NZ_LIQT01000650.1 GCF_001418415.1 Streptomyces hirsutus
GGGGGATCCGGTTGACCGGCCGGTTGACCGGCCGGCTCAGACCCAGCCCAGTCCGCGGGCCTCGCGCAGAGCCTCCGCGGGGGTGGAGGCGCCGGTCTTGGCGAGGGCGCCGGTGAGGCGGGCGGTGGCGGCGGCCTCGGAGAGGTGGAGCCGGACGGCCAGCTCGGCGAGCGGTGTGCCGTTCGCCGCGGCATGGAGGCAGGCGTACTCCTCGGGGGTGAGGGGAGGAGGGCCCGCGCTCTGGGCCGCGGCGGCCAGGACGGGGTCGATCACCGTCTCTCCGGTCAGCACCCGGCGGATCGCCGAGGCCAGCTCGTCCACCGAACCGTCCCTGACCAGGAAACCGGCGGCTCCCGCGGCCATGGCCCGCTGCAGATGGCCGGGGCGGCCGGACGTGGCGAGGATCAGCACCCGGCAGTCCGGCACCTGCTCGTCGTGCACGGCGGCCCGGACGGGGACGCGGAACGGCCCCGCTCGTCCATGACGAACGGGGCCGTTCAGCTGTCGACTTGGCGCCCGAGTGCGTACCTGACGTGACGTCAGGCAGCCCTCTCCCCATGCTCGTTCTCTTCGGCAGGCCTCCGGTGGCGGCCGCGAGGGGCCGTCGTGGTGTCCTGCCAGGACACCGGTCCGCGGTGCTTGCCGTGCCCAGCGGCGGTCTGCCCGCCGTTTGCGGTCTGCGGCTGGTTGGTGCTCGCATCGTTCATCGGAAGGAACTCACCCCGTAAACATGATCTTTCCTACAGCCGGGCGAGTTTAACCGGGAGACCAGGGGGCGAATCCAGACGGCCACGCCGACCGCCACTACTTCGTTACAAGCCGTCCCAGAGGCGCCTGTTGCAGGGGGACGGGACGGGGTGCGGCCGGTTCGGCCGGAGTCGTGGACTCCCCTTCCGGAGAAGGCTGTTCGGGCCTCGCGGAGGAGTCCTTCCGGTTCTCCTTCCGCTCCTCCCCCCGGTCTTGCTCCGACCGCCGTTTCGGCCCCGGCGGGTTCAGCACGGCCACCCCGCACGGCATCGCCGGGGTGGCGCACGGCAGGCGCAGCACCCCCTCCGCCGTCCACAGTCCGGTGCCGGCCAACCACCCTTCGGGTGCCGGGAGGTGGTGCAGCTGCCGCTGGGCCGGCCGCCACACCCCGACCCAGCTGCCGAGCGGCCCGTCCACACGCAGCGCCACCGCGCACCCCTCCGGCGTCAGCGCCTGGCCGGGCTGGACCGCGAACGGCGTGACCGCGCAGTCCGACAGACGCAGGCACGTGGGGAAGCGCACCGGCAGCGTGCTGCCCAGCACCCCCCAGCCCAGCCGGCCCTGTCCCGGCGAAGGCGCGTCCGAGCGGATCAGCAGCAGGCCGCTGTCCGGGTCGGCGAGCAGGACCCGGTCGTCGCTCTCCTCGGCGATCTGCAGCAACGGCGACACCTCGCCCCCGCGCTCCAGGTCCACGACGACCGCCTTGGTGCGCCCGCCGGCCTCCCGGTCCAGGGAGAGCATCCGGCCGGTGCGGTCCAGCCACACCCCGCCCGAACAGCGGCCCGGGATCTCGGCGACGTGCTCGGGCCCGAAGGCGCCGCCCGCCACCAGCCACAGGGCCGTCGACCGCGGGCCCACGGCGACGGCGTACGCCCGCCGCCCGCACGGTGCGGGCGGCAGGAGCCGCAGCCGGGTCCCCCCGTCCGGGCACGCGACCGCGCCGAGCGGCACCTCGCCGGTGCCGGGACCGGTCGGGTACAGCAGGGAGAACGCGTGCCTCCCGTCCACCAGCCGGCGGATGAGGACCCGCCCGTCGCTCATGGGCTGCACCTCGGTGCCGGGCTCCTCGGGCTGGCCGGCGCGCAGCGGCACCGCGTAGGGCTCGGGGCCGTCCAGGGTCCAGCGCTCCGGGAACAGGGAGTCGCCCTCGCGGGCGAGGCGCGCGCCGTAGGAGCCGTCGGCACTGAGGACACAGCCCGGTGGCGGCGGCGCCCCCGCAGCCGCCGTCCTCTCCTCGTGCCCGGTGTCCCCGTGACCCGAGACCCCGTGACCCGAGACCTCGGGATCCGGAACCTCCCGGCCCGTGGAAGGCTCGATCGCACACATCGTCATCGTTCGGTCACCTCCGGCGACGAACGTAGTTTTCGTACGCGCGGACGGGAGACCCACCGGGCCCCGCTTCACACATAAGGGTGTTCCAGGAACGATTCGTCCGAGGAAGCGGAGGCGTATGTGCTGGCCGGTGCGGGCGCGGTTCCCGTACCCGCTCCGGTACTACCGCGCCATACGGGCAGGTAGCCTTGCGATGTGCCCCGTCTGTCTGAAGTCATCACCGCGCTGGAGATCCTGTGGCCCGCCGAGCGGGCCGAGTCCTGGGACGCGGTCGGTACCGTCACGGGTGACCCCGACCAGGAGGTCGGCCGGGTCCTGTTCGCGGTGGACCCCGTCCAGGAGATCGTCGACGAGGCGGTGCAACTGGGCGCCGACCTGCTCGTCACCCACCACCCGCTCTATCTGCGCGGCACGACCACCGTCGCGGCCACGACCTCCAAGGGCCGCGTGGTGCACACGCTCATCAGGAACGGCATCGCGCTGCACGTCGCCCACACCAACGCCGACAGGGCCGACCCCGGTGTGAGCGACGCCCTGGCCGGCGCCCTGGACCTGCGCGTCGTCCGGCCGCTGGTGCCGGACACCACGGACCCCGAGGGCCGCCGCGGGCTCGGCCGCGTCTGCGAACTGGACCACCCGCTGACCGTCCGCGAGCTCGCCGCCCGCGCCGCCGAGCGCCTGCCCCGCACCGCGCAGGGCATCCGCGTCGCCGGCGACCCCGAGGCGCTCGTGCGCACGGTCGCGGTCAGCGGCGGCTCCGGCGACAGCCTCTTCGCCCACGTCCGGGCGGCCGGCGTGGAGGCCTACCTCACCGCGGACCTGCGTCACCACCCGGCGTCGGAGTTCGCGGCGGAGCATGCCGCCGGCCGGCCCCCCGCGCTGCTCGACGCGGCACACTGGGCCACCGAGTGGCCCTGGTGCGAACTGGCCGCGGCCCAGCTCGACACGATCTCCGACCGCCACGGATGGGGCCTGCGGGTCCATGTCTCCGCCACGGTCACCGACCCCTGGACCGCCCACGCGCCGTCCTTCGACACCGATACCTCTGGAGCCCCCAACTGAACGCCGAGCCCGCCGACCAGATCCGACTTCTCGACCTCCAGGATCTCGACGTCCGCCTCCAGCAGCTCGCGCACAAGCGGAAGTCGCTCCCCGAGCACGCCGAGATCGAGTCGCTGACCCGAGACCTCACCCAGCTGCGCGACCTGCACGTGGCCGCGCAGACCGAGGAGAGCGACTGCGCCCGCGAGCAGACCAAGGCCGAGCAGGACGTGGACCAGGTGCGCCAGCGCGCCGCCCGCGACCAGAAGCGCCTCGACTCCGGCGCCGTCTCCTCACCCAAGGACCTGGAGAGCCTCCAGCGCGAGATCGCCTCCCTCGCCAAGCGCCAGGGCGACCTCGAGGACGTCGTCCTGGAGGTCATGGAGCGCCGTGAGTCCGCGCAGGAGCGGGCCGGTGAACTGGCCGAGCGGGTCACCTCCGTCCAGTCGCGGATCGACGACGCGACCGCCCGCCGGGACGCGGCCTGCGCGGAGATCGACGGCGAGACGGCCACGATCACCAAGGAGCGCGGAGTCGTCGCCGCATCCGTCCCCGCGGACCTGCTCAAGCTGTACGAGAAGCTGCGCGAGCAGCAGGGCGGCATCGGCGCGGCGAAGCTGTACGCCCGCAGCTGCCAGGGCTGCCGCCAGGAACTCGCCATCACCGAGCTGAACGAGATCCGCCACGCCGCGCCCGACACCGTGGTGCGCTGCGAGAACTGCCGCCGCATCCTGGTCCGCACGTCGGATTCGGGGCTGTAGGAAGCTAGGAAGCTAGGGAGATCCGAGGAGATTTTCCGGTGCGGGAGTTCATCGTAGAGGCGGACGGCGGATCGCGGGGCAACCCGGGGCCCGCCGGCTACGGGGCCGTGGTCAGTGACGCGGCGACGGGGGAGACGCTGGCGGAGGCGGCCGAGTACCTCGGCGCCACCACGAACAACGTCGCCGAGTACTCGGGCCTGCTGGCCGGCCTGCGGGCCGCCCGCGAGCTGGACCCGCAGGCCACGGTCCACGTCCGGATGGACTCCAAACTCGTCGTCGAGCAGATGTCGGGCCGCTGGAAGATCAAGCACCCCGCCATGAAGCCGCTGGCGGCCGAGGCGGCACGCGTCTTCCCGCCGGACCGGGTCACGTACGAGTGGATTCCGCGCGAGCGGAACAAGCACGCGGACCGCCTGGCGAACGAGGCGATGGACGCGGGGCAGCGGGGCGAACCGTGGAGCGCGTCGGCTTCGCGCGCGGCGCTGGACACCCCGGCCGCCCGGCCCGTGACACCTGAGCCGTCCGGGCCGTCCGAGCTGTCCGCGGGGGGCGCCGACGCCATGGTCTCCCGTGCCGAGGCCGGCAGCACTCCCGCCGGAAAGGCCGCCGACGACGTGCGGGCCGCGCAGGCCGTGGCCACTCCCGGCACCGAGACGGCCGCCGCCCGTGGTCAGGCGTCGGCCACCACTCCCTCCTCGGGCTGGGCGCCCGCCGACATGGGGCCGCCGGCCACCTTCGTACTCCTCCGGCACGGCGAGACGCCGCTCACCCCGCAGAAGCGGTTCTCCGGCAGCGGCGGCAGCGACCCCTCCCTCTCCGCCGCCGGCCGCGAGCAGGCCGAGAGGACCGCCGCGGTGCTCGCCCGGCGCGGCACCGTGCAGGCCGTCGTCGCCTCCCCCCTCGCCCGCACCCGCGAGACCGCCGGCATCGTCGCCGCCCGGCTCGGCCTGGAGGTGAGCGTGGAGGAGGGACTGCGCGAGACCGACTTCGGCGCGTGGGAGGGCCTCACCTTCGCCGAGGTGCGCGAACGCCACCCCGACGACCTGAACGCCTGGCTCTCCTCACCGGACGCCGAGCCCACCGGCGGCGGCGAGAGTTTCGCGGACACCGCGACCAGGGTCGCCGCCACCCGGGACGAGCTCACCGCCGCGTACGCCGGCCGCACGGTCCTGCTCGTCACCCACGTGACACCGATCAAGACCTTGATACGGCTCGCCCTGGGCGCCCCGCCCGAGTCCCTGTTCCGGATGGAACTGTCGGCGGCCTCGCTCTCGGCGGTGGCGTACTACGCCGACGGCAACGCCAGTGTCCGGCTGTTCAACGAGACGTCCCACCTGCGCTGAGCCCCGCCGCCGCGCGGGCCAGCCGCTCGATCCGCGCCCAGTCGCGCGCCGCCACCGCGTCCGCCGGGAGCATCCAACTCCCGCCGACACAGGCGACGTTCTCCAGTGCGAGATAGTCCGGCGCGGAGTCCGGGCCGATCCCTCCGGTCGGACAGAAGCGGGCCTGCGGAAGCGGCCCGGCGATCGCCTTGAGGTACGCCGTGCCGCCCGCGGCCTGCGCCGGGAAGAACTTCATCTCCCGCACCCCGCGTTCCAGCAGCGCCACGACCTCCGAGACCGTCGACACCCCCGGCAGGAACGGCACCCCGGACGCCCGCATCGACTCCAGCAGGACGTCGGTCCAGCCCGGACTGACCAGGAACCGCGCCCCGGCAGCCACCACCTCGTGCACCTGCCCCGGCGTGATCACCGTGCCCGCTCCCACGACCGCGTCCGGCACCTCGGCGGCGATCGCGCGGAGGGCGTCCAGCGCGGCGGGCGTCCGCAGGGTCACCTCGATCGCGGGCAGCCCACCGGCGACCAGCGCCCGCGCCAGCGGCACGGCGTCGGCGGCGTCCTCGACCACGACGACCGGTAGGACGGGCGCGAGATCCAGGACGGAGGAGGTG
>NZ_LIQT01000651.1 GCF_001418415.1 Streptomyces hirsutus
GGTGCGGGGGCGGAAGGATGCTCCTCCCGGCGCATGAACACCGGCCTCACGCCCCAGTGGCGCCTCCCGCCCCGGCCGCACCCCGCACGCGCCCCCGTCACGTCAGGTCACGAGACGTCACGGCGCGGCGCCACGTCACGCCGCTCGGACGGCCCCCGCGGCCGGGGGCCGTCTCAGTGGCAGAGCCGTGCCTCGTGCTCCGCGTGACCGCGCGGTTCCAGCTGGAAGGTGCAGTGCTGCACGTCGAAGTGGTCGCCCAGGCAGTCCTGCAGCTCGTGCAGCATCTTCTCGTACCCGATGGCGCTGAGCACCTCGGAGCTGACGACCACGTGCGCGGAGAGCACCGGCATGCCCGAGGTGATGGTCCAGGCGTGCAGATCGTGCACGTCCTCGACGCCCTGCGTGCCCAGGATGTGCGCCCGCACCTGGGCCATGTCCACGTCCTTGGGCGCCGCCTCCAGCAGGACGTCCAGGGTCTCGCGCAGCAGCCTGAAGGCGCGGGGCACGATCAGCACGGCGATCACGAGGGAGGCGATCGGGTCGGCGGCCGTCCAGCCGGTCGCCACGACGACCAGCGCCGAGACGATCACCGCGACCGAGCCGAACGCGTCGGCGGCCACCTCCAGGAACGCCCCGCGCACGTTCAGGCTCTCCTTCTGCCCGCGCATCAGCAGCGTCAGCGACACCAGGTTGGCGACCAGGCCGATCGCGCCGAAGACCAGCGTCAGCCCGCCCTCGGTGGGGGCCGGTGCGATGAACCGCTGGATCGCCTCGTACAGCACGTAGCCGCCCACCCCGAGCAGCAGCAGGCAGTTCGCGAGCGCCGCGAGTATCTCCGCGCGGGCGTAGCCGAAGGTGCGGTGCGCGCTCGGCGGGCGGTTCGCGAAGTGGATCGCCAGCAGAGCCATGCCGAGTCCCAGCGCGTCCGTCGCCATGTGCGCCGCGTCGGCGACGAGGGCGAGCGAGTCGGCCAGCAGACCGCCGATGATCTCGACGACCATGACACCGAGCGTGATCGCCAGCGCCGCCCGCAGCCTGCCGCGGTACGCCGCGCTCGCCGTACCGCCGGGGTGCGCGCCGTGCGCGTGCCCGTGATCGTGCCCAGCCCCCATGAAAGCCGTCCCTCCATGACTCGTCCGGATCACAGTGAACTACGGGAGGGGGGTAGGGGGCAACGCGGCACTGAACACCGTTGTCATGTGCCTTGACCTGCGAAAACGGTTCGCAGGTCAAGGCCTGTCGGGGCGGTGCGCGGGCCTTCCGGGTGACCCGGTCGGCGATGCCGGCGGGCACGGGCACGAGTGCTCCCGGGTGCGGACACGGGCGCCGTCGGGCGCCGGGCCGGCCTCACCGTGCGCACGCGCCGGGGTGCGGAGCGTGGCCTCCGTGACGAGATCCACAGGGGGCCCGCACCGGGCTCGCCGCGCGCGCCTCCGCCGCGGGGAGCGTGGGGCGCCCGCCCTCGTGGTGTCCGGCGCGGGGGCGGGAGGTCCCTCGTCCTCCCCGGCGGTACGGTGTGGGCCGGGCCGCCCGCTCGGTTCCTCCCCGGGCCGGCCGCGGACCTCGATACGGACATTGCGCTGGTCAGAGGTCGGTGGCCCGCCCCTGGCTTCGATCACGGCCCGCCTCGTACGCGTCCAGGGCGACCACCTTCCTCGGCGACGGGCCCGCCCCGAAGGTGCCGCCCGCACCGGGTGGAGCCACACCGGGGGCGATGCCCGCTATGTGCCCCAATACCCCTTCTGGGTAGGCGGTTTGTGGGCCGGCCCCGCTATCCCCGATGATGATCGCGGCAGGGGCGCAGGTGAAACCACAACGATCCAACCGCCGAACGGGCGGTGAACGCGGGTTCAGGGGCATCCGCTAACCTCAGCCGACATGCCGCTCGGAGGCCCCGTACGGCCGCCCCCACCATGTACACGACCGGCGCGGACGCGTCGGTATCCAGGGAGTGAGATTCGGTTGTCGACCGCCATCCTCACCGGCCAGCCGGTTCCGGGTTCGTCGATCGAGGCGGACCTGCGTTCCCTCGGCTTCGACGTGCGGATCGCGCCCGACACCGCGACGGCCGGGACCCTGCTCGCCGAGGTGCCCGCCGGACAACGGGTCGCCGTCGTCGACGCCCGGTTCGTGGGTCATGAGCACGCGCTCCGCCTCGGCCTCACCGACCCCCGCTTCCCGCTCGCGGCGATCCCCGGTGCCGTCACCGCCCAGCCGGCCGCGCGCCAGGCCCTGTCCCTCGCGATGGACCGCGCGACGGCCGGTGAGGACACCGCGGTCTCCGAGCCCGCCGCCGAGGTCGCCGAGGCCACCGGCACCACCGAGCCCGCCGCCCCCGAAGCCGTGACCGGCGATGCCGGCGAGACCGCCTCCGGCGGAGCCCCGGCGCCCGCCGGCACCACCCTCACCGGCGACCTCTCCGACCGCATCGTCGCCGCCCTGAGCGCCGACGGAAGCGACCCGCACCGCCCCGACCTCGGCAGCCTCGTCGCCACCGTCCCCGACGACCCGCAGGCCCGCAACGAGGCCCGGCAGGCCGTCGCCGCGGTGGACGACGAGGCCGTCCGGCTGAAGTCGGCCGTCAAGGCCCGGGACGGCTTCTTCACCACCTACTGCATCAGCCCGTACTCCCGCTACCTCGCCCGCTGGTGCGCCCGGCGCGGACTGACCCCCAACCAGGTCACCACCGCCTCCCTGTTCACCGCGCTCATAGCGGCCGCCTGCGCCGCCACCGGCACCCGCGCGGGCTTCGTCGCCGCCGGTGTCCTGCTCCTCGCCTCCTTCGTGCTGGACTGCACCGACGGCCAGCTCGCCCGCTACTCCCTGCAGTACTCCACCCTCGGCGCCTGGCTCGACGCCACCTTCGACCGCGCCAAGGAGTACGCCTACTACGCGGGCCTCGCCCTCGGCGCGGCCCGCGGCGGCGACGACGTATGGGCCCTCGCCCTCGGCGCGATGGTCCTGCAGACCTGCCGGCACGTCGTGGACTTCTCCTTCAACGAGGCGAACGCCGACAGCACCGCCGCCACCAGTCCCACCGCCGCTCTCTCCAGCAAGCTCGACAGCGTCGGCTGGACGGTCTGGGCACGCCGCATGATCGTCCTCCCGATCGGCGAGCGCTGGGCGATGATCGCGGTCCTCACGGCCCTCACGACCCCCCGCATCACCTTCTACGCCCTGCTGATCGGCTGCGCCTTCGCGGCGACGTACACCACGGCCGGCCGTGTCCTGCGCTCCCTCACCCGCAAGGCCCGCAGGACCGACCGCGCGGCGCGCGCCCTCGCGGACCTCGCCGACACCGGACCGCTCGCCGAACGCCTCGCCGGGGCGCTGAAGCCCACCGCGCGGCGCCTGCCCGGGTTCACCGCCCCCGCCGTCGCCCTGCTCGGCGGCGCCGCCGTCGTCGCCACGGCCGCGCTGACCGGTTTCGGCGGACCGTGGCCCGTCCTCGCCGCCCTCCTGTACGTCCTGACCTCCGCCCTGGCCGTCGCCCGCCCTCTCAAGGGCTCCCTCGACTGGCTGGTCCCGCCGTTCCTGCGTGCCGCCGAGTACGGCACCGTCCTGGCCCTGGCGGCGGGCGCCGGGGTGAACGGAGCGCTTCCGGCCGCCTACGGTCTGGTGGCCGCCGTCGCCTACCATCACTACGACACGGTCTACCGCATCCGTGGCGACGCGGGCGCGCCCCCGCCCTGGCTGGTACGGGCGATCGGAGGGCACGAGGGCCGCACCCTGGCGGTCGTCGTCCTGGCCGCCCTGCTCACCGCCTCGCAGTTCGCCGTCGCGCTCACGGTGCTCGCCGTGGCCGTGGCCCTGCTGGTGCTCCTCGAGAGCATCCGCTTCTGGGTGACCGCCCACCGGGGCGGCGCACCCGCCGTACACGATGAAGGAGAACCCGCATGATCGGCCTCGTGCTGGCGGCCGGCGCCGGACGGCGTCTGCGTCCCTACACCGACACCCTGCCCAAGGCGCTGGTGCCGGTGGGGCCCGCGGGTATAGAGGGCGAACCGACGGTCCTGGACCTCACCCTCGGCAACTTCGCCGAGATCGGCCTGACCGAGGCCGCCGTCATCGTCGGCTACCGCAAGGAGGCCGTGTACGAGCGCCAGGCGGCCCTGGAACAGAAGTACGGGCTCAAGCTCACCCTCATCGACAACGACAAGGCCGAGGAGTGGAACAACGCCTACTCCCTGTGGTGCGGCCGTGACGCCCTCAAGGACGGCGTGATCCTCGCCAACGGCGACACCGTGCACCCGGTCTCCGTCGAGAAGACGCTCCTCGCCGCGCGCGGCGA
>NZ_LIQT01000652.1 GCF_001418415.1 Streptomyces hirsutus
GGCCAGGGCGATGCCGAAGGCGATCACCGTGGTCCAGTCGGCGCGCGAGTGCCCGCGCAGCCGGGGCCGGCACACCACCAGCAGCACGACCGCGGCCACCAGCAGCCGCAGCGTCACGACCCCGAGCGCGCCGGCCCGCGGCATCAGTGTCACCGCGAGGGCGCCGCCGAACTGCACGGAGATCCCCCCGGCGAGCACCAGGCCGACCGGCCCCAGGGAGCCCCGGCCGCGCGGGGCGCCCGCCGCCTCCGGCGCATGTCCCGGAGCCGCCCCGGGTACGGCGGCCGGGGCGGACGAACTGGCAGCACTGGACGTCTTCACGGTGCCTTCCTCGGGCTGGGTGGAGAGGGCGGAGGGCCCCTCGGCAACTGTGCCTCGCGATGAACTTTCCGATCCAGGGTATGGCCTCGGTCAGCACCGTGATGCTTCTACGTACCTGACGATGAGTCCCTCGTCCCGCCCGGGTCAACTTCGTCCGTCATGCGGACCGAGCGCATCCGGGGCCTCCGCCGTCCTTCGGTCCCGCCCACCGAACGGCAAGCCGCTCAGCACACCGGAGCACCGGTGGCGGTCTGCGCGCGACTCCGCTTCCCCCGGCCCGGTGACGTCGGCCCCGGGCACCTGCCGCCGTCAGGGGAGCCGGGGCGGGGTGGCGGCGGGGCGCCTGGTCGGGTAGTCCAGGTCCGGGACCTCGATGTCCAGTTCGCGCAGGCGGGCGGCCGCCTCGGCCGGGCTCCTGCCCGCCCTGCTCGCCGCGGCCAGGACGTGCTCGGTCTTCACCGGCTTGCCGTACCGGGGCAGGGCCTCCAGCAGGTCGTTGTCGCGCACGTCGAGCGCCGGCGGAACGTGGACCTCGCGGCCGAGCAGCGTCAGGCGTTCCCCGATCTGCTGGGGGCTGCGGCCGGTGATCCGCGCGGCGCGCAGTACGCGCTGCAGCGATATGTGGCGGCTCGAGCCGATCCAGGGCCCGCGGGCGTCCAGGTTCTCGCTGAGCAGGAGGACGTCCTGCTCCTCGAAACCGCCCGCGTCGGGCAGGTCCTCCTCGCGGTAACCGAGTTCCCTCCGGCGGTCGACGATCCCTTCCGGGGTACGGCCGAGGACCTTCGCGGCGAGAAGAACACGCCCCAGGGCCGGCCACCACGGCCAGGGTCCTCGGCCGTCGGCGTTCTCGCTGACGATCACCGCGTCGTCGGGATGCGGGGTGAACTCCAGGGGGTAGCCGAGAACGGCCAGCCGAACAGCGACCTCGTGGGGGTTCACCCCCACGGCGTCGGCGGCGCGCCGGATATGGCCCTCCGGCACACCGGTCGACGGGATGTGCGGTCCGTCCGGTTTGGCATCCTTGCTGATCATGACCAGGTCGCCGGGATGCGGCGTGTCCGGCAGCGGGGCGGGCACCTGGGGGAACCCCAGGGCGTGCAGCCGCCGCGCGATGCCGGCCGGGCCGACGCCCTCGGCGTGCGCCCGCCGCACGACGTGCGGGAGCGGGACCGCCTCGTCCGGCGCCAGCCAGCCCGTGTCGGTGGTGACCAGGTCGGCGTCGCGTTCCGTGACGGACTCGGGCAGTGGACCGTCCGGGAGGACGACGTCGGTGTAGCCCAGTTCCCGGTAGCGGTCCGCGATCTCACGCGGGCCGGTGTCCGAGACTGCCGCGGCCCGCAGGACGCGGCCGTAGGGCACGGTGTTCCCCAGCACCGGCGCGGCGCCGTCCCCGCGTTCGCTGATGAGCCGCAGGTCGTCCTCGGTGACGTGACGGTCGGGGACGTCGGGCAGGCTGGGGTAGCCGAGCTTCGCCAGCCGGGCCAGGACCGACGCGGCGCTCACTCCCTGGGCATGGGCGTTGTACAAGACGTGGCCGGCCGGCACCGGGTCCGTACGCGAGAGCCAGGGCACGGCCCCGGTGAGGGCCCGGCCGCTGACAAGCGGAAGGTCACTCTCCGACACCTCGGCCGGAAGCTCCTGCTCGGGGATGGTGAAGCCGAGTGCCCGCAGGCGGTCCGCGACCTCGGCGGGGGCCTTCCCGGTTTCGACGCCGACCGCGACGAGGTGGGGGAACCATGCCGGGTCCTCCTGCGCGAGCCAGGTCTTCCTGTTCCCCCCGTGCCCGAGAAGACCGACCTCCTCACGGTCCACGGAACCGGCCAGCGGTCCCTCGGGCAGCCGGCGGTATCCGAGCCGGCCGAGCCGCACGACGACCTCGTTGGGGTCGCGGTCGTGTGCCTGGGCGAAGCGCAGGACGTGGTGGAGCGGGACGGGCTCGTCCGGGTCCAGCAGCCAGGGTGTGCACCCGTCCAGTCCTACGCTGGTCAGTACCACGTCGTCGACGGTGACCTCCGCCGCCCCGGGGGCGACCCGGTAGCCCAGCCGGGTGAAACGCTCGCACACCGCGGCGATCGCGAGCACCGTCTGCTGCGGGACCCTGGTCAGTTTCCCCATGTGCTGGAGGACGGCGATGACGTGACCGAGTGTCACGAGGGTGTCGTCGGCGATCCAGCGCCTGGGGCTGGTCCTGTCCCGGTGGATGATCAGGTCCCGGTCTTCGTCCAGCACCCGTTCCGGAAAGCTGTCGGGTGCGGGCGCCGGGTGGCCCAGTTCGACGAGCCGGGCCGCGATCTCGGCGGGCGGCCGGTTCAGCCGCAGGGCTGCCGCCAGGACATGGCCCCTGAGGTGACCGTCGTTCCCGGGCCCGATCCAGGGCCCGGAACCGTCGATGTCGCGGCTGATCATCTTCCGGTCGTCGTCGGTGACCGAGGCCAGCTCTTCGGGGGAGGGGACCCGGTACCCCAGCTCGGCGAGCCGGGAACCGGTCGCACCGGGATCACCGTGCCGCGATGCCGCCGCGCGCAGGACGTGGCCCAGCGTCACGGGTTCCTCGGGATCCAGCCAGGGGGCCTCGGCGTTCAGCTCGTGGCTGACGATGCGCCGGTCGTGGTCGTCGAGGGGGAGCAGGGGGTTCGGCACGGCGGCCTTTCGGAGAAGGGGCGGGGCGGGAAGGGGAGGTCACTCGGCGACGGCGACGTAGCGGGTGCCCTCGTCCATCTCGTCGTCCTTCTCCTGTTCGGACAGGTCCACCCGTACGCCCGCCGGTTCGAGGGCGTCCCAGACCCGCAGCATCATGGCGTCGCTCAGGTAGTGGTGGTGCAGGTCGAGAAGGCGCAGGTGGGTGAGCGGCTGCCCGCTCAGCAGGGCCGCGGCGCCCTCGTCGCCGAGCGCGCCCATCGACAGCCTGAGGGATGCGAGCCGGGGCACGACCGGGGCATGGGCCACGGCGGCCGCGATCTCGTCCTGGAACCGGCTGTTCTGCAGCCCCAGATGGCGCAGGGAGGGCAGCCGCTCGCCGGTGAGCAGCGGCCGGAGATCCTCCACCGTCGTGTCACAGCCGTAGTTCTCGTCGCCCAGCCACAGCTCCAGGCACTCCAGGGACGGCAGATCGGACGCGGCCACGTTGCGCACGACCGAGGCGGGCAGCCCGCCGGTCTCGAAGCGCAGGGTGCGCAGCCCTTCGTGGCGGACGGCGGGGAACGCGAGGTCCTCACTGCCGCGCACGCCGAGCTCCCGCAGCCGGGGATACGCCTCCAGGAGGGGGGCGACATCGGACTGTGTGATCCAGGAGATCTCGCTCTCCTCGAATTCGAGGTCCCCGAGGAACAGCGCTTCCAGGCCGGTCAGCCGGGAACTCAGCCCGACCAGTTTCTCGACCGCGTCATCGGGCCAGCCGTCGGATCCGTACCACGCGGAGCCGATGACGAGCGCGCGCACCTGCTCCAGCGGCACGATCTCGGTGAAGCGGTTCCAGTAGTCGTCCGAAGCCTCGTCCCCGGTATACATGCCGCACTGCATACGCCACGCCACGGAAGCGGGATCGGCCGGCAGGGGGTCGGCGGAGGACGCCTGCGGAAAGGTCAGGACGGGGAGACCGTAGAACTTGTCCAAGTGGCTTACGGAGGAAGGATGTTGCGGCACATCGGCCGGAAACTCCACGGTGGCTCCTCGGGGTTGGGGCTGAGGTGCGCACAGTTCTAGCAGCAGCCGGTGACAGCGGACGGAGAGGTCCTGCCCGGGAGGTCCCGGCAGGGGTGCCGGAAGCGTCGGAGGTGTCGGCGGGTGAGGGGCGGGCACCGGGACGGGTACCGTCCCCACCAGGGAAGCCCCTGTCCGCCCCGCTCCTACCTCCCGAGGCCCCGTGCGACGACTCATTGCCCGTCTCTGGCGACTCCTGCGCCCCGTCCAGAGCCGCCTCATGTGGTTCCTGAACGCCAAGTTCGTGGTCGGGGTGACCGGCGTCGTGCGCGACGACGAGGGGAGGGTGCTGCTGCTCCGGCACCGGATGTGGCCACCGGGCCGTCAGTGGGGCCTGCCGAGCGGCTTCGCCCACAAGGACGAGGACTTCCGGCAGACCGTGGTGCGCGAGGTGAAGGAGGAGACCGGCCTCGACGTGGAGGCGGGCCGCCTCGTGATGCTGAACAGCGGTTTCCGCACCCGCCTGGAAGTGGCCTACGAGGCCCGGCTGCTGGGCGGCGAGCTGCGCCTCGATCCCTTCGAGATCCTGGAGGCCCGCTGGTGCCGCCCGGACGACCTCCCCGAGGACATCCAGCCGGTGTGCGGGCCGCTGATACGGGGCGAGACGGTCCCCTGAGGCATCGCCCGAGGCTCCGGCAGCTCGGGCCCGTCTACTTGTCGGGCTCGCCCCCTGCGGTCTTCGACCGCTCGGCGACGAAGGAGCCGAGGCCGGGCTCGGTGTAGGTCAGCCCTTCCTCGCGCAGCGCCCGGAGAACCTTGTGCGCCGTCGCGTTGGCGATCCCGAACTCCGCCGTGAGCTGCACGACGGACGGAACGCGTGTACGCGGTGGATAGGTGCCGTCAGCGATGCGACGGCGCACCACCTCCGCCACCTGGCGCCAGCGAGGAATGTCGGGAGCGAATTCGATCACCGGTTCAGCATGCGTATACCTAGCGCTGCACGCGATACGTAGAATCCCTAGCATGCCTAGAATGCTTTAGATACAGTCTGTAGCCGCGAGACCCCCGCGACGGGTGGAGCCGTCCGGGGGTGTGGCCACCAGCTGAATCCTGAATCCACTGATCGGAGCTGACGACATGACCGACCTTATCGGCCGCCTCATCGCGTGGGTGCGCGTCCTGTTCGATCCGCCGGGCGCTCATCGCCGCACCGGCCTACGCCCGGCGCATCGAACAGGA
>NZ_LIQT01000653.1 GCF_001418415.1 Streptomyces hirsutus
GCACCGCCTCCTCTCCGCCGGTCTCGGGGCCGCCGCCCGCGCCTGGCTGGACCAGGCCCTCGACGAGGCCGCCGCCCACCCCGGCACCCACGGACCCATCTCCGTATGGGAGCTGCGCCTGGCCGAGGCCGGCCGCCGCTGCGGCGGAGCCCACGCCGACGCCGTCCGCGTCCTGATCCTGCACACGGCCCGCGCCGACACCGAGGCGCTGACCCGGGTCTACGACCAGGGCACCGCCGACGAACGCCGGGCGGTCCTGCACGCCCTGCCCCACCTCGTGCCCGGCTCCGACGCCCGCCCGCTCGTCGAGGACGCCCTGCGCACCAACGACACCCGGCTCGTCGCCGCCGCCGTCGGCCCGTACTGCGCCCGGCACCTCGACGCCCACGCCTGGCGGCACGCCGTACTGAAGTGCCTGTTCACCGGCGTCGCCCTGGACCGGGTGGCGGACCTGGCCCGGCGGGCCCGCGGCGACGGCGAACTCGCCCGCATGCTCGGCGACTACGCCGACGAGCGCGCCGCCGCCGGCCGCCCCGTCCCGGAGGACCTGCACCGCGTACGGACCCTGGCCCTGGCCCCCGCCGGGACAGCCTCCGCCTCCTCCACCCCGAGTCACACCACGGACGACCCCCACGGCAAGGAGTCCTGATGCGCCTCTTCGACCCCCACATCCACATGACGTCGCGGACCACCGACGACTACGAGGCCATGTACGGGGCGGGCGTCCGCGCCGTCGTCGAACCCGCCTTCTGGCTCGGCCAGCCCCGCACCTCGCCCGCCTCCTTCGTCGACTACTTCGACTCCCTCCTCGGCTGGGAACCCTTCCGCGCCGCCCAGTACGGCATCGCCCACCACTGCACCATCGCCCTCAACCCCAAGGAGGCGAACGACCCGCGCTGCACGCCCGTCCTCGACCTGCTGCCCCGGTATCTCGTCAAGGACAACGTCGTGGCCGTCGGCGAGATCGGCTACGACTCCATGACGCCCGCGGAGGACACCGCGCTCGCCGTCCAGCTCCAGCTCGCCGCCGACCACGGCCTGCCCGCCCTGGTGCACACACCGCACCGCGACAAGCTCACCGGACTGCGCCGCACCCTCGACGTCGTACGGGAGTCCGCGCTGCCCACGGAGCACGTCCTGGTCGACCATCTCAACGAGACCACCGTCAAGGAGGCCAAGGACAGCGGCTGCTGGCTCGGCTTCTCCGTCTATCCCGACACCAAGATGGACGAGGAACGGATGGTCGCGATCCTGCGCTCCCACGGCCCCGAGCGGGTCCTGGTGAACTCCGCCGCCGACTGGGGCAAGAGCGACCCGCTCAAGACCCGCAAGGTCGCCGACCTGATGCTCGCCGAAGGCTTCACCGAGGACGACGTCGACCGGGTCCTGTGGCGCAACCCCGTCGCCTTCTACGGACTCAGCGGCCGGCTCACCCTCGACGTCACCGCCCCCGAGGCCACCCACGAGGGCAACTCCATCCAGCGCGGCGTACCGAGGGACGAGCCCCCGCGGACGGCCGGCGTCACGGCCGCGGAGGCGTGAGCCATGCGCTTCCGCCACCCCGACGGGTCCACCGTCCATCTCGCCTACTGCACCAACGTGCACCCCGCCGAGACCCTCGACGGTGTCCTCGCCCAGCTGCGGGACCACTGCGAACCCGTCCGCCGCCGGCTCGGCCGCGACCGGCTCGGCATCGGCCTGTGGCTCGCCAAGGGCGCCGCCCACGCCCTCGTCACCGACCCGTCCGCCCTGCGCGGCCTGCGCTGCGAACTCGACCGGCGCGGCCTTGAGGTCGTCACCCTCAACGGCTTCCCCTACGAGGGATTCGGCGCCGAGAAGGTCAAGTACCGCGTCTACAAACCGGACTGGGCCGACCCCGAACGCCTGGAGTACACCACCTCGCTGGCCCGCCTCCTCGCCGGACTGCTCCCCGACGACGTTCCCGACGGCAGCATCTCCACCCTGCCGCTGGCCTGGCGCACCGCCCACGACACGGAGCGCGCCGAAGCCTCCCGCACCGCCCTGCGCACCCTCGCCGAACGTCTCGACGCACTCCAGGAGCTGACCGGGCGCTCGATCCGCATCGCCCTGGAGCCGGAACCCGGCTGCGTCGTCGAAACCACCCACGACGCCATCGGACCGCTCACCGCGATCGGCCACGACCGCATCGGCATCTGCGTCGACACCTGCCACCTCGCCACGTCCTTCGAGGACCCGCACACGGCCCTGGACGACCTCGTCCGGGCAGGCATCCCCGTGGTCAAGTCCCAGCTCTCCGCCGCCCTGCACGCCGAGCAGCCCCATCTGCCCGAGGTCCGCGAGGCCCTGCGCGCCTTCGCCGAGCCCCGCTTCCTGCACCAGACCCGCACGTCCACCGCCGCCGGACTGCGCGGCACCGACGACCTCGACGAGGCCCTGGCCGGCGACACCCTGCCCGACGGGGCGCCCTGGCGCGCCCACTTCCACGTCCCGCTGCACGCGGCTCCCACCGCGCCCCTCACCTCCACGCTGCCCGTGCTGAAGGCCGCCCTGTCCCGGCTGGTCGGCGGCCTTCAGCACGGGCAG
>NZ_LIQT01000654.1 GCF_001418415.1 Streptomyces hirsutus
ACCCCCGTCCCGCCCGTGGGCACCAGGCGCGGCATCCGGTGGTGGATCAGCTCCTGCGGCACGGCCGCGTACCGGTCCAGGAACGCCTGGAGATCGCACAGTTCCGCGAGACTGCTCCCGCCGCCCGTCAGGGAGCCGACGACACCGGGCGTGAAGAACACGAAGACGACGAAGTTCGCGGCGAGCAGCGCGTAGGTGACCCACGGGGTGCGCCGTGCCGGATTCACGTCATGAACGGGGATGACCACGTCCCACTTGTGCCCTTGCCGCCGCCGGTGAATCCGCCGCTCCGCTGAACACCGCCGTCCGGCCCCGCGTATCCCTTCCCAACTGCCTGCGGCGCGGGGAAGGGGCCGCGGGGCCGACGTGAGGAACGGGCCATGAACGACCGAGTGACCACTGCGATGCAGGCGCTGCCCGACGGAGAGGCGGAACTCACGCTCGTGGTGCGCCTCTCCTGGGAGGACGTCGCCCGGCTCGGCCAGGAGGCGGGGCGGCTCGCTTCCCGGATGCAGCGGCCGGTGACGCTGGACGAGGCGGTGAGCCACCGCCTGCGCTCGGCGCGGGCCACCGCCGCGCACGCGAAGCCGACGGGGGAGCAACCGCCGGCTGCCGTGAGCGCGGGAGGCACCGGTGCGGCCGGTCTCGCCGGTACCGGCAGCACCAGTGCCTCCGTCGGTACCGGCAGCACCGGCGCCTCCATCGGTACCGGCGGCACCAGTGCCTCCGTGTCGTCCCTGCCGCCCCGGCCCGCGACGGACCATGCGCGGCCTCCGGCGGAGCAGGCGCGGCAGGCGATCGAACGGATCAACGGGACCGCGTAGACCGGACGGCTGTCAGGACATACGCGGCGACGGCCGTCCCGCCGTGGCGCGGATCTTCGTGGTGGCCTTGCGGGCCGCCACCAGGACCGGGTCCCAGGTGGGGGAGAACGGCGGGGCGTAGCCCAGGTCCAGCATCGTCATCTGCTCCACCGTCATCCCTGCGGTGAGGGCGACCGCCGCGATGTCGACGCGTTTGCCCGCGCCCTCCCGGCCGACGATCTGGACCCCGAGCAGGCGGCCCGTGCGCAGTTCGGCGAGCATCTTCACCGTCATGGGGGAGGCGTTCGGGTAGTAGCCCGCGCGGCTGGTCGACTCGATGGTGACCGTCTCGAACCGCAGCCCCGCGCGGTGGGCGTCCTTCTCCCGCAGACCGGTGCGCGCGATCTCCAGGTCGCAGACCTTGCTGACCGCGGTACCGACCACGCCCGGGAAGGTGGCGTAGTCGCCGCCGACGTTCGCGCCGATGATCTGGCCGTGCTTGTTGGCGTGCGTGCCGAGCGCGATGTGCCGCTCCTGGCCGGAGACCAGGTCGAGCACCTCCACGCAGTCGCCGCCGGCCCAGATGTTCTCGTACCCGCGGACCCGCATCGACCGGTCGGTGAGCAGTCCGCCGTGCTCCCCCAGGGGCAGTCCCGCCGCCCGCGCCAGGCCCGTCTCCGGCCGGACCCCGATGCCGAGCACCACCACGTCCGCCGGGTACTCGGCGTCCGCCGTGGCCACGGCCCGTACCCCGCCGTCGTCCCCGGTGAGCAGTCCGGTGACCTCGGTGTCGTTCACCATGGTGATGCCCAGACCCTCCATCGCCCTGTGCACCAGACGTCCCATGTCGGGGTCGAGGGTCGCCATGGGCTCCCGGCCGCGGTTGACGACGGTCACCTCGTAGCCGCGTTTGATCATCGCCTCGGCCATCTCCACACCGATGTACCCCGCCCCGACCACCACCGCGCGGCGGCCGGTCGTGCGCGCCAGCGTGTCGAGCAGGGCCTGACCGTCCTCCAGGGTCTGCACCCCGTGCACACCGTCGGCGTCCATGCCGGGCAGTTCCGGGCGGATCGGCCGCGCGCCGGTCGCGATCACGAGCTTGTCGTACGACGTCCAGGACTCGGCGCCGGAATCGAGGTCCCGCGCGCGCACCCGACCCCGGCCGGGGTCGNNAGGTCGATGTGGCGCGCGCGGTGCTCCTCGGGTGTGCGGGCGATCAGCTCGTCGCGTTCGGCGACGTCCCCGGCCACCCAGTAGGGGATGCCGCAGGCCGAGAAGGACGTGAAGCGTCCGCGCTCGAACGCCACGATCTCCAGCTCGTCCGGCCCCTTCAGCCGGCGCGCCTGCGACGCCGCGG
>NZ_LIQT01000655.1 GCF_001418415.1 Streptomyces hirsutus
TTCACGTAGGGGGCCGCCGCTCCCGCCACCCCCGCCGACGGGCCGAAAGCGGCGGCCCCCTACGTGAACCCGTTGGTCCGCAACCGCGCCGACCCGCACATCACCCGGCACACCGACGGCTTCTACTACTTCACCGCCACCGCGCCCGAGTACGACCGGATCGTCCTGCGCCGCTCCCGCACCCTGAACGGGCTCGGAAGCGCCGCCGAGTCCGTGATCTGGCGGGCGCACCCCACCGGTGACATGGGCGCCCACATCTGGGCGCCGGAGATGCACCGGGTCGCCGGCAAGTGGTACGTCTACTTCGCCGCCGCGCCCGCCGAGGACGTGTGGGCCATCCGCATCTGGGTGCTGGAGAACGCCCACCCCGACCCCCTCCGGGGCACCTGGGTCGAGAAGGGGCGGATCAGGACCGCCTGGGAGACCTTCTCCCTGGACGCCACCACCTTCACCCACCGCGGCACCCGCTACCTCTCCTGGGCGCAGCACGAGCCCGGCATGGACAACAACACCGCCATCTGGCTCTCCGAGATGGCCGACCCCTGGACCCTGACCGGGCCCCAAATACGGCTCTCCACACCGGAGTACGCCTGGGAGCGCATCGGCTTCAGGGTCAACGAGGGGCCGTACGTGATCCAGCGGGGCGGCCGGGTGTTCATGACGTACTCGGCCAGCGCCACCGACGCCAACTACTGCATGGGCCTGCTGACCGCTCCCGCCGACAGCGACCTCATGGACACCGCGAGCTGGTCCAAGTCGCCCGTCCCCGTCTTCACCAGCAACGGCACGACCCGGCAGTACGGTCCCGGGCACGGCTGCTTCACCGTCGCCGAGGACGGCCGCAGCGACGTCCTCGTCTACCACGCCCGGCAGTACAAGGAAATCGACGGGGACCCGCTCAACGACCCGAACCGCCACACCCGCGTCCAGACCCTCCGCTGGAAACCGGACGGCACCCCGGACTTCGGCATTCCCGTGGCCGACGGAACCGGAACGACCCGTGGCACGGGGGCGTGACATGAGACGCCTGTACGCGGTTCTGCTCACCTTCTGCCTCGCCCTCGCCGGCGCCCTCGTCACCGCCGGGCCCGCGCAGGCCGCACCGCAGACGATCGGCAACGGCGTCCAGTTCACCGACGTCACCGGAAACCCCGTGCACGCCCACGGCGGCGGGATCATCAAGGTCGGCGCGTACTACTACTGGTTCGGCGAGCACCGCAACGACGACAACACCTTCCGGTACGTCGACGCCTACCGTTCGACCGACCTGAAGAACTGGGAGTTCCGCAACCACGTCCTCACCGAGGCCAGCGACCCGGAACTCGCCACCGCCAACATCGAGCGGCCCAAGGTCATGTACAACGCGGCCACCGGCACGTTCGTGATGTGGATGCACAAGGAGAACGGCTCCGACTACAGCGAGGCCCGCGCCGCCGTCGCCGTCTCCGACACCGTGGACGGCGACTACGAGTGGCGGGGCAGCTTCCGCCCGCTGGGACAGCACATGTCCCGCGACCTCACCGTCTTCACCGACACCGACGGCACCGGTTACATGATCTCGGCCGCCCGCGAGAACTACGACCTGCACCTCTACCGGCTGACCGCCGACCACACCGGCATCGCGAGCCTGGTGGCCAACCCGTGGCCCGGCGGCCACCGTGAGGCGCCGGCCCTGTTCAAGCGGGGCGGCGTGTACTTCATGCTGACCTCCGGCGCCACCGGCTGGAACCCCAACCAGCAGCAGTACGCAACCGCCACCAGCCTCGCCGGTCCCTGGTCGTCGATGCGCACCGTGGGGGACGCCACCGCCTACGGATCGCAGACCGCGTTCGTCCTGCCGGTACAGGGATCCTCGGGCACGTCCTACCTGTACCTCGGGGACCGCTGGGGCAACTCCTTCGGCGGCAGGGTCAACGACTCCCGGTACGTGTGGCTGCCGTTGACCTTCCCGTCCTCCACCTCGATGTCCCTGTCCTGGTCGCCCGAGATCACCGTCGACACGGCTGCCGGAACGGTCACCGGGACCTCCGCCACGTACCACACGCTCATCGCCCGGCACAGCGGGAAGTGCGCCGACGTGACGAGCCAGTCGCTGTGGCAGGGCGCCCAGATCAAGCAGTACGACTGCAACGGCGGCGGCAACCAGCGGTTCTGGTTCAAGCCGGTCGGGAACGGATACCACCAACTCGTCGTGCGCAACAGTTCGTTGTGCCTCCAGGAGAACGCGAGCACCGTCACGCAGGAGAACTGCTCCGCCTCCGCCGCGGCCACCGCCCAGCAGTGGTCGGTCTCCACCACCGGCTCCTACGTGTCCCTCGTGTCCCGGGCGACCGGCGAATGCCTCGACGTGTCCGGCGGCGCGACCGCCAACTCGGCCGCCCTCATCACGTACACCTGCAACGGAGGGAACAACCAGCAGTGGACACGCGGGACATGAGTACGCGTCGGAGAGGGCCGGCCGGGGCTTTCGTCGCCGGCGCGGTGGCCGCCGCGACGATCGCCGGAGGGCTCGGGCTGTCGTCCGCCCCGGCCGCCGCCCGTACGCGGGACCACCGGCCGGCCCTCGGTATCGAGAACTGCACCGCCACCGCCTGCCACTTCGACCTCCCGCCCGGTACCTACGACGTGCGGGTCCGCCTCGGCGGTGAGGCCGCCTCCCGTACCGCCATCGGCGGCGAGACCCGACGCACGTTCCTCGCGGAGACCCCCGCCGGGGCCGGGCAGTGGGTCACCCGGGGTTTCACCGTCGACGTCCGCACTCCCGAGGGCGAGCCCACCGGCCCCGACGGCAGTCCCGGACTCGACCTCACCCTCGGCGGCAGCGCCCCCGCGCTCGCCGACATCCGGGTCACCCCGGCCGCCGACCGGCACACCCGGCAGATCCTCCTCGTCGGCGACTCCACCTCCTGCGACCAGCCCGGCGACCCGTACTCCGGCTGGGGCCAGCAACTTCCGCAGTACCTGCGCAAGGGGCTCTCGGTCGCCAACCACGCGGACTCCGGCGAGAGTACGGTCAGCTATCTGGGGAACCCGCACCTGTGGGACACCGTCCGGTCGTCGATCCGGCCCGGTGACCTCGTCCTCATCCAGCTCGCCCACAACGACAAGACCACCGGCGAGGCGGCCTACCGGGCCAACCTCGAGACCATGGTGGCGGGCGTGCGGGCCGAGGGCGGCGAACCGGTTCTCGTGACGCCCGTCGTGCGGCGCTGGTTCAACGCCGACGGCACTTTGAACAACGACACCGCCCTCCTGGTCAACGGGCTCGGCGTCGACCACCCGGCGGTCGTGCGCGCCGTCGCCTCGGCCGCCGGCGTCCCGCTGATCGACCTCACCGCCAGGACCAAGGCGCTGGTGGAATCCCTCGGCGTGGAGGACTCCAAGGCGCTCTACCTCTCCCAGGAGAAACGCGACAACACCCACACATCGGAGTACGGCGCCACCCGGTTCGCGGCCCTGGTCCGCGACGAACTCGTCCTGGGGCACCTGGTGCCCGAGGGCCGGGTCAGAAGGGGATGAAGCCCCTGGGACGCTCCGACCGGAACCGGAGCGTCCCAGGCTCCCCTCGCACACTTCGGCCGGGGCCGAAGCATTCCGCGGCTAGCGTGCCGGCATGACCGAGAGCGCGCCGAACGCCGTCACCGGGTTCGCCGGACTGCACCATGCCGACGAACCCCTGCTGCTGCCCAACGCCTGGGACCACGCCTCCGCCGCCGCTCTCGCCGCGCAGGGGTTCCGGGCGATCGGCACCACCAGCCTGGCCGTCGCCGCGGCGGCCGGGCTGCCCGACGGGGCGGCGGCGACGCGTGAGCAGACGCTGCTGCTCGCCCTCACCCTCGGCTCGGGACCGTACTGGCTGTCCGTGGACGCGGAGGACGGATTCAGTGAAGACCCCGGCGAAGTCGCCGCCTTCGCAAGCGAGTTGTACGCCGTCGGTGCTGTCGGGATCAACCTGGAGGACGGACTCGGGCCCATCGGCAGGCATGCCGCGAAGATCGCCGCGGTGCGGGCGGCGGCCCCCGGACTCTTCGTCAACGCACGCACCGACACCCACTGGGCCGCCGGTCCCGACACGGGCGACGGCACCAGGCGGGAGGACACCTTCCGCCGGCTGGACGCCTATCAACAGGCCGGTGCCCACGGAGTGTTCGTGCCCGGTCTCACCGATCCCCGCGAGATCGCCGGCCTGGTGCGCCGGCTCGACGTGCCGCTCAACGTCCTCTACTCGCCCAGCGGCCCCTCCGTCCCGCAGCTCGCCGGTCTCGGAGTGCGCCGGATCAGCCTCGGATCCCTGCTGTACCGGCGGGCGCTGGGTGCCGCGGTGGAGGCCGCGACCGACGTCCGGGAGGGACGCGCGCCCACCGGCACCGCACCGGCCTACGCGGAGATCCAGGCGCTGAGCAGGGACTCCGTACGGGGCGTGGCCGACGCCACTGCATCCCTCGAACGGCCCTGGTACGGTTGACGCTTTCGCGGGTATCAGAACCCTTGTACTCATCTCCGGCGAGAGACCGAGGGACCGAGGAACCATGGGCATGGACATCCCCGGCGACAAACGGCTGGCGGCAGCGGTCGTGACGGACGACGAGGGGCGCGTGCTTCTGGTGCGCCGCAGTGAGCACGAGAGATTCCTGCCCCGGGTGTGGGGCGTCCCGTGCGGCAAGCTCGAACCGGGTGAGAGCGCCCCGGACGGTGCGCTGCGCGAACTCAAGGAAGAGACCGGCCTGCTCGGTGAGATCGTGCGCAAGGTCGGCGAATCGTCCTTCCTGAGCGAGTACGCCGGGCACGAGATCAAGAACTGGCAGGAGAACTTCCTGGTCCGCCCGCTGTCCCGGGACGTCGTGCTGCCCAGTCCGGACCAGGACCATGCCTGGCTCCACCCGTCCGAGCTGACCGGCGTCGACATCGACGCCTACAACCTGGACATCGTCCGGCAGGCGCTCACGGCCTCCTGAGCAGGTCCGCCAGGAAGCCGAGAGATTCCAGATAGCCCGGTACGTTCATCGGCACCTTCGGGACCGCGCCCGCGTGCGGGCCGCCCGGGGTGAACACATCGGTGTGCCGGCGCCTTGCACCGCCCGTCTCGAGGAACAGGGTCACCGTCGGCTCCTCCGTGTCGCACCAGGCCCGGTGCAGGGTGTGCGCCGGCAGGGCGTACGTGGTGCCCGCCGCGTACTGGCCCAGATGCGTCAGCCGCAGCCGCGCCGGACCCGCCGGTTCCAGCAGCCAGTCCGCCGATCCCTCAGCCAGCGACTCCTCGAAGCGGGCCGCCGCGAGGGAGCCGCCCCCGGCCCCGGCCCGCTTCGAGGAGTCGCTGGCTGAGGGATCGGCGGACT
>NZ_LIQT01000656.1 GCF_001418415.1 Streptomyces hirsutus
GTCCGGAGGATTTCCACAGTCGCCGTCCGGCTCCGCGCAGTACGCCGATGTCGTCCAGGCTGTGTCGGTGTGCGGTTCCGCCGTGGGGTCGTGAGCCGTTTGGGGGCTGCTGGGGCGGCGGTGCTCAGGCCAGCAGTCCGGAGGATTTCCACAGTCGCCGTCCGGCCCCGCGCAGCACACCGATGTCGTCCAGGAAGTCCGTGAGCCGCTTCGCGCCCTGCTGCATCACGTCCCGCCGGTGCGCGCAGGCCCTGACCTGGGCGACGGCCTCACGCTTGTCCAGCCCGACGTTCGTGTAGACGTCCGGGTTGACGAACGCCACCGAGAAGACGCGGGCGAACTCGCCGGAGGTGACCCGGGTGAACTCCTGCGACCACTTCGGCGCGGTCACCATCTGGCGCCGCAGCTCCTCGCGGGCGTAGCGCACATGCCGGGCCTCCTCGACGACGTGGATGCGCGTGACGCCCCGGATCAGCGGCTGGACACGCTCGTCCGGGAAGGTCAGCCGCTGCATCCAGTCCAGGACCTCCTCGCCGAGCAGGGTCGCCGTGAAGGAGCTGGGCGTGGTGGAGATGCTCTTGAACAGCCGTCCGAGGTGCTGGTGCAGCGGGCTCACCGGGTACCAGGGGGTGTCGCCGCGGGTGATCAGCCGGGCGAACATCCTGGAGTGCCGGCACTCGTCCTCGATCTCGGTGAGCGCGTACCGCACATGCGCGCTCGTGGCCGCCTTGTCGTAGATGTGCCGCACCAGCAGCTGCATCAGGATCAGCTCGAACCAGATGCCGAGCGAGGCGAGCGCCGCCGCCTCGTGCCGTGACAGCAGGATGCGCTGCTCCTCGCTCATCCGCTTCCACAGCGGGGTGCCGTACAGCGAGACCAGCTCCGGCGGCCAGAACCACAGACCCTCCTCGAAGGGCGCGTCCCAGTCCAGTTCTTTGTCCGGGTCGAAGGAGTGCTTGGCGGAGGCGTCGAGCAGCCGCTCGGCCACCTGCTCCCGGTCCTTGAGCAGGCCGAGTGCGTCGCGCAGCCCGTCGAGGGCGTCGGCATCCGTCAGGGGCTGGGTCGTCATGGCGGTTCCACCTCGTGGGCGTAGCGGGCTACCGGTGGGTCACCTCACTTATGAGACTGCTTGTCAGTAAGCCCGTCAATCCCCTGCGCGCGACTTGTCCGCGGACGGTCGACCTGGCGCGGGCGTCAACGGCGCGCTCTCCGGATCACCTCATGGAGCGGCGGATCGGCGTTCGCCCTGGGTAGGCTGACGGTGCCGGTCAGACTCCAGCGCATGGGAGCAATCATGAGCGCCGCACGTGACTCCGAACTGGACGACGACTACGAGTGGCCCCGTCCGCCGCAGGACGGCTGGACGGCGGACGACCTCGACACGCTTCCCAACCTGCCTCCACACACGGAGCTGATCGACGGGAGCCTTGTCTTGATGAGTCCGCAGACCACCTTCCACATGCGCACGATCCGCCTGCTGGACACTTCACTATTCGAGCAGGCGCCGGACGCATTCGAGGTCTACCGCGAATTCACGGTGACGCTCGGTAAACGGAACCGGCCCGAGCCCGATGTGTTGGTGGCCCGTACCGGTGCCGACACCGGGCCGAAACGGACCCGGCTCCTGCCCGAGGAGGTCATCCTGGCCGTCGAGGTGGTCTCCGAGGACTCTGTCGACCGCGATCGCGAGACCAAGCCCCGCAAATACGCCGCCGCGGGTATCGCGCACTTCTGGCGTGTCGAGGAGGACGACGGCCTCCCCGTCGTCTACGTCTACGAGCTGGACCCGGCGACCACGTCGTACGTTCCCATGGGCATCTTCCACAACCGCCTCAAGCTGACCGCTCCCTTCCCGATCGACATCGACCTCACCGCCGTCGACCGCCGCCGCTAGACCGGGCAGCCCAGCCCGTTCGGCACCTCGCCCGGGACGGGCTCCGCGCTCCCCTGAGGGAACGACGTCCGGAGCGTGAACGCGTAGGGCGTCGGGCCGTGGGCGCGCAGGTGCAGCAGCCGAGCCTCCGCCTCCGCGACCGTGGGACGGTGGCCCTTCGGGACCCACCACAGGGTCGTCATCGCCTCCTTCGCCTGCTCGAACCACTCCCGGCGCCGGGTCAGCATCTCCCGGTGCCGTCCCTGGTACATGTACGCGGTCAGAGCACGGGTGTCCCGCCACACCGACATGTTCACGATCAGCCACGGGTCGTCGAAGACGGACACGTCGGTGGCGTTCCCGCCCTCGCTGAGCAGCCGCCAGACGAAGCCTTCGGCGGCCTCGGCGTCCGCGTTCACCGAGTCGATGTTGTCGACGAAGTCCTTCAACTGCGGTGAATCCAGCGGGGCTTGGAGGCGAGAGATGTTGACCTGGGCGAGTTCGTACGCGGGGATGGCTTCCGTCATGGGCCGAACGGTAGACGGGCGGAGGCGGGTTCGGCAGCCCTCGTCTCAGCAGATGATCCGCACGGCGATGCCTACGGCCTCAACACGGCCTCCATCACCGCTTTGGCGATCGGTGCCGCAGTGCCGCCGCCGCTGATCTCCCGGCGACTGGCCGCCGCGTCCTCCACCACGACCGCCACCGCGACCTTCGCCTCCGCGTCTCCGTCGTTCTGCGCCCAGGACACGAACCAGGCGTACGGCGTACCGGAGTTGCCGATGCCGTGCTGGGCGGTGCCGGTTTTGCCGCCGACCACGGCACCGCGGATCGCCGCGTTCGTGCCCGTGCCCTCCTCCACCACCCCGCGCATCAGTTCCCGCATCCGCAGCGCCGTCGACGGGTACATGGCCTGCCGGTACTGCCCCGGGCCGGCCGCCGACACCGTGCCGCCGCCCGCCCGGGTCGTCCGCTCCACCAGATACGGCTCCCGCACGTGCCCGTTGTTGGCGACGGCCGCCGCGACCATCGCCATCTGCAGGGGAGTGGCCCGCGTGTTGTACTGACCGATCGACGACAGGGCGAGCTGCGCCCGGTCCATCGTGGTGTCGAAGGTGCTGCGCGCCACCGGGAACGGCACCCGCAGCCCCTCCTCGTTGAACCCGAAGCCCTCCGCCGTGGCCGTCAGGTCCGCCAGGCCCGTGGCCACCCCCACCTTGGCGAACACGGTGTTGCAGGACCAGGTGAACGCCTCCCGCACCGAGGCGTCCGCGCAGCCCCGGGACTCGTTCGTCAGCCGTGTCGTCGTCCCCGGCAGGGTGTACGGGTCGGGGGAGTCCGTCGGCTCGTCGAGGTCGGTGACCACGCCCGCGTCCAGCGCCGCCGCCGCGGTGACCACCTTGAACGTCGAACCCGGTGGATACGTCTGCCGCGCGGCCCGGTTCAGCATCGGCTTGTCCGGGTCGGCGTTCAGCCGGGCCCAGGCCTTCCGTGCCGCCGTCCCGTTCCCGGACAGCAGCTCCGGGTCGTACGACGGGACGGACACCAGGGCCAGGATCCGCCCGGTCGAAGGCTCCACCGCCGCCACCGCGCCCTTGCGCGAGCGCAGCCCTTCGTACGCGGCCTGCTGGGCGGCCGGGTGGATGGTCGTGAGGACGTCGCCGCCCGCGTTGCGGGATCGGGTGAAGTCGTTCCACAGCGGTAGCGGCTGGAGCCGCGGGTCGGTGCCCGCCAGCAGTTCGTCCTCCGTGTGCTCCAGCAGGGTCGTTCCGTACTCCTGAGAGGCGAAGCCGGTCACCGGCGCGTACAACGGGCCGTCGGCGTAGGTCCGTTCGTAGCGCAGATGCTCCCCGGTGTCCCGCGAGCCGGTGACCGGGCGGCCGTCGACCAGGATGTCACCGCGCGGCTGGCGGTAACGGGCGATGGTGTCACGGCGGTTGGCCGGGTTGTCGTCGTAGGCGTCGGCATACAGCACCTGGACGCGGGTGGCGTTCACCAGCAGGGCGAACAGCAGCAGCCCACAGAACACGGCGGCCCGTCGGATGTACCGTGTCATGAACCCGCACCTCCGTCCGTCCCGTCGGACGGAGGACGTCCGCCCAGGCGGCCTGCCGAATCGCTCAGCCGGACCAGCAGCGCCACGATCGCCCAGTTGGTGACCACCGACGAACCCCCCTGCGCCAGGAACGGCATCGCCATCCCGGTCAGCGGGATCAGCCCCGTGACCCCGCCCGCGATCACGAACACCTGGAGGGCCACGATCGCGGCCAGCCCCACGGCGAGCAGCCGGCCGAACGGGTCGCGCAGCGCGAGGCCGGCCCGGTAGCCGCGTTCCACCAGCAGCCCGTACAGCAGGAAGATCGCGGAGAGCCCGAAGAGCCCCAGCTCCTCACCGGCCGTGGCCAGGATGAAGTCGGACTTGACCGCGAAGCCGATGAGCATGGAATGCCCGCGCCCCAGCCCGGTGCCGAGCAGCCCGCCCTCCGCGAAGGCGAACAGCGACTGCGCCAGCTGGTTCGGGCCCTCACCCGCCTCGATCGAGGCGAACGGATTCAGCCAGGTCTCGATCCTGCTGTGTACATGCGGTTCCAGCCGGCCCACGGCCACCGCGCCCAGCGACGCCAGCAGCAGGCCGACGGCGAGCCAGCCGGTACGGCCGGTGGCGACGTACAGCACGACGACGAACAGGCCGAAGAACAGCAGCGACGTGCCGAGGTCCCGCTCCAGGACCAGCACGCCCACGCTCACCAGCCACACGGCGACGATCGGGCCGAGCACCCGCCCGGTGGGCAGCTGCAGCCGCCAGAACCGGCGGCCGGCGTAGGTGAGCGCGCCGCGGTTCTCCGCCAGGTACGCCGCGAAGAACACCGCGAGCAGCACCTTCGCGAACTCTCCCGGCTGGATGGAGAATCCGGCGACCCGGATCCAGATGCGGGCCCCGTTCACCGCGGGGAAGAGGATCGGCGCCGTGAGCAGGACGAGCGCCGAGGCGGCGCACACGCGGGTGAAGCGCCGCAGCACCCGGTGGTCGCGCAGCAGCAGGACGACCGCGATGAACAGTGCCACGCCCAGCGTCGACCACACCAACTGGGTCGGGGCGGCCTCGTCGCCCGGTGTCTCCAGGTCGAGCCGGTAGATCAGCACCAGGCCGAGCCCGTTGAGCAGGACGGCGATGGGGAGCAGGAGCGGGTCGGCCCGGGGCGCGCGGAAGCGCACCGCCAGATGCGCGAACAGCGCGAGCACGCCGAGCCCGGCGCCGTAACCGGCGGCGCCGGGCGGGACGGCGCCGTTCCTGGCGAAGCCGACGGCGCAGTAGCCGTACACCGACAGCAGGACGGCCAGGACGATGAGGGCGAGTTCGACGCCACGGCGCCGGGGGAGGGGAGCGGTGGGCGTGGGCGGATCAGCCGTCGCCAAGGAGATTCCGGCCTTGCTCATGTCCGGAACCTACCTATATGTACCCTCCTGCGCGGTGTGCCGGTCAGCACCAGCGTGGCGCGGGCCCGATGTTGTTGATGTGGCGGGCGGCACCCCAGGCCCAGGTTCTGCCGTCGGTGACCAGGTACCAGAGCGGGTTGCCCTGGACGTTGTCCCCGCCGACCTTGCAGTAGAGCGAGACGACATCGCCCTTGCGGACGTACCGGATGACCCGTGCATCGCGGTCCGGCGAGGTGCGCAGGGCGAGCGAGGGCGCCGTGATGACACCCCTGTGCCGACTGTGGTCGCCGTGGTTGCCGCCTCCGCCGTTGTCGTTTCTGCCGTTGTCACCTCCGCCGTTGCCGTTCCCGTGGCCGCCTCCGTTGTCGTTTCTGCCGTTGCCGCCGCCGCCGCCGTTGCCGTCCGCCGCCACCGTTGCCGTGGCCTCCGTCGTCGTTGCCGCCCCCTCCGTCGTTGCC
>NZ_LIQT01000657.1 GCF_001418415.1 Streptomyces hirsutus
CCCCTACCCCGCCCCATGTGGTTGCGCCCCATAGTTCAGCTGAAAGTAGTGGGGTCGAACCATGTGGGTGCGTCAGCCATGGCTTGCTTGATGCGGAAGCGCCCGAACTCGTTCAGCTCCGGCAGCGCGTCCACGGCGAACCAGGCGACGTCCAGTGATTCGTCGTCGTTGACCCGGGCCTCACCACCGACGGCACGGCAGCGGAAGGTGATGTCCATGTACTGGCAGATGTCGCCGTTGCCGTACGTCACCGGGTTCAGCGCCTGGACCAGCACGACCCGTTCGACGACGCAGTGCACCGCGGTCTCCTCCTCGACCTCGCGCACCGCGCAGGCGGCGGGCTGCTCCCCCGGGTCGGGGATGCCGCCGAGCACCGACCACTTGCGGGTGTCGGACCGGCGGTTCAGCAGCACTCTGCCCTCGTCGTCGAAGACGACGGCGGTGACCCCGGGAAGCCAGAGCAACTGGTGACCGGCGGAAGCGCGCAGCGTGCTGATGAAATCAGGAGTAGCCATGCCCCGACCCTAACGGGGAGGTCCGACAGTTCTACGGCACTTCAGGGGTGCGCGTTCTCCGCACGACCGCGCGTCACCGGCGCGTCCGCCCGCGCACGCCGGTGCCGGCGGCCCATCCCAGGCCGCCCGCGGCGACCAGGACGAGGGCGACCTCGGGGAGGACGCCGAGGCGGGTGGCGGGGGTCCGGGAGGAGCGCAGCGGCACCTCCTGCACCAGGGAGTCGGCGACGAACATGCCGGTCTTCTGGCTGACCGTCCCGTCCGGCATGATGATCGCGCTGACACCGCTGGTCACCGGGACGGTGACGGTGCGGCTGTGCTCGACGGCGCGGACCCTGGACATGGCGAGCTGCTGGTGGGTCATCTCGCTGCGGCCGAAGGTCGCGTTGTTGCTGGGTACGGAGATCAGCTGGGCGCCGTCGGTGACCGTGTCGCGCACCGCCCAGTCGAAGGCCGCCTCGTAGCAGGTGACGAGTCCCACCCCGGTGCCGGCCATGGTGAACACGCCGGGTTCGGTGCCCCGGCTGAAGTCCTGGCGGACCATCGACGTCCACTCGTCGTTGATCGCCCCGACCAGGGAGCGCAGCGGAAGGTACTCGCCGAAGGGCTGGATCTGCCGCTTGTCGTAGGTGTCGACGGGGCCCTTCGCCGGGTCCCAGAGGACCTGCTCGTTGAGCAGCTTGCCGTCCTTGCCCACCACGGCGCCGACCGAGACCGGGGCTCCGATCGCCCGGGCCGCGCGGTCGATGACGGCACGCGCGTCGGCGTTGGTGAAGGGGTCGATGTCGGAGGAGTTCTCCGGCCACAGCACGATGTCGGGCCGCTCGGCCCTGCCCGCGTCGACGGCGGCGGCCAGGCGCTCCGTCTCGCGCGCGTGGTAGTCGAGGACGGCACGCCGCTGGGAGTTGAAGTCGAGCCCCAGACGCGGCACGTTGCCCTGGACGACCGCGACGGTCGCCGTGCCGTCCTCGGCCGTGTCGCTCACCAGCGGCCGGGCGGCGACCGCGGCCACGAGGGGCACCGCCACGCCCAGGGCGCCGACGGCCGCCGCGACGTGCCGCACGGTCCCGGTACGGCGGGCCTCCAGGGACACGCGCGCGAGCTCGTACAGGCCGAAGCCGCACAGGACGACCGCGAAGCCGAGCACGGGGGTGCCGCCCAGTGCGGCGAGCGGCAGGAACACGCCGTCCGCCTGCCCGAACGCGATCTTGCCCCAGGGGAAACCGCTGAACGGCACGCGCGCGCGTGCCGCCTCCCCCGCCGTCCAGAGCGCGGCGGCCCACACCGGCCACCCGGGCAGCTTCGAGACCGCGGCGACACCCGCGCCGACCAGCGCGACGAAGACCGCCTCGATCACGGCGAGGGCGATCCACGGGCCGGGGCCGACCTCCACACCGGTCCACACCAGCAGCGGCAGCAGGAAGCCCAGGCCGAAGAGATAGCCGAGGCCGAGCCCCGCCTTCCAACTCCGCCCGCGCAGCAGCAGGGCGAAGACGGCGAAGGCGGGCAGCGCCAGCCACCACAGGGTGCGGGGCGGGAAGCTGACGTAGAGGAGCAGTCCGGAGAGTGCTGCCGCTGCGGCCGGAACGAGGCGCACGAGCCACCGGCGCCACGCGCTGGGCGCGGCCTGCGGGGGCATCGGGTCCGACTGGCCGACGGAGGTTGCGGTGACGGTCACTCCGCGAGTCTACGGCGGCCTGCCCGGGCACCGACCGTGCCGGCCGGGCGGGCGGGCGGCCGCGGGGAGGGCGGGCCGCACGGGGAGGGCCGTGGGCAGAGGCGGTGTCCCCGGGTGGGGCTCGTCACCGCTCGTTCCTGCAC
>NZ_LIQT01000658.1 GCF_001418415.1 Streptomyces hirsutus
GCCTCGTCCGACTCGGCGCCCGGGCCCGGCCGTTGCTCTCCGGGCGTACGGTACGCGTGCGCGACGCGGCCGGTGCCGTCCTGGCCGACCGCCTCCTGGAGACCGGACTGGCCCACCCCGCCGTCCACGCCCTGCCCCCACCCCCCGGGGCCGACGGCGGGGCGGGCCCGGACTGCACGTACGTGATCCCGGTGCGCGACCGCCCCCGGGAACTCGCCCGCCTCCTGGCCGGCCTGCCCGCCGGCAGCCCGGTCGTCGTCGTGGACGACGCCTCCCACCGCCCCGGCCCCGTCGCCGCCGTCGCCGCCGAACACGGCGCGCGTCTGCTGACGCTCACCGTCAACGGGGGACCGGCGGGGGCGCGCAACGCCGGTCTGCGCCTCGTCACCACGCCCTACGTCGCCTTCGTCGACTCCGACGTCGTCCTGCCGCCCGACGCCGTGCCCACCCTGCTGCGGCACTTCGCCGACCCTCGTGTCGCCATGGCCGTGCCCAGGATCACCGGCCTGGTCACCCCGGCCTCTGCCGGCTGGCTCGGCCGCTACGAACGGATCCGGTCCTCCCTCGACCTGGGGACGGACCCGGCCTCGGTCCGCCCCGGAACACCGGTGTCCTGGGTGCCCAGCGCCTGCGTCGTCGCACGCGTCGACGCGCTCGCGGACGGGTTCGACCCCCGTCTGAGGGTGGGTGAGGACGTCGATCTGTGCTGGCGCCTGGCACGGAGCGGTTTGCGCGTGCGCTATGAACCGTCCGTCGAGGCCGCCCACGAACACAGGGTCACCCTGCGCGACTGGTTCCGGCGCAAGGCGGAGTACGGCACCGGTGCCCACCCCCTCGCCGAACGCCATCCCCGAAACATCGCCCCCGCCGTACTCGCCCCCTGGAACGCCGCCCTGGTCCTCGCCCTGGTCGCGCAGCGCCGCTGGTCCCTGCCGGTCGCCGCAGGCCTGTGCGCCGTCGCCACGGCACGGATCGCCCGCACCCTGCGCAGCACCGGGCAGCCCGTCCGGCACGCGGTCCGGCTCACGGGCGGTGGCGCCGTGTCCGCCGTGGCACAGGGTTCGGCACTGCTCACCCGCCACTGGTGGCCCCTCACCGTCCTCGGCTGTCTGGTCTCCTCTCGCATACGCCGCGCCACGGCCGTCGCGGCCGTGGCGGACATCGCCCTCGAATACCGACGCGACAGAGCCGGGCTGGACCCCGTCCGGTACGGCATCGCCCGCCGCCTCGACGACCTCGCGTACGGCACCGGGGTGTGGATCTCCGCCCTCAAGGGCCGCTCCACGGCCGCCCTCCGTCCCCGCATCGTCCCGGCCCGGGCGTCCGCGCGGCGAAAGCCAGGCAGTAGGGGGCGGCCCGGAGGATGAGGCCGAGGCTTCGGCTTCGGACGGCGCACCGCACCCCTGGCGGCGTATGTTGTCAGGGCAGAGCCGTATGCGCGGTGCGGCACGGGAATCGGAGCCGGCCGACGGGGAAGGGTTACGCCTGTGGAGTCGCCTACGAAAGGCGTGATCGCCGGCACGCCGGCCAGGAGCGGGCGCCCGCGCGCCACCTCGCGGGCCGACCTGGAGCGGTTGGGCTTCGAACTGTTCGCCCGGCAGGGCTTCGACGCCACCACGGTGGACGACATCGCCGGGGCGGCGGGCATCGGCCGGCGGACGTTCTTCCGCTACTTCTCGTCGAAGAACGACCTCGTCTGGGGCGACTTCGCGCAGCAACTCACCGGGCTTCGCGACCTGTTGAACGCGACCGATCCGAGCACCCCGATCATGGACGCCCTGCGTCACGCGGTCGTCGAGTTCAACCGGTACGACGACGTGTCGGTGCCGTGGCACCGGCAGCGCATGGAACTCATCCTGACCGTTCCCACCCTCCAGGCCGATGCCACCCTGCGCTACGCGGCGTGGCGCGCGATCGTCACCGAGTACGTGGCGCTGCGCAAGGGCCTGTCGCCCTCCGACATGGTGCCCCGCATGTTCGGGTACGCCTTCCTCGCCGCGGCGATCGCCGCGTACGAGCACTGGCTGGCGGAGGGCGAGATTGAGCTGGGCGACCTGCTCGACGCGGCGATCCGGCAGCTCGAACGCGGCCTCGGAGAGGCGTAGCCGGACCCGGCCCCGTCCCGTCGGCCGGGCACTGGAGCACCCCTGAACGCTTGCGCCCGGGGTGAGGTGCTGTCACCATTCTACCGCTCGGTCGATTTTTCTCGACCGAGCAGTCGACCCGGACCGGCGGGCAGAAGTCGGCAGAAGGTGAGTGCACACATGTCGGAGTTCCAGTTCCTGGACGTGCGGACGACGGACCACGTCGCGACCGTCACGATGGACCGGCCGCCCGTCAACGCCGTCGGCCTGCCGATGTACGCCGAGATCAAGGCCTTGTTCGGCGAGATCGAACGGCATGCCCCGGACGCGCGGGTCGTCATCCTGACCGGGGCCGGCAAGCACTTCTGCGGCGGCAACGACCTCGACGAATTCCTGACCATGAACCCGGAGAACGCCGACGGGCGCATGAAACACGTGCGTGAGGCCTTCTGGTCGATCTACGAATGCCCCGTGCCCGTGATCGCGGCCGTCCACGGCGTCGCGGTGGGGACGGGACTGGCGCTGGCCGGCTCGTGCGACATGGTCGTGGCCGCCGAGGGCGCCAGATTCAGCCTCCCCGAGATCCAGGTCGGCGCGATGGGCGGCGCCAAGCACGCCTCGCGCCTGGTCCCGCAGGCGCTGGTGCGCCGCATGCACTTCACCGGTGACATGGTCCCGGTGGAGGAGCTGGCCCAGTACGGCGGCATCGACCGCGTGGTGCCCGGCGATCAACTGCTCGCCGCCGCCACCGAACTGGCCCGACGGATCGCCCGGCACAGCCCCGTCGCCATCAGGATGGCCAAGCGCAGCCTGAACCGCATCGAGTACATGGAGCTCAAGGACGGCTACGCGTTCGAGCAGAGCCTCACCGGCGAACTCTCCGGATACGACGACGCCAAGGAGGCCGTCGCCGCCTTCTTCGAGCGGCGCGAGCCGCAGTACACGGGGAAGTGATCCGGAGGATGACCCATACGGCACAGGACACCGCAGACCTGGAGGCCTACCGCCGGCAGGTCCGAGCCTGGCTCGCGCAGGCGGCCGTCCCCGAGGTCCCTCTCGACCTGGAGGGCCGCTTCGCCGTCCTGCGGGAATGGCAGAAGACCCTCTACGAGGCCGGGTTCGTCGGAATCTCCTGGACCAGGGCGGCCGGAGGGCAGGGCCTGAGTCCCTCGCACCAACTGGTCTTCTCGGAGGAACTCGCCCGGGCCGGCGCCCCGCAGCCCATCGGCCTGATCGGCGTGGACGTCGTCGGCAAGTCGATCGAGACGTACGGACTCGACTGGCAACGGCAGCAGCTGCTGCCCCGCC
>NZ_LIQT01000659.1 GCF_001418415.1 Streptomyces hirsutus
CCGGTGATCAAGGGGGTGGGGATGCAGACGACGTCGCTGTGTAAGGGTGAGAACACGGCGCTGCTGACAGCGCGGACGGTGCTGGCGGTGTCCGTCCAGGGACTTTCGGCGGATGTGTCCGCGCTGTCAGCAGCGCCGTGTTCTCACCCTTACACAGCGACGTCGTCTGCATCCCCACCCCCTTGATCACCGGAGAAGAAACGGTAGCCACCTATGCGCCCATCTGCCGCCTCTTTGCTGTATCTGGCAGAGTCCGCCGCCGACCGGTGACGAGGCGGAGCGGGCACGAGTGCTCGCGCGGTATGAGGCTCGGATATGTCGAGAGTGTGGTCCGTCGGGTGTCGTCACAGCGTCCAGAAGCGCAGCCACCAGAAGAGGAGGCCGATGATGCCGGATCCTGTGCTGTAGGCGGCACCGCGGAGCAGGTGGTGGGCCAGGTTGCTGTGCCAGCGTGTGGTGCGGCGGTGGTTGCGCGAGCGGGCCGGGAGGATGCGCCGCGGTCCGCGAGCTCGGTCTGCCGGCCGTTTTCGGCCCGGGCTGGTGGGGATGTGCTGTGGAGCGGTTCGTTTCTTCTGGGAGGCCGTCGCGTTGGCGGTGCGGCGCATAAGCTTTGCCATGGGAACGTTCTCTTTTCGTGAAGGGGTTTCCCGGGCGAGGAGCTCGTTGGCGGTCGGTGGCCTCGGAACCGGTGACCGCGATGGGGCTCCTCGTCTGTTTTGTGGTGTCAGGTGCGCCGGTCCAGGTGGTGGAGTCGGTCGGCGATCTGCCGTTCGGGCCGGCACACCAAAATCTGTTCGTCGTTGTGGTGGAGGGCTAGTCTCACGACTTCCTCAAGCAGATCGGGGTGGGCAGCCGGTGGGCGGTGCTCGTGCATCCACCGGGTGAAGCGTGCGGCGCCGAGCAGGAACTCTTCGTCCAGATCGATGGCCTGCAGACGTAGCTGGTCCAGCCAGTGCGTGGCTTCAGCGCGGGCTCCTTGTCCGGTGTGGTGGAGGTAGAGGCAGTAGGCGGCGCCGNNAGGCAGGCGGCGAGTTCTTCGACGTGCTGGGGGGCTCGGGGGCCTTTGAGGTACAGGCGCGCCATTACGGACAGCTGTCGGCGGGCCCGCGTCACCAGGGGGGTGTCGCGTGACAGGGGGAGCGCGGCTTCCCGGGCGAGGCGGCGCAGTCCTGCCG
>NZ_LIQT01000066.1 GCF_001418415.1 Streptomyces hirsutus
GAAAACGGGGACAGTGCTGCGGTGGGGGGTCGTGGGGACTGAGGGGGCTGAAGGGGCTGTGAGAACGGAGAGGACCAAGGGGGTTGCGAGGACCAGAGCGGCACGAACATCGGCGCTCATGTCACCGGCTCCTTCAACGCGCGGTCCACCGGCACCGTCGCCGTGACCGTCACCGCGGCCGGGTCCAGGTCTCCCGGCGTGGGCATCACACTGCCGGGGGTCTGGACGGCCGCCGCTCCGTGGGCGAGCGCCGAGGCGAGCGCCTCCGGACCGCGCCCGCCGGCGATGAGGAAGCCCGCGAGCGAGGAGTCGCCCGCGCCCACGTTGCTCCGGACGACGTCCACCCGGGCGGTGCCGAACCAGGTGCCGTGCTCGTCGACGAGCACCTGGCCGTCGGCACCCAGGCTGGCGAGCACGGTACGGGCGCCCATTCCGCGCAGTTCCTCGGCCGCCTTCACCGCGTCGCCCACGGTGGTCAGCCGGCATCCGACGGCCTCGGCGAGTTCCTCGGCGTTCGGCTTCACCACGTCGGGCCGCTCGCGCAGCGCCGCGGCCAGTGCGGGCCCGGAGGTGTCCAGGGCGATGCGCACGCCGGCGATGTGCGCCCGCTCGACCAGCTCGGCGTACCAGGAGGGTGCGAGGCCGCGCGGCAGGCTACCGCAGCAGGCGATCCAGTCGGCGCCCCGCGACTGCCGGTGGACGGTCTCCAGGAGCAGTTCCTGCTCGGCCACGGTCAGCTGCGGGCCGGGCGCGTTGATCTTCGTCAGGACGCCGTCCGCCTCGGCGAGCGCGATGTTGGACCGGGTGGCCCCGGCCACCGCCACCGGCGCGACCTCGATGCCCTGCGCGTACAGCAGTTCGGCGACCACTGCACCCGGTGCGCCGCCCAGCGGCAGCACGGCGACGGTGCGCCGGCCGGCCGCGGCCACGGCCCGGGAGACGTTGACGCCCTTGCCGCCCGGGTCCACGCGTTCGCCGGTGGCCCGGTTGACCTCGCCCCGCTCCAGCGCGGGCACCTCGTACGTACGGTCCAGGGACGGGTTGGGGGTGACGGTGAGGATCATGCACGCACTACTTCCGTGCCGCCGCGCTCGATCGCGAGGGCGTCTTCGGGGCTCAGCCCGCTGTCGGTGATCAGCAGGTCCACGTCGTTCAGGCCGCCGAAGCGGGCGAAGTGCTCCTGGCCGTGCTTGGAGGAGTCGGCGAGCAGCACCACACGGCGGGCGGCTGCCATGGCCGCGCGCTTCACCGCCGCCTCGGCGAGGTCGGGGGTGGTCAGACCGTGTTCGGTGGAGAAGCCGTTCGCCGCGACGAACAGCACGTCCGCGCGGATCTCGCCGTACGCGCGCAGCGCCCAGGCGTCCACGGCGGCCCGTGTGCGGTGCCGTACACGGCCTCCGACCAGGTGCAGCTGGATACCGGGGTGGTCGGCGAGCCGGGCCGCGGTGGGCAGGCTGTGGGTGACGACGGTGAGCGAGAACTCCATCGGCAGGGCGGCGGCGAACAGGGCCACCGTCGAACCGGCGTCGACGATCATCGTGCCCTCGTCCGGAAGTTCCGCGAGGGCGGCCCTGGCGATACGGTCCTTCTCGTCGGCGGCCGTGGTCTCGCGCTCGGCGAGGTCCGGCTCGAAGTCGAGGCGACCGACCGGGATGGCCCCGCCGTGCACCCGGCGGACCACTCCCGCTCGATCGAGGGTCTTCAGGTCCCGGCGGATCGTCTCCGCCGTCACCTGGAACTGCACGGCCAGCGAGACCACATCCACCCGGCCGCTGTCCCGGGCGAGCCGCAGAATCTCCTGCTGCCGCTCTGGTGCGTACATGTCCACTCACCTCCGAACCGTGCCCGAACGTGTGACTTTTCCTGAAGGCTACGCCGGGAATTCCGGAAAGTAAACAGGAACGGGCCCAATCGGGCATGAACGGGCATGAGCGGGCATGAGGGTCGTGCTCGATGCCCTCTCCCTCCGGCATGGCCGACACACCATCGGGGCGGAGCGAAAGACGGGGCGGCCAGGATGCGAGCAGGAAGGCCTGGATTCAGGTAGGACACGAGTTCGATCCGCCTCTTCCCACCCTCGACGAGTCCGCCGGCTTCGGCGACTCGGGTACCTCGGGCGGCTCGGGCGGGCCGGGGCGGGCAGGGCGGCTCGGGCGGTACGAGGAGGCCGCTGCCGAGCGGCTGCCGTGGACGCACCGGCCGGGCCGTCCCGTCGGAGCGTCCTCAGGGAACCGTCAGGACTCCGTCAGGGCGTCCCACGGAAAGTCCCGCAGCGTCGCGAGGTTGGCCACGGCCAGTTCCGCCGGTCCCGGCTGGTCCTCACCCGTACCGTCGCCCGCCGCCCAGCCCTCGACGGCCGCGCGTACGGCGGCGCTCGCGACGGCGGCGGCAAGGCGCAGCCGCGCGTCCACGGCAGCACTGTCGACCCTGCCGGTACTGCCGGCGCGGCTTGTGCCGTCCGCCTGTGCTGCGCGGGCGGCATGCTCGGCATCGTTGTCGGTCGTCGTACCGGCCCGCACCCGCGCCGCCAGGACCTCCGCCAGTGCGCGTTCCGACGTCTGGCAGACCTCCGCCCACACCCGGCGCAGGGAGGGGGTCGAGTGGGTCAGCCGGACCAGGGTGCGCACCCACGTCCAGGAATCCGACGAGTCCCCCGCGCCCGGTCTCAGCGTGGACCGCACGGCGTCCTCCAGAGCCTGCGGTACGGACGTTCCGGGCGGCGCCGCCCGTACCGCTTCCACCCAGCGTCGGGCGCCGGCCTCGTAGAGCGGGGCGACGGCTTCTTCCTTGGCTGCGAAGTAGCGGTAGAAGGTGCGCGGGGCGATGCCCGCCGCCTGTGCGATGTCCTCGGCGCGGGTGGCCTTCAGGCCCTGGCGGACGAAGAGACCGGCCGCCGCGCGGGCGATCTCCATCCGGGTCTCGGCTTTGCGCCGCTCGGTCAGCGAGGCGGGAGGAACGGAAAGAAACGGCGGGGTGGTGCTGCTGCTCACGCCCGGCAGGGTATGCCCATGTGGCACAATCTGCCATCTGGCGGGTCACCCCGGGGTTCAGGTTCGGGGTGACCCGCTTTCCTGTCCCGCACAGGGGAAAGCCGGGTCCGGCACCCGGGGGGAGGGTGCCGGACCCGGCTTGGGAAGTCCCGGCGCCGGGGGGGTGGTGCGACGGGACGTGGTTCAGGAGAGCCGTCCGGGAGGCCGAGGCCCGAAGAGCCTCCGGCGGAGATCTTCCGATCCCCCGGATCTCGGGACCCGAACTCCTGCGCTCTGCATTCTTGTTCCCTGGCCCAGTGGGTTGAAGCAGTGTCAGGGCGTCATGTTTGCGCCGTATTTCGTCACCCGGCGCTCCCAAGGGCCCTGCACCGGCCCCGCACCGGCTCTACGCCGCCGCGTCGAACCCGGTGTCGCGGGCCAGCTTCTTCAGTTCCATCAGCGCGTGCTTCTCTATCTGACGGATCCGCTCGCGGGTCAGGCCGTGCTGCTTGCCGACCTCCGTCAGGGTGCGCTCCCTGCCGTCGTCGATGCCGTACCGCATCTTGATGATGGAGGCCGTGCGCTGGTCGAGGCGGCCGATGAGATCGTCCAGTTCCTCGCTGCGCAGCAGCGTCAGCACCGACTGCTCCGGCGACACCGCCGAGGTGTCCTCGAGGAGGTCGCCGAACTGGGTCTCGCCCTCGTCGTCCACCGCCATGTTCAGCGAGACCGGGTCGCGGGCCCAGTCGAGCACGTCCGTCACCCGCTCCGGGGTGGAACCGAGCTCGGCGGCGATCTCCGCGGGCTCCGGGTCCCGTCCGTGCTCACGGTTGAATTCGCGCTGCACGCGCCGGATCCGGCCCAGCTCCTCCACCAGGTGGACGGGCAGGCGGATGGTGCGGGACTGGTCGGCTATCGACCGCGTGATGGCCTGACGGATCCACCAGGTGGCGTAGGTCGAGAACTTGAAGCCCTTGCGGTAGTCGAACTTCTCGACCGCGCGCACCAGGCCGGCGTTGCCCTCCTGGATCAGGTCGAGCAGGGGCAGACCGCTGCGGGGGTAGCGGCGGGCCACCGCGACGACCAGACGGAGGTTGGAGCGGATGAAGACGTCCTTGGCCTGCTCGCTCGCGTCGTACAGCGCCTGGAGCTCCTCGGTGGTGGCCCCCACCTCGTTCTCCTCGGTGCCGTCGAGGATCTGCCGCGCGAACACACCCGCTTCGATGATCTGGGACAGCTCGACCTCCTTGGCGGCGTCGAGCAGCGGTGTGCGCGCGATCTCATCGAGGTACATGCCGACCAGATCGCGGTCGGCGATCTCGCCACGATGGGCGCGAACACTGCTTGCCGAGTCGGCCGTCTCGCCGGAGGCGGACTTACGACGGGCGACGGCACGGGTTGCCATGCTTGCTCCCTTACGGTGATGAGGTCGGCGGGTGGCTCTGCGGATGCCCGGCACGTACGTCAGGTCCAGGGTCTCGGTCTCTCGCTATCGGACTCTGCTCGGGTGCCCGGCATCTGTTGGAAACAACGACTGGAATCCGGACAGAATTCCCCACCCGACCCCCGAATTTTCTGATCATGCAGTACCCTGTCGGGCCACAGGGGGACGGGATGTCATCGGACTACACGAAGGCCCAGGTCAGACCAGGAGCCGAGGGCGATCTGACAGCGCTCACCAATCTGTACAACCGGTACGTGCGCGAGACGGCCATCACGTTCGACACCACCGTCCTCACCCCTGAGGAACGCCGCCCCTGGCTGCTCTCCCACCCTGTAGACGGCCCGTACCGCCTGATGGTTGCCACGACCTCGGCCGCGGCCCCGACCGCGACCGGGAACTCCGAGCAGATTCTGGGCTACGCCACATCCAGCCCTTTCCGGGCGAAGCCCGCCTACGCGACGTCGGTGGAGACGACGGTCTACGTCGCCCCGGACGCGGGAGGCAGCGGGATCGGCACGCTGCTCTACACGGCCCTGTTCGAGGCCCTGGCGGGCGAGGATCTGCACCGCGCCTACGCGGGTATCGCCCAGCCGAACGAAGCCTCCACGCGGCTGCACCAGCGCTTCGGTTTCCGGCACACGGGCACGTACCGCGAGGTGGGCCGCAAGTTCGGCCGCTACTGGGACGTGGCCTGGTACGAGAAGGAGCTGTAGTCGGCGGGAGCCAGTGCCGTGACCGGGCGACCGGGTGCCGTGACCGGGCGACCGGGTACTGCGACCGGGTGTCGGGAGCCGGCGATCGCCGGGAGTCCGGTGCACGAGGGCCGACGACCGCCGGAAGACCGACGACGGCCGGAGAACCAACGGCCACCAAAGGACCGGCGCGCGGGGGCCGGGCGCAGGCCCGGCCCCCGCGCGCCGACGTCCTCAGCCGAACTGCACCGACCGCTTGGCCAGCCCCAGCCAGAATCCGTCGATCACCGACTTCTGCGTGTCCAGGTCGCCTGCGGCGTCCGCCGCGCCCATGGTCACGAAGAGCGGTGCGAAGTGCTCGGTACGCGGATGGGCGAGCATGCCCGCCGGCGACTTTCGGGAGAAGTCGAGCAGCCCGTCCACGTCACCGGCGTCCAGCGCCCGGTGCCCCCAGTCGTCGAACTCGGCCGACCACCTGGGGATGCCGCCCTGCCGCAGCGCGGCCAGGTTGTGGGTGAAGAACCCGGAGCCGATGATCAGCACGCCCTCGTCGCGCAGCGGCGCGAGCTTGCGTCCGATGTCCATGAGCTTCACGGGGTCCAGGGTCGGCATGGAAACCTGGAGCACCGGGATGTCGGCCCCGGGGAACATCTCGACCAGGGGGACATAGGCGCCGTGGTCCAGACCCCGGTCGGGAACGTCCTGGACCGGGATGCCGGGGGCACGCAGCAGCTTGCGCACGGAATCGGCGAGCGCGGGAGCGCCGGGAGCGCCGTACTTCACCTGGTAGTAGTGCTCGGGGAATCCCCAGAAGTCGTAGACGAGGGGGACCGTCTCGGTGGCGCCGAGGGCAAGCGGGGCCTCCTCCCAGTGGGCGGAGACGACGAGGATCGCCTTCGGGCGAGGAAGTTCGGCGGACCAGGCGGCCAGCTCACCGGGCCAGATGGGGTCGTCGGCCAGGGGCGGGGCGCCATGGCTGAGGTACAGCGCGGGCATGCGTTCCTGAGTGGCGGCGGTCACGGCTGCGACTCCTTCCGGCGGTCTGTGGGATCTGATCCGGCTGGTGGGCGGATGAAGCTTTTTACTTGAAACCTCAACCTCTAGCTCCGAACTCTAGCGCAACTTTGTTTAACATTCAAGGAGAGGGGCTTTACAGTGGAGTACATGACGACGGCACCCACTTCCGCAGCGGCACCCGGCCCGGCAGGCACCGACGAACCCCGTTGGCTCAGCGCCGAGGAACAACGCGTCTGGCGCTCGTACATCGAGGCCAGCACCCTCCTGGAGGACCACCTCGACCGCCAGCTCCAGCGGGACGCGGGCATGCCGCACCTCTACTACAGTCTGCTGGTCAAGCTCGCCGAGGCACCGGAACGGCGGCTGCGCATGACCGAGCTGGCGATGCTGGCGAAGATCACCCGCTCCCGGCTCTCGCACGCCGTGGCCCGCCTGGAGAAGAGCGGCTGGGTGCGTCGCGAGAACTGTCCGTCCGACAAGCGGGGCCAGTTCGCCGTGCTGACGGACGAAGGTTTCGAGGTGCTGCGCCGGAACGCGCCGGGGCACGTGGAGGCCGTGCGACAGGCGTTCCTCGACCGGCTCACTCCCGAACAGCAGAAGGCCCTCGGCGAGATCATGGAGATCGTCGCCGAGGGCCTGCAGCCCAGCGAAGCGGGTGCGGACCTGCCCTGGCTCCGCTGAGCACGGAGCCGGGGCAGGTCCTGGAAGCCGTACGGACGAGGCGTCCCCTCCCCCTCCGTACGGGTGGCCCGAAGGAACTGACACCGACCTGTGAGAGTCGCCGGTAACCGGCCGGCGGTGGGCGGTTGACGGCCGGCGGTTACCGGCCGGCGGTGGGCGGTGAAGGCCGTGCGGCGGCAGGCCGTCAGTGGGCGATGACCGGCACCGCGACATCCTCCTCGGCGCCCCCGGCGACCCTGACGCCCTCACCGGAGGAGCCGGTGACCGTGCTCCCCGGGCGGCCGGCGTTGACGAGGGTCAGGGCGATGGCCGCGGCCAGGACGAGGATGCCGACGGCGAACCAGATCGCGCTGGTGTAGCCCTGCACCATGCCTTCGAGCTGCACCAGTTGCTGCTGGGACCGGTTCGCGGCGCCGCCGATGTGGTCGGCGATGTAGGACGTGGTGGCCGAGGCCGCGATCGTGTTCAGCAGGGCCGTGCCGATCGCGCCGCCCACCTGCTGCGAGGTGTTGACCATCGCGGAGGCGACTCCGGAGTCCCGGGGCTCGACGCCCAGGGTGGCCAGCGACATGGCCGGCATGAACGCCGTACCCATGCCGAGACCGAGCAGCAGCATGCCGGGCAGCAGCACGGTGGCGTAGGAGGTGTCGACCTCCAGCCGGGTCAGCATCAGCATGCCGAGGGCGGCGACCAGGAACCCGGGGCCCATCAGCAGCCGGGGCGCGACCCGGGTCATCAGCCGGGCGCCGATCTGGGTGGAACCCGTGATCATGCCCACGACCATCGGCAGGAAGGCGAACCCGGTCTTCACCGGCGAGTAGCCCTGCACGACCTGCAGGTAGTACGTGAGGAAGAGGAACAGGCCGAACATCGCGATGATCGCCAGGCCCAGCGAGAGGTAGACCCCGCCGCGGTTGCGTTCGGTGACCACGCGCAGCGGCAGCAACGGTGCCTTGACCCTGGACTCGACCAGGACGAACGCCAGGAGCAGGACGGCCGACGCGACGAACATGCCGACCGTCAGCGAGTCGCTCCAGCCCTCGGACTCGGCGCGGGTGAAGCCGTAGACGAGGGCGACCAGGCCGAGGGTGGACAGCACCACGCCGGGGATGTCCAGCGGCGAACGGTTGCGGCCGCCCCGCGGCTCACGGATGACGAAGTACGCGCCGAGCGCGGCGACGACGGCGAACGGGATGTTCACGAAGAACGTCCAGCGCCAGTTCAGGTACTCGGTGAGGAAGCCGCCGAGGATCAGGCCGACGGCACCACCGCCACCGGCGATCGCACCGTAGATGCCGAACGCCTTGGCGCGCTCCTTGCCGTCGGTGAACATCACCGCGAGCAGGGACAGCGCGGCCGGCGCGAGCAGCGCGCCGAACACGCCCTGCAGGGCACGCGCGCCGAACATCATGGCCTCGTTGGTGGCCGCGCCGCCCAGCGCGGAGGCCGCCGCGAAGCCGCCCAGACCGAGCACGAACGCCCGCTTGCGGCCCCACAGGTCGGCTATCCGCCCGCCGAAGAGCAGCAGTCCGCCGAAGGCGAGGGCGTAGGCCGTGACGACCCACTGCCGGTTGCCGTCGGAGATGCCCAGGTCCTGCTGGGCGGAGGGCAGGGCGATGTTCACGATGGTGGCGTCCAGGACGACCATCAGCTGGGCGAGCGCGATGAAGACGAGCGCCTTCCAGCGGCTGGCATCCGGTACGCCGGGAGCCTTTGAGGCTGTTTCAGACATGGGGGTACCCACTTCGGGACTTCGGGATTTCATGACGGAAAAATTCGGAGTTTGCGACGAAAAAACGGTGTCGTCACGGAACGACTCGCCCAAGGGACGGCCGCCGGGCCGGTTATGGAGATCGGTGCCGAGGTAGCTGCTGAAGTCGTTGCCGAGGTAGTTGCTGAAGTGGTCCGGGCTGGATCGGAATCTGAATCCGAATCGGGAACTGACTCTGAATCTGGAACTGACTCTGTATCTGGATCTGGATCGTGGTCAGGGATCGCTCAGCTCGCGCGCAGGTCCTCCACGGTGACGGCCGCACCCGGCAGGGAGCTGGGGGCCGGGGCCCGCATCCCGTCCAGGAACAGCTGAAGATGACGGTGGACGAACCGGTCGGCGCTCAGGCAGCCCGTACCGGCCGGCGGCCGGCTGAGCTGGGCGATACCGACGAGCAGATCACCGGAGCCCACGTCGTCACGGAGCTGACCGGCCGCCCTGGCACGGTCCATGATCCGCGCGACGAGCGTGTCGACCCGTACACGCGCGGCCTCCAGATCGGGATGATGCCGGTCGAAGGCGCTGGAGAGCATCGGGCACAGCGCACTGATCCGCTCCGCGGCGGCCGTGTGCGCGAACCGCTCCAGCGCCTCGAAGGCATCCCCGGTCTCGGCGAGCGCCTGCTCGGCCGCCTCCGACGTACGGTCCATCACGGAGCACACGACCTCGCGCACCAGCGCTTCACGATCGGGGAAGTTGCGGTACACCGTGGCATTGCCCACGCCGGCCCGGCGGGCGACCTCGTCGAACGGCACGTCGGCGCCGAACTCGACGAACATCTCCCGGGCGGCGGTGACGATCCGTTCCCGGTTGCGCAGGGCATCGGCGCGGGGCCTGGACGCCTTGTGCGATACGGAAGCGGCGGTCTGCACGATGCACTCCTAGGTCACTGTTGCTGCTGTTGCTCCTGCTGTCGCGATCCGGGGAGGGAGTCCCCGTTTCGCGCGAACACAGCTCTAAACGGGGAAACCGTCCCCGCTTATTTCCCCCCACCGGAGGCTCTTGGTGTGACCTGAGCCACATTCCCTGCGTGCCTGCCGAAGCTCTCGCACGATCGGACCCTCCAACGCGCGCCCGCCCATCCCTCGACAGAGGGTGATCAAAAGGGTGCAGCCGGAGACCGGCGGCTGCCGTGTCGAGCGGAGGTCCCCGCATGCAGCCTCAGTCGACCAGCAGCCGGATATCCCCGCGCCGACTGGCCGCTCTGGCGTCCGTGACCGCCCTGACCTTCGCCGTCGCCCCCTCGGCCGGCAACGGCCACCTCTCCCCGCACCTCTCGGCTCCCAGTGCCGGACCGAGCGCTCTGTCCCGTTCCTCCGCGCACGGCCCCTGCATGATCAGCAGCACCCGCGACGTCCATCTGTCCGAGGGCATCCCCACGATCGCCGGCTACGCCCCCTCCACCGGCACCGTCCGCGCCCTCACCCTCATGGTCGACTTCTCGGACGCCCCCGGCGAAGGCAAGGCCCTCGACCGCTACCGGGAGTTCTTTCCGCAGACCCAGCAGTGGTTCCGTACCAGCTCGTACGGCCGCCTCGACTACCGCCCCGAAATACCGATCCCGGGCTGGCTGCGGATGCCCAAGTCGTTCCGGGAGTACGGCATAGAGCGCGGCGCCCCGTTCGACCCCGGCTATCGCAAGCTGGTCGACGACCTCGTGGCGGCAGCTGACCCGAAGGTGGACTTCCGGTCGTACGACCTGGTGAACGTACTGATAACCCCGAACGCGGGCCCCTCCGCCCTGGACACCGTCCTGTCGGTCACCTTCGCCGGCAACGCGGAGGCCCCGACCGCGGACGGCGTCCCGGTCGCCAACGCGTCGTTCGTCTACTCCCGCCAGGACGACGGCTCCGGCTCCCTGGACCGCACCGGCTACCGGGTCCTCCCGCACGAGAACGGCCACGTCTTCGGCCTGCCCGACCTCTACACCGCCGAGGGCGGCGGGGCCGTGGGCCACTGGGACATCATGAGCGAGGACTGGGGCGCCAACAACGACCTGCTCGGCTGGCACAAGTGGAAAATGGGCTGGCTGGACGCACGCCAGGTGCACTGCGCGACGGGCACGGGCACACGGGAATACACCCTGACGCCGCTGGCCGAGCCGGGGGGCCCGAAACTCGTCTTCCTCCCGCTGGACGCGCGTTCCGGATACGCCGTCGAGTTCCGCACCCGCGCCGGCAACGACGAGGCGGTGTGCCGGTCCGGCATCCTCATCTACAAGGTGGACGCGGACCTCGACACCGGCATGGGACCGGTCACGGTCTACGACTCCCGCCGGAAAAGCGGCGGTTGCACCCGCAGCCCCAACATCCACGCGGAACTCTCCGACGCCCCCTTCGCCCCCGGCGAGACGTTCATCGACCGCAAGGCAGGAATCCGCATCAAGGTCCTGGGGCCGACCACCCCGGGCCAGGACCCGGGCTCGGGCTCGGGAGTGCCGGAGTACCGCGTACGGATCACCCGGGCCTGAGCCCGGCGACCGGGGCCCACACAAAATACCTGTGAGCCAGGCGCAGTTGGCCACTCCGCAGACCGTTGATCCGGCCAACTCACGGACAGGCTCGACAGCTTCACCGGTAGCGGGCCCGACGGCCCCGAGTTCCGCCCGGAGCGAGGCCTTCACCGCCTTCACCGCCTTCACGGCCTTCACGGCCTTCACGGCCTTCACGGCACGAGACCCCGCGGCTGTCGCTGCCACCAGGGGTCCCACCAGGGCTGTCACATAAGGCAGTTCGGCCCCAGGAGCACCAACTGTGGCCGGTATGCGGCCAACCGATCCCGAGTCCTCTTTCCCCTGCCTAGCCTGCACAACGATCGGCGGGCCCGGCCCGTCGCGTGTCGTGACGGACCGGTATGGAGGATTCCTTGAACTGGCGAAGACTGAGACTGGACGCGGCCGTGGCCGGCACCACGCTGGTACTGGCGCTGGCCGTCTTACCCACTGCTTCCGCCGCCACCCACTCCCCCTCCACGAACGAGTACAGCGCGGGCCCGGCTCCGGGTCAGCGCGCCCCGGGCAGCAGCTCGGTCACCTTGCTCACCGGGGACCAGGTGATGCTCGACGCCAAGGGATCCGTGTCCGCCGTGGTCCGCGCGCAGGGGCGCGAGAACATACCGGTACGCGTGTTCCAGCGGGGCACAGCGACGATGGTGGTGCCGCTGGACGTCCAGCCGCTGCTCGACGACGGGACCGTGGATGCCGGCCTGTTCGACGTCGCCGAACTCTCGCATCGGGCCTACAGGTCCTTCAACGGACTCCCCCTGATCGTCAGCTACGAGGAGGATGCGAAACCGAGCGCCAAGGTGCCGAGGAACGAGGACGGCGTTCGGGTACGCGCCCGGTTCGACACGCTGCGGGCGGAGGCACTGACGGTGCCTCATGAACATACCGAGTCGCTGTGGAAGACGCTCACCGACCGCGGACCGTCGAACGCGATGTCCCTGACGGCGGCTCCGGGGATCCGGTCCGTCTCCCTGGACCGGGTGAGGCAGGCCACCCTGGACAAGAGTGTCCGGCAAGTCGGCGCCGACCAGGCGTGGCAGGCGGGGTACGACGGAAAGGGAACGACGATCGCCGTGCTCGACACCGGGATCGAAGCCGATCACGGTGACTTCGACGGAAAGGTCCGTGACACGGCGAACTTCACCGACGAGGGCACCGGTGACACCGTCGGCCACGGCACCCACGTGGCGTCCACGGCCGCCGGTACCGGCGCGCGCTCGGGTGGTGTCCACCGTGGTGTGGCACCGGCCTCGGACCTCCTGGTGGGCAAGGTCCTCGGAGAGTTCGGCGCTCTCGACTCCTGGATCATCGAGGGGATGGAGTGGGCCGTCGCGCAGGGGGCCGACATCGTCAGCATGAGCCTGGGCGGGCCGGCGTCCACCGCCTACGACCCCGTGGTGGAGACGCTCGACAAGTTGTCGAAGGACAACGGCACACTCTTCGTCGTGGCCGCGGGCAACGACGGGCCGACCGGGGGGACCGTGGGCTCGCCGGGCATTGCCCCGTCGGCACTGACCGTCGGCGCGGTCGACGAGGAGGACAAGGTCGCCCGCTTCTCTTCGGTGGGGCCGAGCCCGGTCGACGGGGCGTTGAAGCCGGACCTGTCGGCTCCGGGCGTTCAGATCGCGGCGGCAGCGGCCGCGGGCAGTGAGATGGAGCTGACGGGCACACCCGTCGCGGACGGGTATGTGGCCCTCGACGGGACGTCCATGGCCACTCCGCATGTGGCGGGCGCCGCCGCTCTGCTCCTGCAGAAGCACCCCGGCTGGACCGGGGAACAGCTCAAGCGGGCCCTGATGGCCTCCGCCGCCGAGGTCGAGGCCGCTCCCGTCCAGACCGGCACCGGCAGGCTGGACGTTTCCGGTGCCCTCCACCAGACCGTCACGGCTGACGCCAACACCCTCGGCTTCGGCAGCGTCACGCACGCTGACGCCCGTGCCGACCGCATCACCAGGACGGTCACCTACCGCAACAGCGGTCCGACCGATCTCACTCTGGACCTGGACCTCTCCACGACCGCGACGGGCGGCGGCAGCGGCCCCGGGGAACTGTTCTCCCTCGGCGCGAAGTCGGTGACCGTGCCCGCCCTGGGCAGCACGACGGTCGACGTCACCGCCGATCCCACCGCGCTGGCCGAGGCCGGCCCCGGCGACTACGGCATCGTCGTCACCGGAACCACCAAACCCACCGGAACCGCCGGTGACCAGCGGATCCGCACCGCAGGCAGTCTCGCGGTCGAAGCCGAGAAGGCAGACATCACCCTGCGGATCACCGGGGCCGACGGCGAACCCGCCGACGACGCGCGAGCGTTCGTCGTGAGCGAGACCGACGGATTCAACGCACTCAGCAAGGACGGCACGGTCCGCGGAAGCGTCGAGCACGGCGACTATCTCATCGAGGTCGTCTCGCCCGACCTGTACGGCAGCAGCGGCACGAGGATCGACTGGGCGATGGTGCCACGGCTGACCGTCGACGGTCCGACGGAGCTGAAGGTGGACCTTCGCGAGGCGAAGCGGCTGGACTTCACCGCCCCCCACCCCGACGCCCGGCTCGAGGAGCTGGCCACCACCTATCACTCGCCCGGACTCAGCGACTGGTCCTGGTACTTCGGCGCTCCCGAAGGAGGCGTCCACTCCCTGTCGATGACCGACAGCCCGTCCGACAGCCCGTCCAGCAGCCCGTCCGACACGTCGTTCCGCCTCGCGCTGCACTCCTACCACTCGGGGCCCGGCGACCGGCGCTACCACGGCTATCGCGAGGTCCGAGGAGGCTTCCCCACCGGCCTGGTCAACCGTCCCGGACTCGGGGACATGGCCCGGGTCACCGCTGCCACGGGCACCCGCGCACAGGGGGCCGACGGCTGGATGGGCGCCGCTCCCGAGAGCTTCGGGCTGGGCGTGGGCGCCGCGGTGCGTCTGCCGGCCGAGACCACCCTGTGGCTCCAGTCCGGCACGTCCTGGAGCCTGTCGAGCCTGCAGTACGACACCGAGGACTCCATCGTGCAGACCTCGGACCACCGCCCCGAGGTGTACGCCCCGGGCAAGAGGTTCGCGCGCACGCTCAACGTAGGTGTCTTCGGCCCCGTCTTCCACCAGGACGCCGGCTTCTTCCAGTCCGGGCACCTGCTCGAAGGGACGCTCTCCCTCTTCGCTCCCGGCACCGCCGAGTCCGGCTGGGCGGAGTCCGGCTCGGGCAGCACCCGCGTCTATCGCGACGGCGAACTCGTCCGCGACCTGAAGGTGCCCGTGCAGGGTCTCGCCTTCGGAATCGGCGACGAGCGGGCCGAGTACCGCATCGTCTCCTCGGCCTCCCGGAACAAGCTGGGATACACGGACGTCTCCCGCGAGGTCACGGTCGACTACACGTTCATGGCCGGGCCCACCGACGGCGAGGCATGGGAACCGGTCGCCGGCCCGCTGGCCGTGCGCTACTCCCCCGAACTCACCGTGGACAACACCGCGCCCGGAGGCGAGGAGAACTTCCGTGTCCCGGTGACGGTCCAAGGAGGCACGGCCAGGTCGCTGAAGATCGAGACGTCCACCGACGGCGGGAACCACTGGACCACCGTCCACGACGGGGCGGGAGACATCACCGATGTCGCGGTCCACAACCCGCCCGCCCACGGCACGGTGTCACTGCGCGCCACGGCAGTCGACGCCGACGGCAACCGCAGTGTCCAGACCATTCTCGACGCCTACCCGACCCACTGAACCGCCCTTCCCCGCCGTGCGCCGTCAGGACGCACGGCGGGGAAGGGCGTACCCCCGGCCCCTCGACCGGGCCCCGGCCCCCGGCCTCTGAATCCCTGACCTCGCATCCCGGATCCCGGATCCCGGATGTCCATCCGCTCGACCGCCTGCCGCAGCCGGTGCAGGCCCCTGGCGGTATGGCTCTTGACCGTGCCCGTCGACATGCCGAGTGCGCGTGCGGTCCGTTCCACACTCCAGTCGCCCCAGAAACGCAGGACCAGAACGGCCCGGCAGCGCGGCGGCACGGTCATCAGTGCCGCCCGCAGCATGAGACTCAGGTCCGTCCCGGACGCGGGGTCCCGGCTCGTACCGGGTTCCGGCACCTCGCGCACGGGCTCCTCACCGGCCCCGGCACGACGGCGGTGAGTGGTGTCGGCACGTGCGAGGAGGACACGCGCGTACGTGACCGCCGTACTCCGGCATCGCACGGTGCCCCAGACGGCGTACAGCTCCAGCAGAGCCGTCTGGGTCAGATCCTGTGCGTCGTGCCAATTCCCGCACAGGGCATAGGCACTTCGTCCCAGCTCCTGCTGCCGTTGGTGGACGAACTGCCGGAACTCCCGCTCCGGGACCGTGTCCCCCATCGGCCGTCAGCCGTGTTCGAGCGTCGCGTACACGATGAGGTTGTCCACCGTGTGCCCCTGCGCGTCGTAGGAGCCGTCGCAGGTGATCAGGCGCAGGACGCGGTCGTCGGTGGCGCCGTACACCTTCTCCGTGGGAAAGGCCTTCTTGTCGACGGCTTCCTTCGCGGTGACGGTGAAGTGCCGGGTGGTGCCGCCGTCGAGGCGTACGGCTATGCCGGTGCCGGGACGGACGGTGTGCAGGTCGTGGAAGACCGCCCGGCCGTGGCGGGTCTCGTTGTGGCCGATGATGACGGCCGCTCCGGGATCACCGGGCACGGCACCCCCGGTGTACCAGCCGGCCGTCATGCCCTTCTCGGCCGGCGGGACCTCGACGGTGCCGTCCGGGTTGAGGCCGAGCGGCAGCAGCGAACTGTCCACGCCCAGCGACGGGATGGACACCCGTACGGGCACCCCGGTCGTGGTGGTGACGTCGACGGACGCGGCGGACTCGGAGGGCGGCACGCCGTTCCTGCCCGCCTCCGTGGCCGAGGCAGAGGAGGTGGAGGTGGAGGTGGAGGTGGTGGCCGGGGCACAGGCGGTGAGCAGGGCGGCATGGGTGACAAGCAGCACGGCCACCGCCGTACGGGTGTTCATGCGGCGCATGGGGCTTCCGGTTTCTCCTGCGGCGGCGCCCGCTGAGCGGGCGCCGCCTGGACACGGGGAGGTGGTCAGTGCTGCGTGGAACGGCGCCGGTACACCACGATGCCCGCGCCGGCGAGCAGGGCCACGGCGCCGGCCATGGAGCCGAGGGCGACGGGCGTGTTGCTGCTGCCGGTCCCGGGGCTCTCTCCGGCGGCGACGCCGCCGCGCGGCAGCACCGTTGCGTCACTGCCCAGTTTCCCGGCTTCCTCGGCCCGGCGCTTACTCTCCTCCTCGGCCTCCGGCACGGCCGGCGTGGGCTCGGCCACGTCGGCCCGGTCCTCCGCCGGCGCGGGGGCGGCTTCTTCCGGCGCGGGGGCGACCGTCGCGGAGGCGGCGGCCGCCGGAGTGGTGGCCGTCGTGGTCGCGGCGAGGGCGACGCCGGCCGGGGCGAGCACCCCGGCGGCCAGGGCTCCCGTCACGAGGGCAGTACGCAAGGACGAACGGTAGGTCATGGTGCCTCTCCGATGTCTGATCGATCGTGCGGTGGAATCGAGCGACAGACTGGCGCACCGTTGTCAAGAAGTTGTCAGTTCCCTGTGCGTATCGCATCAGGGGTGCATCAGGGCCGGCCCGCGCCCTCCTCCCGGGGCACGGGGAGCCGCAGGGCGAAGACTGAACCCGAGCCCGGTGCACTGGTCACCGTCACCGACCCGCCGTGGGCCTCCGCGAGCTTGCGCACGATGGCGAGGCCCAGGCCGCTGCCTCCGGTGCGGCGGTTGCGGGACTTGTCCGCGCGCCAGAAGCGGTCGAAGAGGTGGGGCAGGTCGGCCGGATCGATGCCGCTGCCCGTGTCGGCGACCTCCACGACCACCGTGCGGCCGGTGCCGGTGCCGACGCCCCTGTCGGCACCGGTACGGACGTCGTCGGTGCGGGCGTCGTCGGTACGGGCGTCACCGGTACGGGCGCGGAGCGTGACCGTGCCGCCCTCTCCGGTGTGCCGGATCGCGTTGGAGACGAGGTTGGCGACGGCCTGCCGCAACCGCACCGGGTCCGCAGACAGGGACGGCACCCGGGCCGCCGGTTCCTCGACCAGGAGCGTGACGCCCGCCGCGTCCGCGCGGAGCTGGTGGGCCGTGGCGACCTGGTGCAGCACGTCCCGCACCCGCAGCGGTTCCGGGTTCAGGCGCAGCGCCCCGGCGTCCGCCGCGGCCAGGTCCTGCAGATCGTCGATGATGTGCTGCAGCTGTACGGCCTCCTCCAGGAGGGAGTCGACAAAGGCGGGGTCCGCTTCGGCCACTCCGTCCTGGGCCGCCTCCAGCCAGCCGCGGATGGTGCTGAGCGGGGTGCGCAGTTCGTGGGCGACGTCGCTCACCATGGCCTTGCGCTGCCGCTCCATGCGTTCGCGGTGGGCCGCCATCTGGTTGAAGGCCTCGGCCAGCCGTCCGATCTCGTTGTCCGTGGTCACCGGAACGGGTTGGATGTCGCGGCCGTCGCGAAGCCGCTGGGCCGCTCCCGTCAGCGCCCGCAACGGGCTTACCAGCCGGATTCCGGCGAAGATCGACGCACCGACGGTCAGAGCCAGGACCAGCGCGGCGACTCCGGCGATCTTCGCGGTGTTGACGGGTGACAGGTCGAGGCCGGGCACGGTCCGGCCGCCGGTGTCCCCGATGAACAGCAGTGCGGGCGGGGCGACATAGGAGGCGAGCTGTTCGCGGCGGGCCGTGCCCACGCAGGAGTCCACCTCGTCGTCCGCGGGGACGGCTTCCGCGGGAACGACTTCCGCGGGGACGGGTACGGGGGCGACGGTGGCCCCGCCGTCGTCGGACAGGGGTGGGCCCGGGCGCCAGGTCAGGTCCAGGAACAGACTGACCTCGGTGTCGTGTTCGCGACGCCGCAGGCATTCGTTGGTCAGCCGGTTCAGCTCCTTGAGTGCCACGGCCTCGGTCCGTGTGGGCTCGGTCAGGGGCGGCACCACGCAACTGGGGTACTGCGTGAGGTCGCCGTCGGATCCCCTGACCTCGATGCCGGAGCGTCCGCTCGGGCTCACCACGATCTCCGCGGTGATTCCGCTCGACCGCAGACACGAAAGGCTGCGGGCCGCGTCCTCGCGCAGTGCCGCCCGTTCGGCGGCGGGTACACGGAACGGGCCCACCGCCCGTGCGTCGATCCGGTCCGTGGCCCGGCGCGATGCCGCGGTTCCCGGAGTGGCCTGCCCGTCCCCGGTCAGCGAGGTCTCCACGGACAGCGGGTCGACGGTCGCCGACTCGCGCGCGGCGAGGGACGTCCGGTCCCGCGGCCCCGCCGATTCCGCGAGGGGCCGGCGCTGCGGTGTGGTCAGGGTGATGCGCCGCCCCGACTCCCGGGCGAGCTCGCGTACGGTCGGCTGCACCCCGTCCCAGTCCGGGTGCGTGGCCGCGTACCCCAGCAGGGTGCTGTAGATCCGCGTGTCGTCCGCGAGGTTCTGCCCCTCCTCCTGTCTGATCGCCACGGACGTGGTCTGCACGGCGAGCCAGGCGGTCGCGGCCACGGAGCACGTCGCGACCAGCGCGCTCACGCCCAGGAACCGGCCGAGCAGGCTCCGTCGCAACGGCGGCCTGCGGCTGCCACGCCCTCCACGCCGGTCCGTGGCCCGTTCACGCGCCCGGTCCGGCGCCCTTCTACGCCGGGGCACTGCCGGTCCGTCGGGCCGGGTCGGTCAGCTTGTAGCCGACCCCGAACACCGTGAGCAGCCGTACGGGGCGTCGCGGAGCGGGCTCGATCTTCTTGCGGAGATTCATGATGTGCATGTCCACCGTGCGGTCGCTGATGTACTTGTCGAAGCCGTGCAGTTCGGCAAGGAGCCGCCGGCGCTCGAAGACCCGGTCGGGCTCCGCGGCCAGCGCCGCCAGCAGCCGGAACTCACTCGGGGTGCACACCACGGGCCTGCCCTCGACGCTGATCTCGTGCCGCAGGGGGTCGAGTGCGAGCGTGCCGACGGTGAGCACGTCGGAGTCCCGCGCACCAAAGCCCTGCCCGCCCGGATCCTGCGCTCCCACGTCCGCCGTACCCGGTGCGCCGGCCCACCGGGTACGGCGCAGCACCGTGCGGACCCGGGCCATCAGCTCACGCGGGCTGTACGGCTTGGTGACGTAGTCGTCGGCGCCCAGGTCGAGGCCGAGGAGCAGATCGTCCTCCGTGGTGCGGGCCGTCAGCATCAGGACCGGCACCTCACGGGCCTCGGCGCGCAGCACCCGCAGCACGTCCAGGCCGTCGGTCCGCGGCATCATCACGTCGAGAACGAGCAGGTCCGGCGCCGCGCGGCGGACTTCCTCCAGGGCGGCGCGACCGTCCCCCACGACCGTGACGCGGTGACCCTCCCGTTCCAGATAGCGGCGGATCAACTCCGCCTGTTTCCCGTCGTCCTCGGCTACTACGACATGTGCGCACACCTGTTTGATCCTAGGGTCCCGGGCCGGCGTCCCGCCCCGTTACGCCGTACCCCGAGGCACCACGACGCACCACGACGCACCACGACGCACCATGACGGATCACAGGACGCATCACCGGACGCCACGAGCCACCAAAAGACACCATGTCGCGCCCCGTCGCGCCGCGACTCGCCTCCCACTCTTTTTTCGCTCGTCCAGAGTGCCCCGAGGCGCTCCAGGACCTCGTTACGCGCCAGTACACCCCCTTCCCGGACGGCCCGAGGAGCCGAATCGGCGCCCCCCGCCGCCGAGCGCAGACAGGAAACGGGCACGGTTTCGGGCACACCGGGTCGGGATCACGCTCGGTCTCTGGCCTGAAAACACCCCTGCCTGCGGGAACGGGCACAGCGAATCGGGCACATACGGTCATGGATCGTGTGGCGTTTTACCTGTTCATAACCGTGTGCGTACCCCGTAAATAGTCCGCATGAGTCCGAACAGACCGGACTCGGTGGGGCGCGAACGCGCCACACACAAACGGACCGACCGGGTGTCGGCCTGAGTCGCGCAATGGGGGTGTCACCGTGGACGCCGAAGAACGTCGCCGCTCCATCCTGGAGGTGACGCGCCGTACCGGCGCGGTGGATGTCGCGAGGACCGCCGCCGAACTGGGCATCTCCAAGGAAACCGTTCGGCGGGACCTGAACCTGCTGGCCGCCCACGGGCTGGTGCGCCGGACCCACGGCGGCGCCCACCCCGTCGAGAGCTCCGGCTTCGAGACGACCCTCTCCTACCGCACCACCAGCCAGGTCAAGGAGAAGAAGCGGATCGCCGCCGCGGCCGTGGACCTGCTCGGTGACGCGAAGACGGTGTACATCGACGAGGGCTTCACCCCGCAGCTCATCGCCGCCGCCCTCCCCCGTGACCGGCCGCTGACCGTGATCACCTCGTCCCTCGCCGCGGCCGGCACCCTGGCCTCCGTCGAGAACATCACCGTGCTGCTGCTCGGTGGCCGCATCCGCGGCGCCACCCTGGCGACCGTCGACCACTGGGCCACCCACACGCTGGCCGACCTCGTCATAGACCTGGCCTACGTCGGCGCGAACGGCATCTCCCGCCAATGGGGGCTCACCACTCCGAACCCCGCGGTGAGTGATGTGAAGACGCACGTCATGACCGTGTCCCGGCGCCGGGTCTTCTCCGGCGTCCACAGCAAGTTCGGAGCGACCAGCTTCTGCCGGTTCGCCGGGATCGGGGACCTGGAGGCGATCGTCACCGACACCGG
>NZ_LIQT01000660.1 GCF_001418415.1 Streptomyces hirsutus
GGGCGGCGGGCCCGCCGCCCGGCGCCCGCCGCCCGCCGCCCGGCGCCCGGCGCCCGGCGCCCGGCGCCCGGCGCCCTGGCCGTGTTCACCCATCCGATCTTCCCGGGCCGCCGGCAGGCCCTGACGGGAGTGCGACGACGGTTCTAGACTTCCAGGACCATGAGCCGTCACGCCGAACGCAAGTACCGGGCGGTCACCGCCGTCCAGCGCAGGATCGGCAACCCCGTCCTGCGCCGCCTCCCGTTCCAGACCCTCCTGGAGACCACGGGCCGGGTGTCCGGGCTGCCGCGCCGCACTCCGCTGGGCGGGCGGCGGGTCGGGGACGCGTTCTGGCTGGTGTCGGAGTTCGGCGAGCGGTCCCAGTACGTCCGCAACATCCGCGCGAATCCCCGGGTGCGGGTCCGCATCCGGGGTCGTTGGCACACCGGCACCGCGCACCCGCTGCCCGACGACGACCCCCTCGCCCGCCTGCGCACCCTGCCCCGCGGGAACAGCCTCGCGGTGCGGGTGATGGGGGCGGAGCTGCTGACGGTACGGGTGGACCTGGACGACCGGGGCGATCTCCGCCCCGTGTAGCCGACCGTGCGCGCCGGACCCGCACTCCTGCCGCCCGGCTGTCCGGCCGTCGCAGGTGCACGCACGCCCGGCAGGGCGAGCCGGTGGGGCGCGGACGGCACGGGGCGCCGCAACACCTCCCTGACGGTGCGTCAACCATGCGGGAACAGAAGGGGAACCGGGCCGGGGGCGGGCCCGTGGCGGTGGCGTTGCGCGCGCACGTCACTGCCACGCCCGCGTAACGTCCGTGCGCACGTGTACGCAGAAGGTGTGGGGCCTTGTGGACCGTGCGCGCACCCGTGTGACCGCCGTCTCGCACGGCTGCCGCATTCGCCACGAACAAGGCAGACTGGCGTGGTTGTTGAGGATGTATTAGGGGGACTGCATGGACGGTGCACCGCGAGTGCCGGAGCAGCGGCGTCCCGGTTCGCCGGCGGAGCCGTCGACGCCACCGAGGTCGCCGAAGTCACCGGGATCGCCGGAGTCCTGGGCGGCACCCGAGCCGTCGGCGTCGCCGGAGCCGTCGGTGCTGCGCTTCAGCGTGCTCGGCCCGGTGCGCGCCTGGCGTGACGGTGAGTCCCTCGCCACCGGCAGTCCACAGCAACGCGCCCTGCTCGCCGCCCTGTTGCTCCGCGAGGGGCGTACGGCGACGGCGGCCGAGCTGATCGACGCCCTGTGGGGCGAGGAGCCCCCCGCGCAGGCCCTGGCCGCGGTCCGCACGTACGCCTCCCGGCTGCGGAAGGCGCTGGGGCCCGGCGTCCTGGTCAGCGAGTCCGGCGGGTACGCGGTGCGCGGGACGGGCGAGGACGCGCTGGACGTCGGGATGGCGCAGAGGCTGGCCGCCGATGCCGAGCGGGCGAAGCACGGCGGGGACCTGCGCGCGTCCCGTGCGCTCCTGGACCGCGCCCTCGCGCTGTGGGACGGCGAGACGCTGGCGGGTGCGCCGGGCCCGTACGCACAGGCGCAGCGGGTACGGCTGGAGGAGTGGCGGCTCCAGCTCTCGGAGACGCGGCTGGACATGGACCTGAAGCAGGGCTGCCACGCGGAGGCCGTCTCGGAACTGACGGCGCTCACGGCGACGCACCCGCTGCGCGAACGCCTGCGCGAGCTGCTGATGCTGGCGCTGTACCGCAGCGGCCGCCAGGCGGAGGCGCTGGCGGTGTACGCGGACACCCGCCGTCTGCTCGCCGATGAACTGGGCGTGGACCCGCGTCCCGGCCTCCAGGAACTCCAGCAGCGCATCCTGCGGGCGGATCCCCGCCTGGCGGAGCCCTCCTCCCCCGCGCCGCCCGAGCCGGCCGCCACCCCGGTCCGGCCCGCCCAGCTTCCGGCCACGGTGCCCGATTTCACCGGTCGCGCGTCCTTCGTCCGCGAACTCGGCGCGCTCCTCGCCTCGGCCGAGGGCCGGGTGATGGCGGTGTCCGCGCTGGCCGGAATAGGCGGCGTCGGCAAGACGACCCTCGCCGTGCACGTCGCCCACCAGGCGCGGGCCGTGTTCCCCGACGGCCAGCTGTACGTCGACCTCCAGGGCGCGGGCGCCCGGGCGGCCGAGCCGGAGACGGTGCTCGGCTCCTTCCTGCGCGCCCTGGGTACGGCGGACTCGGCGATCCCGGACTCCCTGGAGGAGCGGGCGGCGCTGTACCGGTCGGTGCTGGACGGGCGCCGGGTCCTGGTGCTGCTGGACAACGCCCGCGACGCGGCACAGGTGCGTCCGCTGCTGCCCGGCACTCACGGGTGTGCGGCGCTGATCACGGCGCGGGTGCGGATGGTGGACCTGGCCGGTGCCCATCTGGTCGACCTGGACGTGCTGTCCCCCGACGAGGCGCTGGCGCTCTTCACCAGGATCGTCGGCGAGGAGAGGGTCGCCTCGGAGCGGCAGGCCGCCCTGGACGTGGTCGCGGCGTGCGGCTTCCTGCCGCTGGCGATCCGCATCGCGGCGTCCCGGCTGGCGGCCCGCCGCACCTGGACGGTCTCGTCCCTCGTGGCCAAGCTGGCGGACGAGCGCCGCCGCCTGGACGAACTCCAGGCCGGCGACCTCGCGGTCAAGGCCACCTTCGAGCTGGGCTACGGGCAACTGGAGCCGGTCCAGGCCCGCGCCTTCCGGCTCCTGGGCCTGGCGGACGGCCCGGACATCTCGCTCGCCGCGGCGGCGGCGGTCCTCGACCTCCCGCCGGGGGACACGGAGGACCTCCTGGAGTGCCTGGTGGACACCTCCCTGCTGGAATCGGCGGCCCCCGGCCGCTACCGCCTCCACGACCTGGTGCGCCTCTACGCGCGTGCGTGCGCGGAACGGGACGAGCGGCCGGGCGAGCAGGAGGCGGCACTGTCGCGGTTGCTGGACTTCTACCTGGCCACCGCGGCGCAGGTCTTCGCGATGGAACGACCGGGTGACCGGCTCATCGATCATCTCGAGCCGACTCAGTACGAAGGACTGCGGTTCGGCGACCGGCAGGACGCGCTCGACTGGCTGTACTCGGAAGCCGGCTCCCTCCTCTCGAGCGCGCGGCAGGCTTTCCAGGACGGCAGGCTCCGCCGGGGCGTGGACCTGTTGTGGGCCGCCAAGGACCTGGGCGAATCGGGGGCGAACTCGAAGCAGTACGAATCGGCCGCGGTCGCCGCCAAGGAGGCGGCGCGGTCGGCGGGAGACCGCCGGGCCGAGGGCAGGGCGCGCACGGCACTGATCAACGTGCATCTCGTCGCGGGCCGGTACGACGAAGCCGAGGAGGAGGCGAGCCGGGCCGTGGAGCTGGCACGGGCGGTCGGGGACTTCATCCCCCTCTACTGGGCCAGCAACGACCGGGGGATCATCGCGTTGATCCAAGGGCGCAACAACGACGCGGAGACCCACCTCCTGACCGCCATCGACGGATCGAGGAACGACGGAAACGCCCCCCTCGAGGCGAGCGCGCTGTGCAACCTCTCCCGCGTTCGTCTCGCCATGGGGAACACCTCGCACGCCATAGGGCTCGCCCGGGAGGGCATCCGCATATACGACCGGCTGGGCCTGACCCTTCGCCTCGCGAACGCCCGGTACGCGCTGGGGTTGGCGTACACCTCGGCCGGGCGCGCTTCCGAGGCGCTCACGGAACTGACCGAGGCGCTGAGGATGTTCCGGGCGAACCGGCAACGGCTCTGGGAAGGGACGACCCACTTCCGCATCGCCCAGGCGTACCTCGCCGCGCGCCTGCCCGCCAACGCGGCACAACACGCCGAGCAGGCACTCGCCGTCGGCTGCATCGGGGGCGACCGGATACGGGCCGGCGTCCTCACGACGCTCGGCGAATCCCTCGATGCGCTGGGGCAGGCGGACCGCGCACGCGCCTGCTGGCGAGAGGCCCTGTCCTGGTACGAGGAGACCGGGGCCGCGGAAGCCGCAGGGGTCCGGGCACGACTCGGCTCGGCGTCCGCGGCCTGAGGACCCTCCCCCAGGGCGCGTTCATCGAATGTTTATGCCGCACCGCGAGACTGAGCTCGCTGATCCGCCGCGTCGGGGGGCAGGCGGGTCGGCCGGGCGCACCGCCCAAGGTGACAGCCCGAACCGTCCCTGTCCGGCGGCCCACGGGGGAGTCGCCGGACGGGGACGCCCAGAACTTCAATCGACACGGGGAGAGGCCGCAGCATGAGCGACGCCGAGAAGAACCAGAACGAAGAGATCACCACACTGGACAACC
>NZ_LIQT01000661.1 GCF_001418415.1 Streptomyces hirsutus
TGGAGCGGCTGGGCGACGAGGGCGACGAGGACGGCGACGGCGCACGACACACCGACCCCGACCACGGCGCGGACCCGCCGACGGCGCGCCGCGGCGCGGCGGATCTCCTCGTACCGGCCGGGGGGCGGGCCGAGGTAGTCGGAGGCCGGCCGCAGGATGACGGCGAGGGGATCGCCGGGTTCGAAGTCCGGACCATCGTCAGAGTGTGTGATCAAGGCTTCTCCCCAGGTGGGCGCGGAGCAGTTCGCGGGCCGCGTGGAGGTCTGCCTTGACGGTTCCTTCCTTGCGCCCGGTCACCACGGAGACCTCCCGGATCGGCATGTCGGCGTAATAGTGCAGCAGGATCGGGACGCGCAGTCGTTCCGGCAGCGACTGCACGAGCAAGCGTACGGACGGGTCGGCGGGTTCGCTGTGCGGACGGACGGCGGCTTCCGCGGTGACACGGTGTACCGCTCTGCGTTCGCGCTCCAGTTTGCGCCAGTGGTCCCGGACGAGGTTGGCCGCGGTGACGTAGAGGAAGCCCCGCGGTTCCGTCACGGAGGTCCAGCGGGCCCACAGCCGGGTGAACGCCTCCGAGGCGATCTCGTGGGCCGTCTCGTCGTCGTCGACCAGCCGGCGGCACCAGCCGGCGAGACGCGGGTAGAGGGCGGCGAACAGCTCGGACGCTGCCTTCTCGCGGGACCGTTTCAATGCTCTCCATGGTCGTGGTGGTACCGATGACGGGGTGCCACTCGCGGAAAGGGGCCCGGGCCGCCGGCACACAGTCCGCCGGCCCGGGACCCTTGTGGCGGATCAGGGACTCGCCGAGCTCAGCGCGGCGAAGACGATCACGTTGTCGCGGTACTCCTCACCGGTGCGCGGGCCGCCGCACGTGATGAGCCGCAGCTCCGGACGGTCCACGTTTCCGTAGACCGCGTCCGTCGGGAAGTCCGCCTTGGCGACCGTCCGGATCGAGTCGACGGCGAACACCGCCGCCGTGCCGTTCTCCAGGCGTGCCACGATCCGGTCGCTGCGGCGCAGCCGCGTGAGGTGGCGGAAGACACCGTCCCCGTGGACGCCGACCGTGACGTGTCCGAGGATCACCGACGGGCCGAGCCGGCCGGGCGTCGGTGAGTGCCGGTACCAGCCCGCCACGTCGTCGGCCGTGAGCGGGGGAACCTGCACGGTGCGGTCCCGGGCCAGCCCCAGCTGCATGACCGGGGTGTCGACCCCGATGGCCGGGATCTCCAAGCCGACGGGGACCGAACGCCCAAGTGCGCGCGTCGCCTTGGCGGGAGGCCGCGAAGACGGTGACGTGCTCTCCCGGCGTTCGGGCGTGGCCCGGCCGGTCCGGTCGCCGCCACCGCAGCCGACGAGCAACGAGGCCGTCGCCGCGGTGACGAACGCGCGCCTGGAGAGCGACGTCATGCCCCGGTCGCCCGCCGGCGGCGTACGAGGAACACCGCCGCGCCCCCGGCGGCGAGCACCGCGGTGGCACCCCCGCCGATCAGCCCGGCCTCGGCTCCGGACTGCGCCGACTCCGGTGCCGCACCGGTGTCGGGCGCTCCGCTCGGAACGACGGAGACCCCGCCCGTGCTCCCCTCCTCGGCCGGAGCCGGCTCCGGGGAATCGGTCGGCGCCGGTGACACGCTCGGGGTCGCTGTGGCCTCGGCGACGGGAGTCGGGTCGTCGGCGAACGCGGGTACCGCGCTCGCCAACACGGCGGTGCACGCGAGTGCCGCGGCGCTGAAAACGGTTCGGCGCATGGAACGCTCTCTTTCATCGGTTCGCCCGCACGGTGACCCGGCGGGCTCAGTCATGAATCGTGCGGAGAGACGAGGCAGCGGCAGCACGGGTTGTAAAGAGAAGGTAAAGCCCTGTGGTGCGATGCGACCGTGCGGTGTCCGCCGATGGTGCAGGAGGGCCCCTCCGGGGGCCGCTTCCCGGACGTCGACGAGTTCCGCCGGCCCTGCGGGCCCGGGTCCTGCACCCGTGCGAGCCGCACGCAGGTGTCCACTGCGCGGTGACGGGCCCCGGCCGCCGGACGGACAGCGTCGGGGCGGCCGCGGTGGAAGGGAATCCCTGACCGGCACTCGCCCTCGGTGTCCTGTCGGCCGTGCCGGGCGTGTTGGTCTACAGGTAGACAGGACGGCGGACCCAGCACCGTCCGGTCACGGAGTTCGCCCGGGAGGGAGCCGGGGCCGGGGTGGAACACCCCGTCAAGGTGCTCGTGGTGACCACGTTCAACCTGGACGAGTACGTCTGCGAGGTGCTGCGCGCCGGAGCGGGCGGATTTCCGCTCAAGGACGCGCCGTCGGCCCAACTGCTGCACGGCGCAAGGACGGTGGTCATCGGTGCGGCACTGCTGGACCCGCAGGCGGCGCGCCGTCTCGTGGGCGGATACCCCGCCCGGATCCGGCCCGCCGAGGACACCGCGCACGACATTTCGCCGGCCCACCGCGAGGGGGAGGTTCTCCGCCTCATCGCGGACGGCCTCTCCCGTACCGAGATCGCCGCAGCTCTCCTGATGGGCCAGGAGACCGTCAAGACCTTCGTGCCACGCGTCCTCGCCGAACCCGGCTTCGCGACCGTGTTCAGGCCGTCGCCCACGCCTACCGTCGAGGGCTGGTGACCTGAGGCGCCACTGCGAGGGACTGGCAACGAAGACGCGGACCGCTGGGGCGCAGTGGCGAAGGAGAAGCGGGGAAGCCACTGCCTTCCCCGCGCGAAGCCTCCCCACCGGGAGGGCCGGGACCACCCGGCCCGGACAGGAGCGCCTCCGAAGCGGTAGCCGTTCTCCTTCAGTCCCGGGGCGTCAGCACACAGAACTCATGGCCGTCGGGATCGGCCATCACCACCCGGTCGACCTCGCCCCGGCCGACGTCGATGTGCGTCGCCCCGAGGGAGACGAGACGGTCGACCTCTGCCTGCTGATCACCGTGGGCGGGTGGGGCAAGGTCGAAGTGCAGCCGGTTCTTCCCGGTCCTCGGCATCAGCGGCGGCCCACCCCACGTGATCTTCGGGCCGCCTCGCGGTGAGCGGATCGCGGTCTCCTGGTCCTGGTCCCAGACCAAAGGCCAGCCCAGGGCCCGGCTCCAGAAGTACCCGACCTCCTGTGAACCGTCGCATGCGAGTGCTCCGATGAATCCGCAGTCGGCGAGGAAGCTGTTGCCCGGTTCGATGACACAGAACTCGTTGCCTTCGGGGTCGGCGAGCACCACATGCCCCTCCTCGGGGCGTTGACCGATGTCGATGTGGCGGGCGCCGAGCCCGAGCGCCCTTTCCACCACCTGCTGCTGGTCGTCGGGGGACGTGCTCGTCAGGTCGAAGTGCATCCGGTTCTGGCCCGACTTCTGTTCCCGGGTCGGGAGGAACCGGATCCGGAACCCGGTGTCGTCGTTCGGCAGGAGAGTGGGCCCGCCGTCGGATTCGTCGGCCGTCTCCCGGCCCAGGACGCCGGCCCAGAAGTGCGAGAGACCGAGGGGATCGTTCGCACCGAAGCAGAGGGCATGGAGCTGAGACGTCATTTCCCGCATCTCCGATCCGCCGCATCACTGCCCCCCACCTGCCGATCGGGAAGTGGGGGCAGTCCGCCGGCAACAGGGCCTCGTCCAGGTCGTGGAGGGAGCCTGCCGGTGCGGCGTCACCCGGTCAACTCGTTTTCTCCCGCTCGCCGCCGTCGCCACAGTCCTCCGCGGACAGGAGCCGGGCGAGCCGGTCGGTACGGGTTCGGCGGACCGTGGCCGGGAAGTGTGCCTGCTGGTACAGGGCGTCGAATCCGCGGAAGCCGCACGAGCGGCCGCCGACCGGGTGGCGGACCTGTAGGGGCCGGCCGGCCCCGTCCTCGACGACGCGGGTGTTCGACCATCCGCCGCGCGGCAGGTGCGGACGGCCGACGGCCGGTCGGGAGTGGTAGTGAGACGGCCGATGGGGGGTATAGGGGGTGCCGTCAGGACAAGAACTTCTCCCGTAAGGAACCGAGGATGACCGATGACGCCTACCTCGTCCTGCTGAACGGCACGGCCGTGACGCTCGGCGTGCCCCCCGCGGCCGTCGGGGAACTGGCCTGTATGGAGACCCCTGCGGTCCGGGCGTGGCTGCAAGCGCAGGGTGTCACCGTGACGTCCCCCGGCCTCCGGCTGGTGCCGCCCGAGGAGACGGCAGCCCTTCCCGACGACGTCGAGCGGCTGCCCGTCCCCCTCGGGGAGGAGGAGTTGAGCCGCGTACGCCGCCATACCGCGCCGCACGACGTCGCCCGGCTGGAGGAGGAACTGCTGGCCTACCGTTCCTCCGCGGACGGCAGGGACGCGCTGCTCGTCCGTGCTCTGGCAGCCGGGGTGCCGGCGCACCGCATCGCGGAACTGACCGGTGAAGACCTGGCCGCCGTCAAGGCGTTGGCGCACTGACACCTCCCCCGCCGGGCCGTGGCCGTGACTGGGTCCCGGCCGACGGTGACGCGCCGCGAGCCCCGGTGACCCACCCTCCGGCCGCCGCGGCCGTGCCCGGGTTTCCTCGGGTCGGCGGGCACGGTGACGCAACGTCAAATTCCAGCTCCGCAAGAGCTTTCTCCGCAAACAGGGGCAGTCGGGACACCATACCGGTACCGCGGTGGGCCGGCGCACCGCACCTGAGAGGAGACACATCACATGGTCGGGCCAGGCGGCAGCATCCGGGTGGGTACGGCGACCGTGGCCGGTGTTCTGGCCGGCACAGTGCTGGTCGGTTGCGGCAATGACGGCGACTCCGCGGAAGGGAAGGGCCCGTCGGCGGGAAAGGAGACGTCCAGCGCTCGGGAGCAGGGCACGGAGGCCGTCCGTTCCGCCTACGACAAGACGGCCGAGCAGGACACCGCGCGGGTGACGCTGCGCGTGCAGACTTCGGCCGGCGGCACCTCGGTGACGGTGAACGGCCGGGGAACCGTCGACCTGGGGGACGGTGACAGCGTCATGACCCTCAGCGCCCAGGGCGAGCGCATCGAACAGCGGGTAGTCGATCAGGTGCTCTACCAGAGGCTTCCCCGAAGTGAGGCCCCGGGCGGCAAGCCGTGGATCAAGATCGATGTGCAGAAGGTGGCCGAGCGCCAAGGAGTCGGGGACCAGTCCGTGAACGATCCCGCCCAAGCAGCCGCGTTCGCCAAAGCGATCGACGACAAGGATGTCACCCGCGAGGGCACCGCCAAGGTCGGCGGGGTGAACACCACCCACTACCGGGTCGCCGTCGATGTCGCCGAACTCCCCGACGGCGCCACTCTGCGGCGACAACTCGGTCCGACGCTGCCGATGGGCGTGTGGCTCGACGACGACGGCCGCATCCGGCGGCAGCAGATCGACATGACGCTCAAGGCCCCCGCGGAGGACGGCGCCACGGACCGGGCCTCGTCGTCTCCTCAGTCGGCGAAGGTGCGCACCGTCATGGAGTTCAGTGACTTCGGTACGGACGTGAAGGCGGAGGCACCGCCGTCCCGGCAGGTCACCGACCTGACCCAGAAGGCCCTCGAACGCGGGCAGACGCAGAACTGATCCGTCTCGTACCGGAGGTAGCGACCATGACATCGACGCAAGGGCACCACGGGGGATGGCAGGGCGGGCCCGCCGGTCCGGGGGAACGCCGCAACGGGTTCGGTATCGCGGCTCTCGTTCTGGGACTGGTCGGCGCCGTATTGTTCTGGACCGTGTTCGGCGGGATCGTGCTCGGTCTGCTGGCGCTGGTCTTCGGAGTGCTCGGCTACCGGCGCAAGAAACGCGGCGTGGCCACCAACGGAACGATGTCCGTGATCGGCGCGGTGATCGGCGCGCTCGTGCTCATCACCTCCTCGGTGCTTCTGGCGGTGGGCGCGGCCGTGTTCAACAGCGACGAATTCAAGAACTACACCGACTGTGTCGAGCACGCCGACACCGAAGCCGACCGGCAGCAGTGCGCGAAGGACTTCGACCGGGACGTCGACAACCGGTGAGCCCCGGTGACCGGGGCCGGGACGGGCTCCTCCGGGAGGTGCGGGTCTCTTCGACGACGCCGTGTGAGCACCGGTTGACCACTGGCCGGCCTCTCGCCCCGCTCCCCCGCCGACCCACCGGACGGCCCGGCACCGCGAGCGCGGTGCCGGGCCGTCCGGTGGGCGAAGCGGCTCGTCAGCCCTGGCGGGCCTTGAAACGCGGATCCTTCTTGTTGATCACGAACGTCACGCCGCGCCGGCGCACCACCTGGGCGCCCGGCTTGGCCTTCAACGCGCGCAAGGACTTGCGTACCTTCATCACGGTCTCCTTCCGCGGGGTCGAACGAGGGGGCCACCGTCGGTTTCCCCCCTCGGAGGCCTCCGCCGCGGGGCGACGGAGGCAGGTGTCATCGTTCTTCGCGGAAGAGGACGTGCTCACCGGCGACCGGGTCGTACTTCCGCAGGACCAGCCGGTCGGGGTCGTTCAGACGGTTCTTGCGGGTCACGTAGGTGACTCCCGTGCCCACCGTCGACTTCAGCTTGACGACCGGCCGTGCAGTGCTGCGTGCCATGAGGTGCTCCTTTCGCCATCACCCGAGCCATTGAATCGGGCATGTCAGACGTAATGGTCAACGGCATCGGTGGGCGCCGTATTCCGCATCCCGCGTTCAGTGGGCCGGGACCGCCGCCCGCTCCGCGCCCGGTGCCTCGCCGGGCGGGCCGAAGCCATGCGCAAGAGATCATGGAGAGCGGTCGCCTGCGCGGCGAAAGGCTCTGCGGGGCTTCGGCCGGACGATCACCCCTGCAGACCGTCCATGGGGCCCGGGGGCACCGTGCCGAGCAGGGTCAGGTGGCGGGGCGGGCAGTGTGGTCGGGGTGGTGCCGGGTACGGCGGGCCTCCTTCATCTCCGCCTCGTACAGGTGGTCGCGCCCCTCGGCCAGCTCCTGCCGGATCTCCTGCTCGATCTGTTGAAAGGGCCGGTAGTACGTGGCGTTGTACGCCTCGACGATCTGGAAGGTCCAGTGGCCCGGAATCACGTTGCGGCCGAGGATCTCGCGCTCCACCTGGTCGGCCTGCTCTTCGTGGCCGGCCTCACGGAGCAGACGCACCGCGTCGTCGAGAGTGAGGTCGGCACTGCCGGTCAGCTGATGGAACGTGTAGAGCGCGCCACGGGCCCGCTCGGCGGTTTCCAGCGCCTTCGACAGCCTGCCCAGGGCTTCGACCGTCGTGTCGGACACGCCGTCCGGGCGGCGGTGCTCAGGGTCGGGGTGCTGTGCGTCGGTGTTCATACGAAGACGGATTCCCCGAGGAGGGCCGGGAAGGCTACGCCGACCGGACCGCAGCCTGTCTCCGGGAGCAGGAACGCCGCGGTGAAGAGGACGACGCCCTGCTCGACGCCTGGCCGGTCACCGGGCAGGACCGGCCCTCGGCGACGTCGCATCGCGCCGGGCCGCCAGGCGCTTCCGGTCCCGGCCCACCACCGCACCGGCCAGGGTCGAGAGGCGTTCCAAGGAGGCTCACGGCCCCGTCAGCCGTTCGGACGACAGGCCTGCGTCCTCGCTTCGAGACCTGGGGCGACCCTGCCTTCGGGGAAACGGAACGTGATGACTTGCGAGAACCTCGTGACACGCCTGAACCCGCCGGGCCGCGCATGCGTAGGGAGGACGGGAGAACACGCACGCCCGCATACCGCGGAACCCGAAGCACCCGACACACAGCGACCTCTTCAAGGAGTGCCCGATGAGCACCGCACGCATCAGCGACCGGCTGACGAGCCGCCAGCCCCTCGTACTGGGCCTGTTCCGTATGGTCCTGGGTCTGCTGTTCACCAGTGAGGGCGCTGCCACGGTCTTCGGGGTGCTGGACCGAACGGCCAGCCCGGTGGGCGACTGGCCGTTCTGGTACGCCGGGGTGATCGAGCTGACGTGCGGCGTCCTCATCCTCCTGGGAGTCACGACGCGCAGCGCCGCCTTCGTCAGCTCGGGCATCATGGCCTTCGCCTACTTCACCGAGCACCAGAAGGACGGTCTGTTCCCGCTGCAGAACGGCGGCCTCGCCCCTGCCCTCTTCTGCTGGGGATTCCTGCTCATCGTGTTCTTCGGACCGGGCGCCCTGTCCCTGTCGGGCCTCGTAGGCCGGGGGGAGACCGGCGTCCGGCCGTCCGCGCGTCCGGAGCCCGAGCAGCGGGTGGGCGAGTAGGCGGCGCCGGGACGAAAACGTCCGGCACCGGATCTCCGCGCCGCAACCGATCCTGCTGCTCCGCCGACGCGGCGACGACCGGGACGACCGGATCGAGGCCGCTCTGCGGCGCCCACGCGTGGTGGGTGCCGCCCGCCGGCCGGTCCGGCGAAACCGTCTCACCGAGCACCCTGCCGAGCCCTCTGCGGCGAGTTCCACTCCGTCGGTCCCGTTCCCGCGCACACGGGCGGCTGCGACCGGTCGCCTCGACGAGGGCGGGCGGCCCCCTGCGATCCGCGGTGATCCGTAGTGATCCGCGCCCCGGCGAGGCGGTGGAGTCGTGGCCCGGGGAACGCGTGCCCCTGGTTCGGCCACGCCTGATCGATCCGGGTGAGAAGTGATGTCACCGGCCGTCGGGGCGGGTTGCCGCCGGTCATGCTCAGCGCTCCGGTGGCTTCCGAGACTCTTGGCGCCGGTCGCCGCTGTGCCGGCGGAGCCGGTCGGTATGGCGGGTGACGTCATCGACGCGCGCCGCCAGGTCGGGGTGGTCGGACGCCAGATGCGCGCGCGTCACCGTCAAAGGGCCGACGAGGGCGGCGGCGTCGTTCTCGGCGAGGGCTGCGGTGAGTTCGGCGAGAGGGGTGCGGGCGGCGGCGGGGAGATCGGGGAGCGCGGTGATCTGGCCGGCGAGCCGGCGCAGGTCTGCGGCGTTGGCGCGGGCCCATGCGGTGACGGTGCGGTCGGCGGCGCGGCGGTCGCGGGTGGCCCGCACCCGCTGTTCGCCCGTGGACCCCGGCTGTCCGGGACGTACGCGCAGGTAACGGCGTTCCGCGGCCTGGCGGCTGGAGACGCCCAGGGGGTGGGCGAGGTCGGCCCAGCTGGCTCCCGCCTCCCGGGCCTCTTCGATCAGGCCCGGTTCCCACCCGGCGAGCTGATCGCGGACTTCGCGGAGCAGCAGAAGCGCGGCGAGTGCCTGCTCCGAGCCGGCCTGGGCGGGCTCGGGCTGCTCCCCGTCCTGCGATGTCCTGGCCGTGCGCAGGGCTTCGTGGATCGTGGTCAGCGCGGCGGCGGCGAGGAAGGACGTGGGAGTGAGACCGCGGGCGCGCGGGGCGGGTCGATCGTCATCGGTCATGGAATCTCCAGCAGACTTCGTCGTCACCTCGATGACATTCAACTTGTCATCACTTGGATGACATGTTACAACGAAGGCAGGTGAACCGCATTGGCAGCACAGTGCCTGACCTGAACACTGGAGGTGTTTCACGATGTTGATGCGCACCGACCCGTTCCGTGAGCTCGATCGACTCACCCAGCAGCTCCTGAACACGACCGGCACCTGGTCGCGGCCGTCCGCGATGCCCATGGACGCCTACCGCGAGGGCGAGGAGTACGTGATCGCCCTCGACCTGCCCGGCGTCTCCCCCGACGCGATCGAGATCGACGTCGAGCGGAACATGCTGACCGTCAAGGCCGAGCGGCGGCCCGTCACCAAGGCGGACGACGTACAGATGGAGCTCTCCGAGCGGCCTCTGGGAGTCTTCTCCCGCCAGGTCGTGCTGGCCGACACCCTGGACACCGAGCACATCAAGGCGGACTACGACGCGGGCGTGCTGACCCTGCGTATCCCGATCGCCGAGCGCGCCAAGCCGCGCAGGATCGCCATCGGCGGCGGTTCCGCCCACAAGGAGATCAGCGGCTGAACCCCCTCCCGGCCGCGCGGAGAACGGGGGAGACGGCCTGCCCTGCGGCCGCCCCCGTGCTCCTTCCCCTCCCCTCCGCTCGCCGAGTTGCATGCAAGAACGCAACGACGGCCGTACGAGGGGAGGCGTTCCCGGACCAGGTCAAGGGGCTCGGCCCTACGAAGGCACCGGGAAGCCGAAGCGAGCGGCCCGCGCGGTGCCGAGGGCGCGCTGTACCGGGCGCGGCCTCGGACACCGTGGGCGAAGAGCTCACCCGCCGGGTCCTGCTCCGGTCCCGGCGGGCCACGGCCTGCTGCCGGCCGGCCGGCACGTACGGCCCGGAGGCAGCGACATCCCTTTCACCGACCGGGTTCCCCGGCCGAACGACATCGGTGGCCGGCGGGAGCACCCCGGCCACCGCCTCCCCCTCCCCCATTCCCCACCGAGAAAGGCAACCGCGTCACCGATGATTCCCCGGCAGAAGCCGTACCGGCCGACCGTCAGCATGACCTTCGAGCAGATGCTGGAAAGAGTGCGGTACGAAGGCGCGTACCCCACCCGCGCACGGGCCGAGGAGGCCGTGCGCGCCGTGCTGGCCTCCCTCGGGCGGCAGTTGACGGGCGACGTGCGCGTGGACCTCGCGGCCGGGCTGCCGCACGAGGCCGCCGCCATCCTCACGTCGGAGACACCCACCACCGAACCCCTCACCGGCTGGGGTTTCGTCGAGGACCTGTCGGGCCGCACCGGCGGCACGACAGCCACCACCCGCTGGGACACCGGTACCGTCCTTCGCGTCGTCGCCCAGCTCGCCGGCGAGAAGCTCCTCGACCGTGTCCTCACCCGGCTCCCCACCGGTTACGCCCTGCTGTTCGGCCGCGCCGAACTCACCCGGGCGGCCTGACCCGTGGGGGCGGTGCGCTGCTGCGGAACGGCGCTGGGACACCGCGGCTGAACGACGTCGCGGACGAGGAGACCGGCCTTTGCGGCGTGCCGGATCGGCCCGTCGGGGTTGAGGGTGTACGGGTGGCGCCGGCCGGTCGGTTGCCGGTGCAGGAACGGGGCGGGAAAGCGACGGACCGGCAGGCGGGTGATCTCCGCCCGCCGGTCTGCGAGGTAGTCATACAGGTGAGTCGTCCCTCACCGGGCGGCGACGGCCGGCGCGTTCTCGAGCCCTTACTCGCGAGGGGCTGTGGTGAGCTGGAATCCCCCGCTGCCGCCGCCCCTCATGTCCTCCATGTCGAGCGGGTCCGCGTCGGCCCGGATGGCATGGATACCCAGCCACCCCCGGCCCGTGGGGGCACTCTCGGCGGCGCTGATCCGGTACTCCACGATGCGGGTGCCGTGGGCCGGCAGGTCCCGGGCGCCGGAAGCGCCGGTCAACGGCTGGTAGTCGTTGACCACGATCAGGTCCACGGGATGCCAGTCGCCGTCGGGCGCCTCACGCCGCTGCACCGTCAGCTCGGGCGACTTCTCGCCCGCGTAGTTCAACTCGACCTGCGCGGAGAGCGCGATGTCGCGCAGTGCCTCGCCTGTGGTGTTGCAGAGCTTGACGAGGACGGTCTGCGGTTCGCCGCCGGGGTGGACAGTGACGCCTTCCCGCGGGCCGGCGACCGTGGTGATCAGATGGCCGTTGGTCTCGTCGGCGTCAGTGAGCCGGGGACAGGGCTTGGCTCGGAACGCGGCGAACCCGGAGTTCGGCGAACTCTTCGCGGCCGTAGGAGTGCTTTGAGCGCGCTCCTGCGCCGACGTACCGGGCGAGGAGACGTCCTCGTCGCCGCCCGCCGGGGCCGACGGCCCACCGCAGGCGGTGGTGAAGCACATCACCGCCCCCGCCGCGGCGACGACGGACCTTACCCAGCGCCTGTCTGCGTGCACGGATGCTCCTTCTCGTGGATCACTGGTTGATGATCACGACGACTGAAGCCCGCTCATGGTTGCGCCGTGAGGAACTGCCGTGACCGCCTCGGCGGGATCGGACGGGCCCGCCCGGCCATCGGGCGGGAACTGTTCCGCCGTGAAGAGCACGATGTCGTGCTGCGGCCGACCTCTGCCGGGCATCCCGCGCCGCTGATCGTGCGCCGTGACGGAACCGTCGAGGAGGCCGGCACCTGCGGCTGGACTGCCGGGAGCTGGGGACCGTCGACTCCATGGGGCTGTCGACGCTGCTGCGGATCCACCGCTCCGCCGGTCACGCCGGCATCGGCTTCCGCCTGGACGATGTCGGCCCGGCGCTGCGACGCCTCCTCGAACTCACCGGCACCTACACGTACCTGACCACCCCCGGGCAGGCCGGCCCGACTGCCGAGAGCCGTCACCACCTGACCTGACACGGGGGCGGGACTGCCGATCGCCCGCCCGGCACCGGTGTGCCGTGGCGACGCACCACGCCCAGCCCCCGAGCCCGCACCGCGCCGCTCCGCGGACCAGCGGTGGACCGGACGGCATCCGGACATCGCGGATCCGAGGCACGCTCCGCGTCGGCCGGGAGCAGGTCACCGCGGTCCGCCGGGTCCGGTCCGTGCCTTGGCCACGACCGTGTTCCGGCCGGCCCCAGCGATGCGGAACCGGTCCCGGATGGCGATGTGACAGGCCCTGTGGCAGTGTTCGCGCCGGTGCGCGGAGAGCGCCACGACAGAGGGCGCGACCGCGCCGGAGAACGACGAGGGAGACAGGATGATCTTCATCACCGCCAAGTTCCGGGTGCGCCCCGAGTACGCCGACGAGTGGCCGAAGATCGCCGCGGACTTCACCTCGGCCACTCGGGCCGAACCCGGCTGTCTGTGGTTCGACTGGTCCCGCAGCCTCGAGGACCCGACGGAGTACGTCCTGGTCGAGGCCTTCCGCGACGACGAGGCGGGGGCGGCCCATGTGCACTCCGAGCATTTCAGGACCGCGCAGCGGACCCTGCCGCCCCACCTGGCCGAGACGCCCCGCATCGTGAACGCGACGGTTCCGCAGGACGACTGGTCGCTTCTGGGTGAGATGAGCGTCTCCGAGCAAAAGTGACGTACCACCTCGGGGCAGACGTCCGTCGGCAGTCCGCCGTCACCCGGGCGGGCCACCGGGGCGTCTCCGGTGCGGTGCCGTCCCCGGTTCCGGGCGGTTCAGCGACCGCGCCGGCGGATCCTCAGATCCGTGACCACGGGACGGTGGTCCGACGCCTCCGTCGCCACGACTTCGGCACCCGCCACGGTGATGTCGGGAGAGACCGCCACCAGGTCGATGCGCTTGACCGGGTCGACCGCCGGATACGTCCCCCCGCCGCCCGGGTCGGCGTCCCGCAGCCGCTGCCACAGTGAAGCCAGCTCCGGAGCCGTCGCCTCGGCGTTGAAGTCGCCGACCAGGATCTTCGGCCCGCGGTCGGCGGCCAGCACGTCGAGCATGTCCGCCACCTGGGCCTCACGGACCGACGGGTCGGCCCGGTGGTCCAGGTGCGTGCTGTAGACGTGCACCTGTGCGCCCCTGACGTTGACCGTCACCTCGGCGAATCCGGGCATCGGGGCCGGCACCGGGTCGGGTGTCCGGGTGGAGAGCCGGGTGATCTCGTGGTTCTCGGCCTCGGTCACCGGGTAGCGGCTCAGGACGGCGACACCGTACTGCCGACGCTCTCCACCCTCGGCTGCCGGGTCCAGATCGTAGATCGGTGCGAAGAACACCCGCATGCCCAGCTTCCCGGCCAGCGCACGGGCCTCGTCGACGAAGTCGCTGCGGTCGCCCCAGTGCACGTCGACCTCCTGGAGGCCGACCACGTCGGCGTCCAGATCGCGGAGGGCCCGCGCGGTGCGGTCGAGGTCGAAGACCCCGTCCTCACCGGCACCGGCGTGGATGTTGTAGGTCGCCACCCTCAGCGGCACCGCCGGGGCATCTGCTCCGGGGACGCCGGCACCCGCGGCGGTCGCCGGCGCCGCCGCGGCGAACAGGACGGCGGCCAGCGCGGCGGTGGCGGCAACGTCGCGGGCGGGGCGGGAAAAGCTCTGCTTCATGCCTTCTCCGGATCCGGTGGAGGTGGGAACGCGCAGGAGGGAATCGGGGTCGTACCGAACGGGAACCGCGGCGTGACGGGGCGGAAGACATCCGGGAACGCTCGGGCAGGACGCGGGCCCCGGGACGGACGAGGCCCGGCCGGCACGACGGATCGTCCGGCAGTACGTCAACACCTGTACCAGGTGGGCAGGTTTCTCTATCGGGTCACCCGGCGCCTCTCCCCCGTCGCGATGTCGGGGTCCCCGTCGTGTCGCCTTCCGGATGCTGTCGGCCGACGCTCCTCGCGGTGTGCCGATCTCCCGCCCCGCGTGGGGTGTCCGCCCTCGCACCCCCCGACTTCTTTGGACAGGTGCCCACTTGGGAGCCAACTGTTTCGCAGGGGAGCGTCGCATGCCCGAGACCCCCACCACCAGTGAGCCGGACGAAGAGATCAGGACCGATCTGCCGCACACGGCCCGGATCTGGAACTACTGGCTGGGCGGCAAGGACAACTACGTCGTCGATCAGGAGGTGGGAGAGGAGATCCGCAGGCTCCACCCCGGCATCGGCGCGTACGCCCGCGCGGACCGGCAGTTCTTCCACCGTGCGGTGCGGTATCCGGTGACCGAGTGCGGCATACGGCAGTTCCTCGACATCAGCACCGGGCTGCCCACCGCCGACAACACGCACGAGGTCACCCAGCGGCTCGCCCCCGAGTCCCGTGTCGTCTCCGTCGACAACGATCCGATCGTCCTGGCCCGTGCGGCGGCTCTGCTGACCAGTTCGCCCGAGGGCCGTACGTCCTGCCTCGACGAGGACCTGCGCAACACCGACACGATCCTGGCGCAGGCCGGGAAACTGCTCGAACTCAGCCGTCCCGTGGCACTGGTCCTGCTGGGAGTCGTCATGTTCGTCGAGGACGACGAGGAGGCCCGCGGGATCGTGCGGCGTCTGGTGGATGCCCTGCCGACGGGCAGTCACCTCGTGCTGTCGCACACCATCACCCGGCCGGACATGCCCGACGTCGACGCGGCGGTGGCCTTCTGGAACGAGCACGGCATCCCGCGGCTGACCCAACGGCCCCCCGGCACCGTCGCCGGTTTCTTCGAAGGGCTCCGGCTCCTCGAACCCGGGGTGGTCTCCTGCAACCGCTGGCACCCCGACCCGGCCCCCGGCGGCGAACCCGCCGGGGAGGTCGCCCTGTTCGACGGCGTGGCGCGCAAGCCGTGATCCCGCACGCCCGGAACCGGGGGCCCCTGCCGGATCCGCCGGTCAGACTGTCGGTGGCGCCGGAAGCGACAGAGGGGGCGGAGGGGCCGTGAGGGCGGCGAGCAGGACGTCCGCCGGAAGGACCGGCACCGTACGACCACCCGGTCCGGTGACCGTCGTCGCGGCGAGCAACGAGTTGAGCACCGCCTCCTCGACGCCGTCGAGAACCGCTTCGAACAGCGGCCCCAGATCGGCATCCGCCACGGGAGCGTCCCCGCCCGGCCTCGTGCCGAAGGCCACGGCGTAGTCACCGCTGCCATGGCTGTAGGCCGCGCCCGTGCGGGCCAGGGCGAAGACCGCACGCCGTGCGACGCGGGTGAGCTGACGTGCGTCCAGAGGGGCGTCGGTGGCCACCACGATCATGCAGGAGCCGGTCTCCGCGACCGGCGCCCCACCATCGGTGTCACGGCCCGCGGCCCGCGGACCGCGGTGTGACGGTGTGACGGTGCGGCCGAGCACCCGCAGGGTGCCGCCGAAGTTCGCCTGCACCAGGACGCCCGCGGTGAAGCGCCGGCCTGCCAGATCCAGCGTGCGGGAAGCGGTCCCGATACCGGCCTTGAATCCCAGGGCGACCGTGCCGGTGCCCGCGCCGACACAGCCCTCGGCCACCGGCCCGCCCGATGCCCCGTCGAGGGCCGCCCTCACATGTTCCTCGTGGACGGGCCGGGCTCGGATGTCGGACAGGAAACCGTCGTTGCACTCCCCCACGACGGGGTTGAGGCTTTGCACCTCGTCGCAGCCGGGCCGTTCGAGCATCCAGCCGACGAGGGCGTCGGCGACGCGGAAGGCGGACAGGGTGGAGGTGAGCAGCACCGGTGTCTCCAGCGTGCCGAGTTCGGTGAGCTGCGTCGTGCCGATGAGCTTGCCGTAGCCGTTGCCGGTGAAGACTCCCGCGGGCAGCGGTGTGCGGGGGCCGACGGCGTCGGGCACGACGGCGGTGACTCCACTGTGCACGCCCGGGGGCCGGCGGACGGTGGTGTGGCCGACACGGACGCCCGGCACATCGGTGATCGCGTTGAAGGGGCCGGGAGCGCCCCGTCCGATGACGATGCCGAGGTCACGGGCGCGGCGCCGGGTGCCGTCGGCGGACTGCGGGCGAGCCGGTGGTTCCATACGGCTGCACGGTACCCGTCCCGCCCCGTCCGGCGTCCGTCAGCTCCGTGAGCCGTCCACATGAACGGCTCACGGAGCCTCGGCGTTGACGGTGGAGCGGTCTTCACCGGTCAGGGAACGGGCGAGCGGCAGCCTTGAGAGCATCAGCACACCTGCCACGATCAGGGCGACGCCCAGCAGCTGGGGCAGGAGCCACCAGCCCGTTCGCACGGACTCGGAGTAGACCGTGATCCCGAGGGCCAGGCTCACGCTCGCGTCGCCGAGGGTGATGGCGGGCTGGGACGCGACCAGGGGGCCCGCCTGCATCGCGTTCTCCAGGAGAAACAGCGCCGACGCGCCGAACAGGGCGAAGCCGTAGGTCTGCCAGGTCGTGAGGAACGCGGTGACGCCGCTGTCGTCGAGTGTGCGCACCGATGTCTTCATCAGCGCCGCCGTCATCGCGTACGCGACAGCGGTGGCCAGTCCGAAGCAGGCTGCGCGGGCGCGGCCCTCTGGTCGGCGGAGCGCGGCGAGTACGAGGCAGACGATCACGCCGGCGCAGACGGCGAGTGCGGGGATCCAGCGATCCATGGGCACCTGCGTACGATTTCCCTCGGGCGAGGCGGCGGTCAGGGCGACAGCGAGCCCTGCCACCACGGCGAAGGCGGCCGCCCAGCCGGTGCGGGACAGCCGCGCCCGCAGCACCACCGTGGCGATGGCCAGAGTGAGCGGGAGCTCCAGCACGAACAGTGGCTGAACGACCGTCAACGGCCCTGTGGCAAGCGCCACGGCCTGGCAGACCGCCGCGGTGATCATGGCGACGATGCCGGCGAGCCAGACGGGGCGCCGCAGCAGGTCGAGCATCAACCCGGCCCTCAGCTTGTCGGACCGGGGCACACCGAGGGCCCCCTTGCGCTGGAGGACGGTGGCGAGCGCGTTGCTGAACGCGGCGCCCAGGGCGAACAGGACCGACAGCAGCATGTCCACGGTGGGGTCCTCCGGGATGACGAGACGGCCCACCCCCAGGCCCTGCCATGGTGCCCCGCGTGCCCCTTGCGCGCGAACACGCAGGGGGCGTGTCGCAGCCCGTACGGCGGCCGCCGTGTGCCCGCCGGCCGGCCCGGGCCACGGCGGGTACCGG
>NZ_LIQT01000662.1 GCF_001418415.1 Streptomyces hirsutus
CCCCCGCCCCGAGCCCATCCGCTTCTTCGGCACGACCTGGGTCGACCACGACAGCGGCTACGCGGCCCGCCGTATCGGCGTCGCCGTCGGCTCGCTCGCCGCCGCGGCCGCCGCCTGCTTTGTTCTGCGCATCGCCTACCAGGGCTTCCGGATCGCCGAGGTCGGCGGTTTCGTCACGCTCCTCATGGTCGTGATGTTCGCGGTCTGCAGCGCCCTCGCGTTCGGGCACACCTGGGAGGCGTTCAAGCGCCGCCCCGACCCCGACCGCCAGCGGTCCCTCCGGGGCCTGCTCACCGTTGGCTTCGTCGGCTCCCTCCTTGCCTACTTCTTCCGCTCCCTCGCCGAGGCCCCCGGCGAGAAGCTCCACCGCGAGGAGTACGAAACGGCCCGCGCCCAGTACGCGAAGCGGATGTCCCGCCGCTCCGGCAACCCCAAGAAGCGCCGCCGCTCCTGACCACCGCAGGGAAACCGCCGGCCTGCACCGAACGATTCCCTCCCTCCGCCACCGCGTGCTTCCCCGCGCCCGGCGCGCCGGCCCGCCGTCCGCCCCGGGCTGCCGCCCCGCGCACCGGTTCGCCCCGTGCGTGCCGACGCCCTTCGCGGATCGCTGCCGCCGCGCGCCGCGCCGTGCCTTCCACCCCGCGCCTCCCGCTTCCCGCCGCGCACCGTCCACCGCGCCGCGCCTCCCTTCGGCATGCCCGCTCGCCCCGCACGGTCGTCCTCCGCCCCCGCGCGGCCGCACCCTGCCCCAGTGCGAACCGTCCCGTCACCGCTTGACGTGTCCCGTCCCCGAGAGGATTATTCATCACATGATGAATTACTCCTCCGGCGCTCCGCACCCGGACACCGGCGAGGGAGAACCCCCCGCCGTCCGCGCCCAGGACCTCACCGTCGTCCGAGGCCCCCGCACCGTCCTGTGCGGTCTCGACTTCACCGTCCCGCGCGGGCAGGTCACCGGTCTCCTCGGCCCCTCCGGCTGCGGCAAGTCGACCCTGATGCGGGCCATCGTGGGCACCCAGGCCAAGGTCACCGGCACGCTGGACGTGCTCGGCCTCCCCGCGGGCCACCCCACCCTGCGGACCCGCATCGGCTACGTCACCCAGGCCCCCTCGGTCTACGACGACCTGACGGTCCGGCAGAACCTCGACTACTTCGCCGCGGTCCTCGACCCCGGCCGCGCCGCCGCCGACCGCCGCCGGGACAACGTCACCCGGGCCATCGCCGACGTCGACCTCACCACCCACGCCGACGCCCTCGCCGGCAACCTCTCCGGCGGCCAGCGCAACCGCGTCTCCCTCGCCGTCGCCCTCCTCGGCACCCCCGAGCTGCTGGTCCTCGACGAGCCCACGGTCGGCCTCGACCCCGTCCTGCGCCGCGACCTCTGGCAGCTCTTCCACGCCCTCGCCGCCGACCGGGGGGCCAGCCTGCTGATCTCCTCCCACGTCATGGACGAGGCCGAGCGCTGTCACCGCCTCCTGCTCATGCGCGAGGGCGAGATCCTCGCCGACGACACCCCCGACGCCCTCCGCACCGGCACCGGATCCGACACCGTCGAGGCGGCCTTCCTGCACCTGGTGGACGCGGCCGCCGCAGCAAGCCGCACGAAGGAGACCTCGCGATGAGCACCCCCCGTACGACGACACGGCCCTCCGTGCCGACGAGCTCCCTGAACGCCTCGCGCACCCTCGCCACCGCGGCCCGGGTCCTGCGTCAACTCCGCCACGACCCGCGCACGATCGCGCTGATGCTGCTCGTCCCCTGCCTGATGCTGCTCCTGCTCCGCTACGTCTTCGACGGCAGCCCGCGCACCTTCGACAACATCGGCGCCTCGCTCCTCGGGATCTTCCCGCTGATCACGATGTTCCTGGTCACCTCGATCGCCACCCTGCGCGAGCGCACCTCCGGCACCCTGGAACGCCTCCTCGCCATGCCGCTCGGCAAGGGCGACCTGATCGCCGGCTACGCCCTCGCCTTCGGCGCGATCGCGATCGTCCAGTCCGCCCTGGCCACCGCACTGGCGGTCTGGTTCCTGGGACTCGACGTCGTCGGCAGCCCGTGGCTGCTGCTCCTGGTGGCCCTGCTCGACGCCCTCCTCGGCACCGCCCTCGGCCTCTTCGTCTCGGCCTTCGCGGCCTCGGAATTCCAGGCGGTCCAGTTCATGCCGGCAGTGATCTTCCCCCAGCTCCTCCTGTGCGGACTCTTCACCGCGCGCGCCGACATGCACCCCGTCCTGGAGGGCATCTCCGACGTCCTCCCCATGTCCTACGCCGTCGACGGCATGAACGAGGTCCTCAGGCACACGGACATGACCGCCCCCTTCGTACGCGACATCCTGATCGTCGCCGGCTGTGCCCTGCTGGTGCTCGCCCTCGGCGCGGCAACCCTGCGCCGCAGGACAGCCTGACCCGCCCCCTCCGGAGCCCCTGGCGCCTGCGCCCGCCACCGT
>NZ_LIQT01000663.1 GCF_001418415.1 Streptomyces hirsutus
TCCCCGGACAGATCCCCTGGCTCCCCGTCGGATCCCGTTTCCCCACCGGATCCCGTGCCGACCCTACCCAGCGGGCACCCGCGGTGATCCTTCCGGCACCGTGCGGTACGACGGATTCCGGAGTGACGGGCATGCGTGTCAGTGCCACCTGGCAGGATTGGAGGGCGCCGACCAGCGCGCGAGCCGTGCGGCCGAGCCGTGAGCCGAGAGAGCCGAGAGTTAGGACTGACCGCCTGATGCCCACGAGCGAGCTCCTGCTGAAGGACGTCATCGAGATCAAGGAAGACGTCCATGCCGGCGACTTCAAGATCGAGCTCTCCCAGGGTTTCAGCGAGACTGATGCCCGGGTGGCCGAGTACGTGGTCACCGAGCAGCTGCAGGAGGCGTTCCGGCAGGCGCTGGACATCGTGGCGGCCTGCGTCAGGTCGGGCAATTCGGAGGCCTCCTACCTGCACGGCTCCTTCGGCTCCGGCAAGAGCCACTTCCTGACCGTGCTGCACGCCGTGCTGAACAACCACCCGGCCGTGCGCACCAAGTCCCGGCTGGTGGAGGTCGTCGCGCCGCACGACGAGTGGCTGCGGCGGAGCAAGTTCCTGATGGTGCCGTACCACCTCGTCGGCTCCGCCGACCTCGATTCCGCGCTGCTCGGCGGCTATGTGCACACGGTGCGCGAACTCCACCCCGGCCAGCCGCTGCCCCCCGTCTACCGGGCCGACGCGCTGCTCGCCGACGCCCGCACCCAGCGGGAGTTCCTCGGCGACGACGCCAAGTTCCTGCAGTGGCTCGGCAAGGGCGCCGCGGCCCTCACGCCGAGTGCGGCCGCACCCGTGGAGGCCGACCCGGACGACATGCCGATGCTGGACGGCGAGGCCGGGACGCTGCCCGCCCAGGCGTGGACCGGTGCCGACTTCGACCGGGCCTTCGCGGGCGCGCCCGACGACCCCTACCGCGAGCGGCTGGTCTCCGCCCTGCTGAGTGGCCCCATGGCCGCCTACGCGCAGGGCATGCGCGGCGAGGCCAGCGCGTTCCTGCCGCTGGAGAACGGCCTCAAGGTCATCTCCCGGCACGCCCAGTCCCTCGGCTACACCGGAGTCGTCCTCTTCCTCGACGAACTGGTCCTGTGGCTCCAGGCGAAGATGGGCAACCAGGACTTCGTGCGCGACCAGGTGCAGCGGCTGGTGAAGCTGATCGAGTCGGGGGACAGCGGCCGGCCGGTGCCGATCGTGTCGTTCATCTCCCGCCAGCGCGACCTGTCGCAGCTGATCGGCTCGGACGTCGTCGGCGCCGACGTGACCAACCTCGAAAGCCAGATCGAGTACCTGGCCGAGCGGTTCAACGTCGTCGACCTCGAGGACAGCAACCTCGTCGAGATCATCAAGCACCGTGTGCTCGCCCCGAAGCCCGGCATGGAGTCGGTGCGCGACGACGCGTTCAAACTCGTCGAGTCGTCCAACGACGAGGTGCGCCAGATCCTTCTGGACGGGCAAGGGCGCACCGAAGCCTCCTGGGACGACTTCCGGGAGCTGTACCCGCTCTCGCCGGCGCTCCTCAACGTCCTCGTCGACCTCTCGGGCGCCCTGCAGCGGGAGCGCACCGGCCTCAAACTCGTCCAGGAACTGCTGCGCCGGCGCCGCGAGGACCTGAAGCTCGGCGAACTCATCCCGCTCGGCGACCTGTGGGACGTCATTGCGCATCGCTCCGGTGCCGCGTTCACGCCCCGGCTGCGCAAGGACGCGGAGACCGCCGACCACTTCCACGGGCGGGTGCGCGAGGAGTTGCTGCGCAAGTACAAAACCCCCGACGACAAGCGGTTCAAGGCCGACGAGCGGCTGGTCAAGACCCTGCTGCTGGCTGCGCTCGCACCCAACGTGCCCGCCCTGACCCGGCTCACCGGGACCCGGCTCGCCGCACTCAACCACGGCTCGATCCGGACCCGGGTAGGAGACGCCGGTGCCGTCGCCGCCAAGCGGCTGCGGGAACTCCAGGTCTCCTTCGACGGCGAGCTGCGCAGCGAGGGAGACCGGACCGACCCCGTCTTCCACCTGCACCTCTCCGACATCGACGTCGAACCGCTCCTCGAAGAGGTGCAGGGCGTCGCCGACCAGCTCGGCTACCGACGGCAGTGGATCAAGGACCAGCTCTGGCGCCAGCTCGGCATCCAGGACACCCAGCCCTTCGTCTGCGAACGGGACGTCGTCTGGCGCGGGACCAAGCGCACCGTCGAGTTCGTCTTCGGCAACGTGCGCGACACACACCTGCCCGACGACGAGTTCGCCCCCCAGCAGGCCGGCAACCTCCGTATCGTCTTCGACTACCCCTTCGACGACGGCGACCACGGCCCCATCGACGACCTCCAGCGCGTCAAGCGGCTCGGGGGAGCGGGACGCACCGAGCCCACGCTCGTCTGGCTGTCCGACTTCTTCTCCGAGCAGACCTCCCGGCAGCTCGGCCGCCTACTGAAGATCAACTACCTGCTGGAGCGCGACCGGCTCGAGGAGCACACGGCCACCCGCCCCGCCGAGGAGCGGGCACAGATCCGCAACCAGCTCAAGGCGTCCCGCGACAACCTCAGCAGCCACCTCACCGAGGTCCTGCTCCAGCTGTACGGGATCAACCGAGCCGAGCCGGAGATCGTCGGGGCGACCGTGCCCGACGGGCAGCACCTGGTGTCCCTGCTGCCGGGCTTCACCCGCACCCGGCCCGAGCCGTCGGTCGGATTCGAGCAGAACCTGCTGCTGCTCGCCGACGGCATGTTCGCCGCCCGCTACCCCAAGCACCCCGACTTCGACCCCCGGCTGACCCGCAAGGCCATCACCCCGCGCGAACTCAAGACCACCATGGAGTGGATCGCCCGCGCGATGGAGGACGGCTCCCGGCGGGTCGTGGTGGACAGCCACCAACTGCCCGTCGTCAGGAAGATCGTGCACGCCCTCGGCCTCGGCGAGGTCCACGACGGACCGCTCAACGTCAGCAACGACTGGCGGCTGCGCATCAACAAGAAGGCAGCCGAAACCCCTGACACCGGCGACGACCTGGCCGTCGAGACGATCCGCCAATGGATCACCGACCTCGGCTACGAAGGCCTCGACCGCAACGTGGCCAACCTGATCATCGCGACCTACGCGCTGCTCGACGACCGCACCTGGATCTACCAGACCCAGGTGGTGCCGCAGGCCCCCGAACTGGACCGCATCATCCCCGGGTATGGGCTGCGTGCCGTCGCCCTCCCCGACGAGGACACCTTCGCCACCGCACTGCGACGTGCCGGGGCGGTCTTCGGGCAGAGCGTGTCGCCGGTGCTCTTCGCGAGGAACGTCTCGCGGCTCGCCGCGCAGGTGCGGGCCGTCGCCGAAGAACACCGCACCGCGGTGGGGGAGACCCGGACACTGCTCCAGGACAACGCCGTACGGCTCGGCCTCGAAGGACCCGGCGGCGCGGACGCGCCGCGACTGAAGTCCACGAAGGCCGCCGCCGACCTGATCGCCCGACTGCTGCGCACCACCGACGCCACCCTCTTCACCCAGGAACTGGCGAGCGCCGCCTACGAGGTGACGGACCGTGAGATCGGTGCCGCCCTCAAGCAGGCCCCCGAAGTGCTGCGGGTGCTGCGGGCACAGCGGGACGCCCACTGGTCCGACCTGGACATGGTCCGCGAACTCGCGAGTCGGGACGACGGTGTCGGCGACCGGGCGACACGGCTGCTCGACACCGTCCGGCGGGCGGCGAACGCCCATGAGGAGGACGAGTCCCTCGTCCCGGTCCTGGACTCGCTGCAGGAGTCGGCCGTGGCCCTCATGCGGGAAGCCACCCGGCTCGCCCAGGCGGCCCGGCCGGTCGAGCCCGCCCCGCGCCCCGAGCCGGCCGTCGCCCCGACCGCGGAGGACGTACGCCTCACCCAGCACGGCACACCTTCGGTACCCGCGGCTCCCACCGTCCCCGCGCAACCGGTGCCGGACACCCCGCACTCCGGGCCTGCCGCACAGGACCCGCGCGTGGGCTACGCGGCCGGGTCGGCCCGTCGCCCCGCCGCGTACGTCGTCGAACCCACCCGGCTGGAGACCACGCTCGCGGCGACCGTCGACGGACTCAGTGCCGACATCCGCCGCTTCCTCGCCGCGCACCCCGGCACCCGTGTCCAGGTCACCTGGCAGGTGGTGGAGGACGTCCACGACGACGCCGCCGGCACGGCAGGCCGGGACGAGAAGGGGACCGAACGCTGATGGCGCTCCTGCCACAGGTGGGACGGCGCTCCGTCGAGGCGCTCCTCGACCGGCACGCGAAGAAACTGGCCGAGCACAGCCTCATGCTGATCCACGGACAGTACGCGGCCGGCTCGGCCACCACCTTCACCGCCGAGGTCGGCGAGCAGACCCGACGCGTCACGGTGCGCGACGAGTCCTCCGTCCTCGGCATCCTCGCCGCCTGGCACAGCCACCGGGACGAGGCCGCACCCGGCGACCTGCTGGTGGTCACCACCGGTGTCGACGACGACCAGCTCGGCTGGGACCTGCGCGGGCGCGCGGTGCACCGGCGCACCCTCACCGTCGAGAAGGCCGAGATCGTGACGCAGCGGTTCGGCGCCACCGGACTCGACGTCCGCATGTACCGCGAGGACTGGCTGCTCCAGGCCCTCGTCGACGCCGAACCCACCGGACGGGGCTGGCCGCGCACCGCGGGCGTCCTCACCCGGGACGCCGCCCTGCGCGCCCTGGCCGTCGAACGCCTCGGACTGGACCACCCGGACATCTCGCCCCACGCCACGGCGGAGGCCGCCGTCGACGCGGACGTACTGCTCGCCTGGTCACGCACCCCCGCCGGGCCGCGCCGTTTCGCCGAACTCGACGACACCGAACGCGCGGA
>NZ_LIQT01000664.1 GCF_001418415.1 Streptomyces hirsutus
CGCCACCGGTGGCGGAGAGCACCGCCAGCGTGATGCGGAAGATCACCGGGTCCATGTCGCACTGCCGGCCGAGCCCGGAGCACACTCCGCCGAGCATCTGGTGCCGGCGGTCGCGCCGGAAACGGTGCGGCGGCTCGGGCACGGGTGCCTCGCCGGGAGGGTGCGGAGCTCCGGCGGCTGTCCCCCCGGCCGCCGTACCGCCTGCCGCGCCCGTGGCAGACGCGGTATCCCGCGGCCCGGCGCCCTCGGGAGGGCGCGGGCCGGAGCCGGGTCCCGGACCCGTCGCGGCGTGCTGGTGATCTGTCATGAGTCCATGGTGACGGGCGAGCCGCCGCGACGGCAGTCGGGACGACCCTGGCCGGACCCTGATATCGGCCCTGAGGGGTGGCCGGAGAGCGTTCGGGGGGCCGGACCCCCCGGAGATCAGGGGAGTCTCCGGGACCAACCCTGATGCCGCGGAACCAGGGGGCGTGTGACCATCATTGGCATGTCGGAAGCCGCAGCAGCGCCACTCGCAGAGCCGCGGCCGCCGCGCAAGCTCTACCGCAGCAGTGACGGACGCTGGCTCGGTGGTGTGGCGCGGGGGCTCGCCGGACACCTTGGGCTGCCCGTGATCTGGGTACGGCTCGTCTTCGTCGGCCTGTTCATGGCCGACGGCCTGGGCGCACTGCTGTACGCCGCCTTCTGGTTCTTCGTACCGCTCGGGGTCGGCGGAGTGGACGCGCAGAAGCCGCCCACACTGGTCGCGACCGAGAGCGCGCCGGACGGCCGGCGCAGACTCGTCACCCGCAGACCGGACAAGGGCCAGATCGTCGCCCTGCTCCTCATGGTCGTGGTGGCCATGGTCTTCGTCGGCAATGTGAACCTGTCCAACGGTGCCAGGGCCTACCTCTGGCCGACCGTGCTCGTCGGCGCGGGCGTCGCCCTGGTCTGGCGGCAGGCGGACAACGCGCGCCGGGCCCGCTGGGTCGAGGTCGGCAGCCGGCGCCGCACGGTCACCCTGCTGCGGGCCGGCGCCGGCGTACTGCTGGTCACGGCCGGTGTGTCGGGCATCTTCGTCCTCCGGGGCTCCGGCGCCCACCTCGCGTCGGTGCTCCAGGCGGCCCTCGCGGTCCTCGTCGGGATCACGCTCCTCGCCGGTCCTTACCTCGTGCGCATGACCCAGGACCTCTCCGAGGAACGGCTGATGCGCATCCGTGCCCAGGAGCGCGCCGAGGTCGCCGCCCACGTCCACGACTCGGTGCTGCACACCCTCACCCTGATCCAGCGCAACGCCGACAGTCCGGGCGAGGTGCGCCGGCTCGCCCGCGCCCAGGAGCGGGACCTGCGCACCTGGCTCTACAAGCCCGAGGGCACCGGCAAGGACGAGGCCGACGAGCCCACCACCCTCGCCGACGCCGTACGGCGCAATGCCGCGGAGGTGGAGGACAAGCACGGCGTCCCCATCGAGGTGGTCGTCGTCGGCGACTGCCCGCTGGACGAGAAGATCGGCCCGCAGATGCAGGCCGCGCGCGAAGCGATGGTGAACGCGGCCAAGTACGGTGGCGAGGGGGGTGCCGTACAGGTCTACGCCGAAGTCGAGGGAAGGACGGTCTTCGTGTCCGTCCGGGACCGCGGCCCCGGCTTCGACCTCGACTCGATACCCGCCGACCGCATGGGTGTCAGAGAATCGATCATCGGCCGCATGGAGCGCAACGGCGGCACGGCGCGGCTGCGCGCGGTGCCGGACGGCGGCACGGAGGTCGAGCTGGAGATGGAGAGGGCGGAGAACACGTCATGAGCGAGCCGAACGAGCCGACCGACCCGAACGGAACGGCGGGACCGGCGGCCCGGGCCGCAGAGTCCGCGCAGCCCACCGGTGGCGCCGGACGCCATGTGCGTGTCGTCCTCGTCGACGACCACCGCATGTTCCGCACGGGCGTCCAGGCCGAGATCGGACAGACCGAACAGACCGGCGTCGAAGTGGTCGGCGAGGCCGCGGACGTCGACCAGGCGGTCACGGTCATCACCGCGACCCGGCCCGAAGTCGTCCTCCTCGACGTGCACCTGCCCGGTGGCGGCGGCGTGGAAGTGCTCCGGCGCTGCGCCCCGCTGATGGGCGACGCCGAGCAGCCGGTCCGTTTCCTCGCGCTGTCCGTCTCGGACGCGGCGGAGGACGTGATCGGCGTGATCAGGGGCGGCGCCCGCGGATACGTGACCAAGACGATCACCGGGACCGACCTGGTCGACTCGGTGTTCCGGGTCCAGGAGGGCGACGCCGTCTTCTCCCCCCGCCTGGCCGGCTTCGTCCTCGACGCCTTCGCCTCGACCGACGCCCCGCCGGTCGACGAGGACCTCGACCGCCTCACCCAGCGCGAGCGCGAGGTGCTGCGGCTGATCGCCCGGGGATACGCGTACAAGGAGATCGCCAAGCAGCTCTTCATCTCGGTGAAGACGGTCGAGTCCCATGTCTCGGCCGTCCTCAGGAAGCTCCAGCTCTCCAACCGCCACGAACTGACCCGTTGGGCCACGGCTCGCCGTCTGGTGTGACCGGCTCGCACGGCTTCAGGTCCGTGAGCCGGTGAGCCCGGCCGTCAGGCCACCCGGGTGGCTCCCGCGAAGGGCATCTCGGTGAGCGGGGCGACGCGGACCGTCGATCCGGAGTTCGGGGCGTGGATCATGCGGCCGTTGCCGATGTAGAGGCCGACGTGGGTGATGCCGGAGTAGAAGAAGACCAGGTCGCCGGGGCGGAGTTCGGACCGTGCGACGCGGCGGCCGGCGTTGATCTGGGCGTAGGTCGTGCGGGGCAGGGACACGCCCGCCGAGCGGTACGCGGCCTGGACGAGGCCCGAGCAGTCGAAGGCGTTCGGGCCGGTGGAGCCCCAGACGTAGGGGCTGCCGAGCTTCTGGTACGCGTAGGAGACGGCGTCGGCGGCCCGGGGGCCGGGTGCCCGGGACGTGACCGATTCCGGGGCGGAGTCGGGGGCGGCCGGGCCGGCGCGGTCCGTGCCGCCGTCGGTGAGTTCCGTGCGCTGCTCGGATGTCAGCCGGGACAGCAGACGGCGTGCGGCTTCCAGTTTGCCGGTGACCGTTTTTTTGTGCCGCTTCAGCTCCGCCTGACGGGACGTCAGTGAGGTGAGTTCGAGGCGGGCGGCACCGCGCAGCCGCTCGATCTCGCGGAGTTGCTCGCGTACGCGTCCCACGGCCGCGTTCTGGCGGCTGCCCGCCCGTTCGGCGAACGCGGCGCCGTCCAGGTAGCCGTCGGGGTCGTCCGAGAGGACGAGTTGCAGGGCGGGGTCGAGGCCGCCACTGCGGTACTGCGCCGCCGCGACCGACCCCAGCGCCGCCCGTGCGGAGTTGAGCCGGTCCTCCTCGCGGGCGGCCTGCTCCTGCAGGTCGTGCAGTCGCCGCCCGGCCGACTCCGCCTTCTCCTTCGCACCGTTGTACTTCTCGGTGGCGGCCTCCGCCTCCTGGAACAGCTTGTCGGCCTCGGCCTTGACCTGCCCCGGTGCCAGTTGGGGCTCGGCGTGCCCCGTCCCGTCGAACCCGGTCGCGGTGGCCGCGCCGGCGAGGACGAGAGTGACGGCCCTGCGGGTCCTGCCGCCGCCCATCAGAAGCTGTCTGGGCTTGCGGTGTGCTGCCACGTGGACTCCACGTCCTTTCCAGACGACCGCCCGGTCCGTGCGCACGGTCGGCCGGAGGGCTCGGCCGCCGCGCCTTCCGGGCGGTGGTGTCCGGCTGCCGCCCCTGGTCCGGGCGGCGGTGGGGAGCCGGCCACCTGGGGGAGGACGCTATTCCGGGCCCAGACGGCCTGGTGACGGGTTGATCGGAAATGACGGGAGCGGATCGTTGGGTGAGCGCGAGAGAGCGAAGGTGCGGGTCGCGGCCGTCGCCTTCCGTCAGCACGATGATCAAAGCGCCGAATGAGGGGCGGGGCGGTGGGCCCGGGTGCTATGCGGCGCGTCGGGCCGAGAGGCCGGCGGACCGGGGCGGTGTCGGGTGGAGAACAGGGGCCTCGTTAGGCTCCGGACTCATGGACGTACTCATCCACCTCTTCGTCGGCCTGCACATCATCGGCATCGCGTCGCTTCTCGGTGGCTTCCTCACCCAGATGAAGGCGATGGGCCAGGGCACCGCACGCTTCGTTCCCGCGATGCTGCACGGTGCGCTGACGATGCTGGTCACCGGTGTGGTCCTGGTCGGGCTGAACCAGGCACAGGGCTATTCCGTCGACAACATCAAGATCGGTGTCAAGCTGGCCCTGCTGATCGTGATCCTCGGCCTGGTCTATGTGAAGCGGGACGACGAGAAGGTGGACAAGAGCCTGTTCGGCCTCGTCGGCCTGCTGACCACGGCGAACATCTTCATCGCCGTGCTGTGGACCTGACGGGTCCCCGCACGGGTCCGGACGTGATCGCGGCCCGCGCCGAGGTCACCGCACCGACGGCGACCACCAGCCAGACGGCCACCACGACCCACGACAGCACACGCCCCAGGCTCCCGAGCCACGGGACACCGACGGCGGCGGACGCGGACAGCGTCGCCGCCGCCGTCATGCCCAGGGGGAACACGGTCGCCCAGCGCCGCGTGTCGTACCGCGGCCGCGGCCGGACGGCCTCGCCGACCAGCAGCACGCCGTACCAGGCCAGGTCGAGCACCAGCAGGCCGACGGTCATCACGCGCAGGACACCGAGGTCGTCGTCGTTCCACAGATACAGCCGGGCGCTGTCGGCGGCGAGCAGCTCCGCCCCGGCGAGCGCCGAGATGGCGATGGCACCGCTCGCGACCCAGTGGTCCCCGGCCCCCTCGGTCACCTGCCGCAGGTCGAAGCGGAACAGGGCGAGGACGTAGAGCACCAACCCGAACCAGAACAGCACCAGCGCCACCCGCGCCAGCCAGGCCGCCGACTCGGCCGCGGCGAGCGTCGCGGCCAGGACGGCGAGCGCCTGCGTGGCCACGCAGCACAGGAACACCGATCCGGGCATGCGGGGGCGTCGGCGCCGTACGACCAGGAGGAGCAGCACAGGCCAGAGCACCGTGGCCAGCGCGAGCAGTGCCCCGGCGAGCGCGTCGTGGCCCAGCGCGGACACCCGGGTGCCGAGCACGGCCGTCGCGGCGACCGCGGTGAGCGCACCCGGAGTCTTCGCCTCCGACGCCCACCGCTCCCGTTCCCGCAGCAGCCGCAGGGTGAACTCCGCCGCCAGGCCCAGCCAGGCGGCGCAGGCGAGCACGAGGAAGATCAGCGAGAGGATCTCCCGCCCCGCCAGATGCAGGGCCACCGACACGATGCCGGTCGCCATCACAGCGGCGCCGGCCGCCGGGGAACGCTGCGCCCACCAGGCGCGGAAGGGGGCGGCGGGGAGGACGGGAGGGGCGGGCATGGGCCGATGCTAGAAGAGTCCGCCGCGCCGGAAAGGTTCACCGCGCGGTGACCGGCCGGTCACCG
>NZ_LIQT01000665.1 GCF_001418415.1 Streptomyces hirsutus
TGCCGGGCCCGGGGGCGGGCGCGGGGTCGGGCATGAGGAGCGCGCCGACGTTCTCCGCGGCGGAGATCTGCGCGGAGTTCACGTGCACGCCGATGCCGTCGGCGACGACACGCAGGCCGCGCGCGAGGTTCTCGGCGCTGGGCCGCTGCTCGGGGTTCTTGCTGAGGCAGCGCTCGATGACCGTCCAGAGCGGGTCCGGGACGGTGGAGGGGCGACGCGGTTCGGCGCTCAGGTGCTGGTGCAGCACCTCCAGGGCGGAGCCGCCGGAGAACGGCGGGCGGCCGGTGACCAGTTCGTACAGCAGGATGCCGGCGCCGTAGATGTCGACGGCGGAGGTCTGCGGGCGGCCCTCGGCGGACTCGGGCGCGATGTACGCGGGTGTGCCGACGAACTCGTGGGTGCGGGTCAGCCCCGGGGAGTCGGCCAACCGGGCGATGCCGAAGTCGGTCAGCATCGGGTGCAGCTCGCCGCCACCCTGCTTGAGCAGCACGTTGGCGGGCTTCAGGTCACGGTGCACCACGCCGTCGGCGTGGCTGGCGCCGAGCGCGTCGGCGATCTGGGCGGTCATGAGGGCGGCGGCGGCGGGCGTGAAGGGGCCGTTCTCGCGCAGATAGCGGTGCAGGTCGGGACCCTCGACGAGATCCATGACCAGGGCCAGCAGATCGCCCTCGACCACCAGGTCGCGGACCCGGACAATGTTGGGGTGGGTCAGTCTGAGCAGGACGGAGCGTTCCCTCAGGAAACGCATCACGACGTCCGCGTCGCTCGCGAGCTCCTCCTTGAGGACCTTGATCGCGACGGTCTCTCCCGGCTGACCGGGCACTGCCGCCTCGGCCCCCGCGGTCTCGCTCCCCCAAGGAGCTCCGACAGGCTGCGCGCCAGGGGGGACCCCCACGCGGGCTCGCCAGACGGTGCCCGTGGCGCCGCGTCCGATCGGCTCCTCGAGCAGGTATTTGCTGCCTACCGGCCGCACGTCATGCGCTCCCTGCTGCTTGCTTGACTGGCGTACACCGTGATGCGTCGTGCTCGGAAATGTTCCGCCCCACTGTAATGCCGCAACGCGGGACACCGGCCTGACACCGTCGACGACTTCCTTCCCGGCTCTCGTACGGGGAGGACGTGATCTCCCCCGGGCGCAGCCCGGACCAGGGCCCGGACCAGGGCCCGGGCGGGGTCCGCGGGGTCCTGCTCGTGTTCGAGGAAAGACGCTCGACCCGGTCCGTTGGTTGCCGATGGCCGGACGTGACCGATCTCAAGTAGCGCTGGAACGATCATCCATGACGCATTGGTCAGGCACTTTTGAGGGCAGAGCCGACCAATCAAGATCATTTGATGCGGGGAGGCGGGCGCGTTGTCGGTGGCAGGTGCGAGGATGCCTGCAGCACTGGCCGTACGTGCGCGTGTGGTGGTGGGGGAAGTCCGCGGTGGGGGACCGCGG
>NZ_LIQT01000666.1 GCF_001418415.1 Streptomyces hirsutus
GCTGCGGCGGGACCTGGCGGCGGACTACCCGCACCGCCGGGCCGTAGCGGGCGGCGGCTCCGAGGGCTCCGTCATCCTCAGCCGCTTCCCGCTCGAGGGCACCGCCGGTGTCCCCGGCACCCTGGGCATGCCCGGCGCCGTCGCCGACGTCGACGGGCACGCCGTACGGCTCCAGCTCGCCCACCCCATGCCCCCGATCCCCGGCCAGGTGGACGTCTGGGAACGGGAGCTCCGCGGGCTGCGCGACGTCGTCACCGCGGACCCGACGGCCCCGACGGTGCTCGCCGGGGACTTCAACGCCTCCCAGGACCACGCCGCCTTCCGGCGCCTCCTCGACTCCGGGCTCAGCGACGCCGCCCGGCTGGGCGGCGCCTACCGGGTCCCGACCTGGCCGGCCAGGACCGCGCCGACGTTCGGCGTCCAGATCGACCATGTGCTGGTGTCCCGGCAGTTCGCCGCGGACCGGCCCCGCTTCCTCGACCTCGCCGACACCGACCACCGCACCCTGGTCGTCGACCTCGCGCTGCACCACGGCGGCTGACCCCGGGCCGGCGCCTTGCCGCACCCGGAGACGGCGGACGGGGCACGGGCGCCCCGCAGGGAACCCGCACCCCGTCCGTGACCGGACCCGAACCCGAATCCGAACCCGTGTGGCTCTCGGTCTAGGTCTCGCTCTCGGTCTCGTGTCAGTGCCCTTGCCCGTCGACGTCAGACGCCGATGTCGCGGCCGTCGGTGCGCCACACGGCGACCACGGCGGGCCGGGGGTACGTGCCGGGTCCGTCGGGCCAGGTGCTGCCCGGGTTCTCCACCGACGCGCCGTCCACCTCGCCGGGGTGCTGCACGGCGACGAGCACCCGCCGGTCCTGGACGATCGGACCACAGGTCTCCGCGCCCTTCGGCACGGTGAGGAACTGCTTCAGCTCACCGCGGCGGTCACCGCGCGTAGCGACACCGAAGAGCCCGTCGTGCGAACCGAGGGCGGCGCCGTCGGTGGAGATCCACAGGTTGCCGTGGTCGTCGAAGGCGACGTTGTCCGGGCAGGAGATCGGGCTCACGGAGTCCTTCGGGAAGCCGGCGAAGTACGTCGCCGGGTCCTGCGGGTCGCCCGCGACCAGGAACAGCGACCAGGCGAACCGGGTGCTCTCCGGCCGGTTCCAGCGCTCGGTCAGCTCCAGGACGTGGCCGTGCTTGTTGGCGTTGCGCGGGTTGGCCTCGTCCGCCTTGGGGTGCGCGCCGACACCGCGGTTGGTGTTGTTGGTCAGGGCGACGTAGACCTTGCCGGTGACCGGGTTGGGCTCGACGTCCTCGGGGCGGTCCATCTTGGTGGCGCCCACCTTGTCGCCGGCGAGCCGCGTGAAGACGAAGACCTCCTCGGCGGTCATCCCGTCGACGTGCGAGACGGCGCCCTTGGCGGTGGCGGTGGCCAGCGGGATCCACTGGCCGCTGCCGTCGAACTCGCCGTCCTTCGGGAGCTTGCCGGTGCCGTCGATCTCGATGGCCGGGGAGTCGCCGGTGATCCTGGCGACGTAGAGGGTGCCCTCGTCGAGCAGCGTGAGGTTGTGCTCGCGCGCGGAGCGGCTGTTGCCGTGCCGCATCCGCTTGCTGCCGACGAACTTGTAGAGGTAGTCGAACCGCTCGTCGTCACCGGAGTACACGACCGGGCGGCCGTCGTGCGTCAGGCGCACGGTCGCGCCCTCGTGCTTGAAGCGGCCGAGCGCGGTGCGCTTGCGCGGGACGGAGTCCGGGTCGTACGGGTCGAGTTCGACGACGTAGCCGAACCGGTGTGCCTCGTTGGGCTCCTGGGCGAGGTCGAACCGCTTGTCGAACCGCTCCCACTTGCGCTCGGTGGCGCCGGTTCCGATGCCGTACCGCTTGTCGGTGGCGCGGCTGCTGTGGGCGAAGTACTGGTTGAAGTTCTCCTCGCCGTGCAGGGTCGTGCCCCACGGGGTGGTGCCGCCGGCGCAGTTGTTGAGGGTGCCGAGCACCTTGCGGCCGGTCGGGTCGGCGGAGGTCTTCACCAGGTCGGACCCGGCGACGGGACCGGTCAGCCGGAACTCGGAGGTGGCGGTGAGACGCCGGTTGAGGTGGTGCCGGGTGACGGGCGTGAGCTTGCCGCTCCTGCGGTCCTCCTCGACTACGACCACGCCCAGGCCGTGCGCGGCCCAGCCGATCTCCACCTGCTCGCGGGTGGGGTTGTCGGCGTCGTAGCCGCGGAACATCAGGACCTCGTCGGTGTACTCGTGGTTGGCCACGAGCAACTGCCGGCCGCGCTCGCCCTTGAGGGGGAGCAGCGCGAGGAAGTCGACGTTGTACCCGAACTGACCGGCCTGCGCCTCGGCCGTCTGCTTCTCGGGATCGAAGGCGGGAGCGCCGCGCAGGATGGGCTCACCCCAGCGGATGACGACGTTCTGGTCGTAGCCCTCCGGCACGGTGACGACGTCGGCGGTGTTGGGCGCGACGGGCGTGAACCGCAGACCGCGGGCACCCTTCGGCTTCTGGTGCCCGTGGCCCTGGCCCTGGCCTCCCTTGCCGGCGACGGGGGCCGCCTGGGCCTCGGGAGTGCCGGCGAGGCCGACCGCGCCGGCACCGGCCGCGACCACCGTGACGGCGGCGGCGGCCCGCATCATCGACCGGCGGCTGAGGGCGTCGGAGATGACGTCACCGACGTACGCGTTGGAGCTGGTGTTGGGCACCTCGTGGAAGCAGGCGTCACCACACCGGAAGCGGCAGGTCATGGCGGACCGGCCGCCAGGGTGCGAACTGGACGGCGTCCCGATCAACGGAAGCAGCTTGCGCACGTGTTCTCTCCTTGGAAACCCGGGGTGTCAGCGTGACCGTAGGGGCACATATGTGCGGCAGCCGGGCGTCAGGGTGAACGGAGAGTGAACCTGCGGCAGCACGAAGGGAGTTACCTGCTTCACTGCACTCCGGCCCTCAGGGGCCGAATGGCGCCCTTGACACCCTGCCCAAGATCACCCACAAGGGCCGCTAACCTTACGTGTCCGTCCTGGCCAGGGATTGACGGGCTACAACTCACGCGAAGGGTTGCGCACATGGGCATTCTCACTCTCCTGCGGAACGCGTTCGGCCGGTCACGCAAAGCGAGCACGGCAGAGGCGGAGGGTGCGGCGCCGGTCGCCGGAACGGACGATGCGGAACAAACCGCCCGTCCGGACGCCGCGACCGCGGCCACCCCGACGCCGCCCGAGCCGACCGACGAGTCCACGGCGGCCGCAGCTTCGGCCCCCCGGCTTCCGTCCCCCTCCCCCGAACCGACGCCGCAGGCCACCAAGGCCTCCGTCCCGGAACCCCGCACCGACGAACACGACCTCGTCTCCGCGGCCTTCAACAACGCGACGCCCTCCACC
>NZ_LIQT01000667.1 GCF_001418415.1 Streptomyces hirsutus
CGGTGGGGGCGGGGGGTGTGCCGCGCGGTCGTACAGGGCTTCGGCGACCGGGTCCTGGGCGGCGATGTCCTGCGCCCGGTAGGGGTCCTGGTCGTAGGCGTCCTGGAGGTACGGGTCGGCGGGCGGCTGCGGCGCCTGGTCGTGACCGGGCGGCGGGCCCCCCTGGGGGTCCGACTCGGGATGGCCCGAGTTGCCCGCGGCATGGCCGCGGTCACCGTCGTACGGCGCGTTCATGGTTACCCCACCTCATCGTCCCGGGCCCACCGGCCACGGCATCCTCAACGGTCCACTCTCTCACCCGTGCCGGACGGGCCTGCGTTTTCCGGTGCGGTGTCCGATACCGGGTCACTCGGCTGCTCCGGGCCGTCCGTCTCCGAGCCGGTTTCCGGTTCCTTCGTCCCAGGGCCGCTCTCCGGCTTCTCGGTAGGACGTTCCTCGGGGGTGTCCGGGTTCTGCGGGCCGTCGGGACTCTCGTCCTGCACGCGGTTCTGTTCCTGGGCTTCCTGGGCCTCGCGGGCCGCGGCACGCTTGCGTTGCGTGTACATCCGGAAGCCGGCGAGGACGAGCAACAGCACGCCGCCGCCGATGACCAGCATCACCGTGGCGGTGATCTCGGTGACCTTGACGTCGAAGGTGACGGGCTCGCCGTACTTCTGGCCGTCCTGCGTGTACAGCTGGGCGATCACCGTGGCCCGGCCGTTGGCGTTGGCGGACGTGGTGAATTTCACCGACTGGCTGTGCCCGCCGGAGACGGTGATCGGCTGCTCCTCGTAGGTGTCGCCACCGATCTCGAGGCGGGTCGGGTTGGTCGAGGTGAGCCGCAGCGTCAGGTTCTCGACGCCCTGCACCAGGTTGTTCTGGACGGTCACGGGGATGGTGGCACTGCGGCCGGAGAGCTTCGTCTCCGACTTGTCGATCAGTTTCACCTGGTCGAGAAGTCCGTCGAGGTACGCCTCGACCCCGCTGCGGTAGGTGGCAGCCTCGGCGATCCGGCCGCGCCAGGAGACGGACNNCGGCCGAACGGAGTCACGACCCGGGACGGATCCGAGAGGATCATCTTGAACGTGTCGAGCTTGTCCTGAGTCCTCGCGATCTGCTCGAACGCGGACCGTGGCAGCTCCTGCTTGCGCAGCGAGGAGGGGTACGAGGAGGCCGCTGGGACCTCGGTGGTGGCGGCAGGGTCCGGTTCGGCCTTCGCGGCAGCGGTGAGGTCCTCGGACTTCGACCAGTTCCCGTCCTGGACGGCCTTCAGCGCCTCGGCCATCGTCTGGGCCTGGCGCTGGGCCAGGAACCGCTGCACGGCGAGCGTGGAGGTGGAAGCCTTGGTCATGTCGCCCTGGAACACGGTGGACAGCGGGGCGTCCGCGACGATCGCCGTGGTGCCGCCGCCGATGGGGCGGGCGGCCGAGGGCGTGTACGACAGGTCGCCGGTCTCCCGGAAGGTGTCGCTGCGGGCGATCACCTTGTCGGCTCCGGCGGAGGTGGCGACCTTGACGATGGAGGGGTCCACCGCGCCGTTGACGGGCCAGGCGAAGTCCGTGGTCGGTTTCACGTGGAGGATCGGCTCCACCGTGTTGACGACGACATCCGTGGCCTCCTTGAGATGACTCAGGGAGCCGGTGACCGAGGTGCCGTTGTGGGCGAGGGAGGCCAGATCCGGATCGCCGAAGGGCAGCGCGACGACCTCCTTGCCCTTCACCGCGCTCTGCACGTTGGCGAGCCACCGCTC
>NZ_LIQT01000668.1 GCF_001418415.1 Streptomyces hirsutus
GGTGGGCGGCGGGGACGACGGCGGGGAAGGGGAGCCGGAAGGGGAATCGGCAGGTGAGCCTGTGGGTGACCCCGACGGAGAGCCGGATGGAGCACCGGAGGGAGCACCGGACCGGGACGCGCCCGGCTGGTTCTCCTCCGGGAGGTGCCGGCTGACCTCCGCCGTGGTCAGGCCCAGGCCGCCCAGCCTGATCGCGTCCCAGGCCTGGAGGCGGCGGGTGTCGCGGTCGAAGTAGAGGATCGAGGTCTCGATCGGGTCGGGGTGTTCGCCCTCGATCGCGCGCAGGCCGCTGCCGCCGGTGGAGCCCTCGATGCGGAGCCGGGTGCCGTACTTCATGACCTCGGTCTTCTGGCGGTGGACGTGCCCGGCCAGGACGAGGGGCACCGTGCCGTCCACCTCGCGGGCCGCCGCCGGTTCATGGGCGACGGCCACGTCGACCGGGGTGCCGGCGGCCCGCTGGTCCCGCAGGGCGGAGGCCAGACGGGCGCCCGCGAGTTCCTGGGACTGCTCGGCGCCGGGTTTCGTGGAGCGGTCCGGGGTGAACTGCGGGTCGCCGATGCCGGCGAAGCGCAGGCCCGCGACGGTCCTGGCCCGTCCGTCGTCCAGGACGTGGACGTTCTCGAGGCCTTCGAGATAGCGCTGGGTGACGAGTGAGTCGTGGTTGCCGCGGACCCAGACGTAGGGGGCGCCGAGGTCCTCGATGGGGTCGAGGAAGCCGTTCTCGGCGGCGGTGCCGTGGTCCATGGTGTCGCCGGAGTCGACGATGACGTCCACCTGGTACTGCTCGACGAGCGAGGCGATGATCGCCCAGCTCGCGGGGTTGAGGTGGATGTCGGAGACGTGCAGGACCCGGAGGGTGGTCGGGTCGGGCTGGTAGGCGGGGAGCGTGGAGGTGGCGTCGTAGAGCTTCGTCACATTGGTGACCAGGCGGGCCAGCTCCTTCTGGTAGACGTCGAACTCCGTGACGATGCTGCGGGCGTTGCCGACCAGGGAGGGCGCCGAGGAGAGCAGCCCGGAGAACCTCGGTTCCAGGACGGAGTCCGGGTTCCAGGTGGCGTAGGCGGTGCCGCCGGACGCGGCCAGGAGGGTGAGGGCGAGGCCGCCCGCGGCCAG
>NZ_LIQT01000669.1 GCF_001418415.1 Streptomyces hirsutus
CCGAACCGCGTGCCTTCCCTCCAGTCCCGGCGGGCCTGCTCGATCTCCTCCTGGGTGCGGCCGATCCAGTTCCGGAACACAACGAACCGTGCGCACATCCGTGCAGGTCGGCGGTGTTCCGGAACGCCGACGGTCAGCAGACTGTCAGCATCGGTCCCGGAGGAGTCGGCAACCGTGAGTGCCACGGCCCTGGTTCGTGGGACGGGGTCGTTCTTCAAGGAGTGTGAGCATCCGCGGTCGCGGTGGTCGAAGTGCCCGCACGCGTACAGGATCCGGTAGCGGTCCGCGGCCGGGAAGCAGGTGAAGAAGTCCGGGGGCGCGGCCGGGACAAGGCCATCGCGCGTTTGACGGAGATCTGCAACGCGAAGAAGGCGGCGCCGCGGGGGCAGGCGAAGGCAAAGCGAACCGCCTGGCCCGACGGCGTGAAGCCGCCCCTCCAACGGCCTCACGCGACCTGCGGAGACACCCGCACCCATGCCTATGTTCGGCTCGGCACGTCCGACCGAAAGGCTCCCCATGGACCAGCAGATCGTGCAGGTGAAGATCCATCCGGCGATCGGCGTCGCCCGGGTCGGCAACAGCTCCGCAGCGCCGTTCATCGGCCCTGAATCACCGCACCAGAAGCCGCTTCCCCCCGGTTCCCGCAAGGACGCCTGCGGGGCGATCACCAAGCAGGCGGCCCGCTTCCGGGTCTACGGCTACAACCAGGCCGGCGAGGTCGTACGGGAGCTAAAGCTCGGCCAGGACGGCGTGAGCGAGATCCGCTGGTCGGTGCACCTGGCCAACAAGAAGGCCTCCTGGTACCGCTTCCACGTCCCGCTCGACATCCCCGAGGCGGCTTCGCTCACGCCGGAACAGAGGGGAAGGCGCAACGCCGACGTGATCGGCGCCGAGCGCCGGAAACTCGTCATCGACCCCGGCATCCGCACGATCCGCGCCTCCCTGCACGACGTGGGCACCTTCGACACCGGCACGATCATGGGCCGCAAGGTCCCGCTCGGCAGGATCTCCACCGAGTCCACCGGCCGCCTGCTCGTCGTCGGCGGCAACGGGAAGTCGGCCTCCTACGCCACCCCCGAGAAGCCGATCACCGGCGTCGCCAACAACGACACCTGGTACGACGACGTCTCCGACGGCCCCGTCACCGCACAGGTCACCATCGGCGGTCAGAGCAGGACGGCGACACCGGCCTGGGTCGTGGTGGCCCCACCGCACTACGCACCCGGCGTGAAGACCGTCCGCACCCTCTACGACGTAGTCCAGGACGTGTTCATCACGGAGGGAACACCGCCGGGCGACGACGTCGTCTCCTACGCCGACCACATCGAGCCCATCCTCAGCAGATTCTGCGGGCTCCAGTGGACCAACCACGGCTTCGCCACCCAGTTCGGCTGGAAGGGCCCGTACGACTTCCTCGACCCCGCGCTGCGCGCACGCTTCGCCGACCCGGGTACCGGCAGCCAGGAACTGCGCCGCCAGATCTACGTCCAGATGCGCGACTGGGAACGGGACGGAACGTCACCGCTGCCGTGGCCCTGGCTGTACGGCGACGCGATGTCCAGCGGCAGGGGCACGTCGGTACGGCAGCACATCATGCTCTCCCCGACCCAGGACCGACTGCTCGCCCGGTGGGCCGAGGGACGCTTCCAGCCCGGCCCGCTCCACGAGCACCACGAGGACGTCGACAAGGCACCCGTCGGCGAGCAACCGGCCCTGCTCGACCGGGCCTCACTGGAGAACTGCGCCGGGGACGCCTTCCACCCCGGCTGCGAGGTCACCTGGACCGTACGGAACAAGACCATGTACGCCGAGCCCTTCCGCATCCTGCACCGGGCACCGGACAACCCCGAACGCGACTACGGCGACGTCCTCAGCGACCAGGAGGTCAAGTCCGAGGACGGCCCGCTGCACGCACAGGGCCCGGGAGACCTCACCCGCTGGATGGCCGCCCCCTGGCAGTGCGACGCCGCCAGCTGCCGCTCCGGCTACCAGCTGCTCAGCGGCCTGGGCCCGCGCTACAGCCCCTACCTGCCCACCTTCTGGCCTGCCCAGGTCCCCAACCACGTGCTGAAGCACTCCGACTTCGACATCGTCAACGACCCCGCCGCCGATCTGAAGACCAGAGAGCGCGCGTTCGAACGACGTGCCGTGTGGCTGCGCGGTCTGACCGGCTCCGACGCCATCGAACAGCGCCGTCAGATGATCGACGACTGGCCGGACTTCGGCATCGTGGAGACCCACCGGTACGAGGTCGGGGACGGCCGGTTCCCGGAGTTCATCCAGGTCGAGTCCGTCCCCGGCGAGCGACTGCGAGAGGCGCCCGACCACGCCAATCTCGTCAACGTCCAGGTCCCCCAGGCGGCCGGCCCCCAGCTCGCCGCGGAAGCCGGCACCTGGAGCGGAGACCTGCCGGCCGAACAGGTCGAGGCCGCCCTGGTGGCCCAGGCCATCGCCGAGGCCATGCACGCCACCGGCCACGACGAGGCGGCCATCGCCGCCGGCTACCTGGAGAAGCTCGACCCGCTCCACGCCTCCCGGTGACCCGCACGACGGTGCCGTACGGCCCGCGACGCGACCACTACGACGTCATGGTCGCGGGCGGCGGCCCCGCCGGCTGTGCCGCCGCTCTCACCCTGTCCAGGGCGGGCCGTACGGTGCTCCTCGCCGACTCCGCGACCGGTCCGCCCAAGACCGGTGAGACCCTTGTGCCGGCGGCGCGCCTGCTCCTGCACGACCTGCAGGTCGCCGACAGCGTCCTGGCCTCGGGACATCTACCGTGCCACGGTAACCACTCCGCCTGGGGATCCACCGCCCTGCATACCGTCGACTTCATTCGCGATCCCTACGGCCACGGCTGGCACCTGGACCGCCCGCTGTTCGACCGCACCCTGCGCGCCGCAGTCCGCGCGGCGGGAGCGGACCTGGCCGAACACACCGCCGTACGCCGTCCCGTGCGTCTTCGCGACGGCACCTGGCGGCTCATCCTGCGCGTCGCCCACGCCAGACCGCGTGCCGTGACCTGCCGCTGGATCGTCGACGCAACCGGCCGACGCGCCGCGATCGCCGTCACAGCCGGTGCCCGCAGACACGTCGAGGACCGCCTGACCGCCTATCACCTCACCCTCGACGCCCTGCCCGGTGCCACCGACGGCCACTCCCTGGTCGAATCCGCCCCCGACGGCTGGTGGTACACCGCCCTGCTGCCCTCCCGCCGCCGCCTCGTCTCCTACTTCACCGACCCCGACCTGTTCACCCCCACGGACTTCCGCCGCAGCCTCCTCACCACCCGGTACGTGGCGCCCGCCGCCCACCCTCACGGGCTCGACACGCTGAGCCCTCCCCATCGCGCCCCCGCCCACAGCGCCCACCTGGACCACCTCCACGGCGACGGCTGGATCGCGGCGGGGGACGCCGCCGTCGCCTTCGACCCCCTGTCCTCCCAGGGCGTCCTCACCGCCCTCTATACCGGACTCTGCGCGGGCCAGGCGATCGACGCCCGTCTGTGGGGTGCCCCAGGCGCCCTCGACGCCTACACAGCCAGGATCAGCGCTGCCCGAGTCGCCTACCACCACGCCCACCGGACGG
>NZ_LIQT01000067.1 GCF_001418415.1 Streptomyces hirsutus
CCGCCCCGGTACCCGCCGCCGCCCCGGTACCCGCCGCCGGTCCGGTGGTCGGCGCTCAGCGCCCGCTGGCCAAGCCGCCGGTGCGCAAGCTGGCGAAGGACCTCGGCGTCGACCTGGCGACGGTCACCCCGACCGGCCCGGACGGCATCGTCACCCGCGAGGACGTCCACGCGGCGGTGGCCGCGCCCGAGGCCGGACCCACGGCGCCGGAGCCCGGGGCGCCCGCCCCGGAAGTCCCCTCCGCCGCTCCCGTCTCCACTCCGGCTCCGGCTCCGGCTCCGGCTCCGGCGTCGTACGACACCGCGCGCGAGACCCGCATCCCGGTCAAGGGCGTGCGCAAGGCGACGGCGGCGGCGATGGTCGGTTCGGCGTTCACGGCGCCGCACGTCACGGAGTTCGTGACGGTCGACGTGACACGCACGATGAAGCTGGTCGAGGAGCTCAAGCAGGACAAGGAGTTCGCGGGCCTGCGCGTGAACCCGCTCCTCCTGATCGCGAAGGCCCTGCTGGTCGCGATCAGGCGCAACCCGGGCGTCAACGCGTCCTGGGACGAGACGGCTCAGGAGATCGTGGTCAAGCACTACGTGAACCTGGGCATCGCGGCGGCCACCCCGCGTGGCCTGATCGTCCCGAACATCAAGGACGCCCACGCCAAGACGCTGCCGCAACTGGCCGAGTCCCTGGGTGAACTGGTGTCCACGGCGAGGGACGGCAAGACCTCCCCGTCCGCGATGCAGGCCGGCACGGTCACCATCACCAACGTCGGCGTCTTCGGCGTCGACACGGGCACGCCGATCCTGAACCCCGGCGAGTCGGCGATCCTGGCGGTCGGCGCGATCAAGCTCCAGCCGTGGGTCCACAAGGGCAAGGTGAAACCCCGTCAGGTCACCACCCTGGCCCTGAGCTTCGACCACCGTCTGATCGACGGTGAACTGGGCTCCAGGTTCCTGGCCGACGTAGCGGCGATCCTGGAACAGCCGAAACGGTTGATCAGCTGGGCGTGACGACCACGAACCGGTAGGTTCAGCACGGGAGGGGCGCCGCAAGTTGGAGTTGCGACGCCCCTCCTGCTGTGCCGGGCTCAGACCTGATGGAGCACGTACACCGGAGCCCCGTCCTCAGTTCCGCCCCGCGAGCGAATGCAGGCGTGCTTGCGCAGCAGCCGGAGGCATTCGTTGACGCGGCGCACGGAAATCCCCGTACGGGAGGCGATCGACTCCAGCGGCTCGCGCAGCTCGCCCTTCTCGACGAGCACCGGGGCGATCACCACGGCCACCGCCCACACGTCCTCGGTCACGGACAGCCGCTGCCGCCAGTCGGCCAGCACCGATTCGGTGGTGGGCAGCGCAGTGAGGCGGCCATGGGGCGTCCGGCGTTCGAGGACGAGGGTGTCGAACCGGTCCGCGATACGTTCCATCGCCCGGACCATGGCCTGTTGCACGGCGAGGGTGGCCTGTTGTGCGGCCAGCATCTCCCTCTGCATGGCCAGCGTCTCCTTTTGCAAAGCGATCGATTCGCGCTGCCCGTCGGCCAGCTCCTCATCCAGCTGAAGGTTGTGCGCCTCCAGCCGGACGATGGCCTCGGCGACCTGCTCCGGCATGGCGTAGGCGATGGGGGCACCTGGCTCGGGTGACTGCACCTCGGCCTCGTCGAGAGAGTAGGAGCCCTCGCGCTGAACGGTCTCGATCACTTCGGCGACCCACTGCTTGAAGGGGGCGCAAGCCGGCTTGGTGCAGGCGTTGACGAGGAGAATGAGACCTTGGAGAGAGATGACATTCAGGTCTCGACGCCACTCTCTACCTGCGGGAATGCTGAGACCGTAAGCTCCACTTACGGTCTCGAGAATCTCTCGGTGCTCGTCGGGAAGATGATCTGAGAGCGCCTGCCGAGAGTTGGTGTGTCCGAGTTCCTTGCAGACATCCACCGCCGGGAACCAGTGGCTTCCGTCCGGCATGGTCAGCCTCCGCACCCGGGCGCCGGTCGCCGCGTACACGAAGTCGTTGACGTCGATCGCCTCATGCCGTTCGGCATGCTTCGGTCGTTTGCTGGGTTCGTTCATGTGAACCACCTCCGCTGCGGAACGTAGAGCGGGGCGGAGTGAATATGCCAGCCGGTTCGCGGAGGTTCACGACTGCGAGCGAAGATGATCGAAACCGCTGTACTGGCTGGTGGGAGTGTGTATGGCGGACGGCGGCGTTGAGGCATGGGAAAGGGGCCCACCGGAAGGGGTGGGCCCCCGCGTGCGTGGGCCGCTTACCTGGAGACGCCCCTGCTGGCCGCCCGGGTGGACAGCAGGTGTCCGAACAGTCCGCCGGCCCGGAGCCAGTCCAGTTCCAACGGGGTGTCGATGCGACACGTGGCGGCGCCGTTCCACAGCACGTGGTCGCCGCGACGAACCCGGACGGTGGCGTTCGTCGAGGACGCGAGGTCGTCGATACCGAGGAGGTCGATCTCCTCGGTTCCGTCGAACAGCTCGAGGGATGGGCCGTCCCATTGGACCGGCAGGACGCCGAGGGCGACCAGGTTGGTGCGGTGGATGCGTTCGAAGCTCCGTGCCAGCACCGCGCGCACACCGAGGAGCCGAGTGACCTTGGCCGCCCAGTCGCGTGCGGAGCCCGCTCCGTACATGTCGCCCGCCACGACGACGAGCGGGGTGCCCCGACGGCGGTGGTACTCGGCCGCGACGTGGACGGGCACCGGCGTCTCGTCGGGCGCGGTGCGGGTCCAGCCGCCTTCCCCTTCGAGGGCCAGGTGGTTGGACAGGCGCGGGTTCGCGAAGCCGCCCCTGACCATGACGTCGTGGTTGAGGCGGCGGGAGCTGAAGGTGCCCAGAGCCCGCTCGTCGACTCCCCGCTCGATCAGCCATCGGCCCGCGGCGGAGTCGCGCAGAATCCGTGCGACCGGCGAGATGTGGTCGGTGGTCACCGCGTCACCGAGCACCAGCAACGGACGGGCGCCGAGCAACTCTCCGTCGACCGCCGGCCTGGTCAGGTCCGCGTCAGTGAACGGGGGCCGTCGGATGCTGCCGGCTTCGCCGTCCCACGGGTAGGTGTCGTCCCGTGGATGGTCGAGCGCCAGCCATCGCTCAGTGGTCAGGGCCCGGCGGGCTCCGCGGCCCAGCGAAGCGGCCTCATGGGCGGACAGCAGCTCGTCGATCTCACTCTCGTCCGGCCAGAGGTCGGCAAGGGTGACCGGTGAGCCGTCTGCGGCATGACCGAGGGGGTCGACTTCCAGGTTCGTCCGGACATTGCCCGCCAATGCGTAGGCCACGACCATGGCCGGCGAGGCGAGGTAGGCGTGCGCGACCTCGGGGTGGATACGGCCGGTGAAGTTGCGGTTCCCGGAGAGGACCGCGGCCAGAGCGGTGTCCTTGGCCCGCGCCGTCGCATCGAGGGCAGGGCTCAAGGGCCCGGAGTTGCCCATACAGGTGCCGCACCCGAATCCCGCGACGTGGAAGCCGAGGTCGTCGAGGTACTTCTGCAGACCGGCCGAGGCCAAGAGGTCGGCCGCCGACCTGGAGCCCGGCGTCAGTGAGGTTTTCGTCCACGCCGCCGGTCGAAGACCCGCCTCGACCGCGTTGCGCGCCAGGAGGCCTGCGGCGACCAGGGAGCGAGGGTTCGAGGTGTTGGTGCAGCTGGTGATCGCCGCGATGGCCACGTCGCCGTCCTGAGGCCGGCCGGTGCCCCGGGATGCGGGGACCTCGGCCAGGCTGAGCGCTTCGTGTGGCCGCGCGGGGCCTGCGAGGGTGGTCGAGATCGAGTCCAGTGCGACGGTCACCTCGGTGTCGTAGCGCGGGACCGGGGCGGCCGGACTGTGCAGCAGGCCCTGTGCCTTCAAGTACTGCTCGGTCAGATGGACCTGCTCAGGGGGGCGACCGGTGGTCGCCAGGTACGCGATGGTGCGGCGGTCGGCCGGGAACCACGCCATGGTCGCGCCGTACTCAGGAGCCATGTTGGCGACCGTCGCGCGATCGGGCACCGACAAGGAGGACAGGCCCGGGCCGTGGAACTCCACGATGGACCCCACGACATTCAGCTCACGCAGTCGTTCGGCCAAGGTCAGGGCCAGGTCGGAGGCGAAGACACCCGGGGCGAGCCGTCCGGTGAGCTCCACACCGACGACGTGCGGCACACGGATCATGATGGCCTGACCGAGCGCGGCGGCGGTGGCCTCGATACCTCCCACCCCCCACCCGGTGACTCCCAGCGCGTTGATCATCGTGGTGTGCGAGTCGGTTCCGACCAGTGCGTCGAGTGCGGCGATTCGCGTGCCGTCGGACTCCTCGGTGGTCACCACCGGGGCGAGGACCTCGAGGTTCAGCTGATGGCAGATGCCCACGCCGGGAGGCACGACCCGAAGTCCGGGAAGCCGTTCCTGGGCCCACCGCAGGAACCGGTAGCGATCGTGGTGCCGCGCATACTCCAGGTCGATGTTCCGTGGCGCCGCGGCCCCGCTCGCGTACTCGTCCACTTCCAGGGCGTGGTCGACGACCAGATCGAGCGGAAGCACCGGCTCGAGCGCCGAGCTGTCCAGGCCGTCGGCGGCTGCCCGCTCGAGCAGGGTGATCAGGTCGGCCAGGACCGGAATGCCGGACGCGTCCTGCAGGAGGACACGGCCGGGGAAGAACGGGACCGCCGCGGACGCGTCACGTCGAGTGATCGCATGTACATGCTCGGGGAGCACCTGCGGATGCCTCTGGTGGCGCAGGATGCCCTCCACCAGCGTCCTCAGCGACCAGGGCAAGTCACTGAGGGGCCCGGCGCCGTTGGCCTCGGCGTCGGCCAGACTGTAGTACTGCAGGGGACCCCCGGGTGCGCCCTCGACGGCAGCTCCCTGAGGCACCCGAACGCGTCCGGCGCGGTGAACTGCGTGCTCATGGCGTGTCCACGGTCTCGGCGGCCCATGCCCGTTCCGCGTGGCCGGCATAGGTCGGGAGGAGCGGCGGAGGCATCGGGCCCTTGATGCGCCGGCCGCTCTGGGACTCCTCCCAGCTGTGGGCCAGTACGCCGACGGACCTCGACAGGATGAAGAGTCCACGGGCGAGTTCGGCGGTGAAGCCGAGCTCGGCGTAGATCACGGCGGTGGCGCCGTCGATGTTCATCGGGACGGGGCGCTCCCGCCCGACCGACAGCTGGGCCTCCAACTCCTGGGCCGCGGCGAGGTGATGACCGGTGACGACCCCGGCGTCGACGGCTTCCTGGACGAACTCGAGGAGTGGGTCCCGGCGCGGGTCGCGGGGGTGGAACCGGTGGCCGAACCCGGGGATGTAGGCCCGGCGTTCGCGGTGGGCGGCGACCTCGGCGGCAACGGCCTCCTGCAGGGAGACCGCGGCGGGGGAGGAGCCGCCGTCAGCGGCCTCGCCGCCTCCACTGGCGGCGACCAGTCGCTGCAGCAGTTCGACACATTGCTGCCCGGCACCCCCATGGACGTCCCCGAGCAGTCCGACACCGGTGGACATCGCTCCGTGCAACCCCACACCGCACGTGGCAGCCATGCGGGCCGCCGCGATGGAGGGCGCCTGTGGTCCGTGGTCCACCGCGGCCACGAGTGCCTTCTCCAGAAGGGCCGCCTGGGCGGGGGACGGCATCGAGCCGCGGACCATGGTCCAGATGGTCTCCACGAAGCTTGCCCGGCGGATGAGGTCCTGGACCGGGTATCCGCGGAACCGGATGACGCCGGGCTCGATGTCCGACACCTCGGTGGTCCACCAGTCGGCCACCTTGCGGGTGGTCACGGCGTCGAGTGCCGCGGCGCGTGCCGGCGAGGTCCGGTCCATGGGCTCGTTCCGGCCCGCGCCTGCGCCGTCGGTGGTGTCCGTTCGGGTTCTCATATGGCTCCCTCCTTGCGGAAGTCCTCGATCTGGTCAGCGGTGAACCCGATCTCGCGCAAGATCTCCTCGGTGTGCTCGCCGAGTGCGGGGGGTGGCGAGGAGGGTTTCACCGCCTGACCGTCGACATGGGTCGGCAGTCCCAGGACCTGGACGGTTCCGGCCGGTGCGACGGGCATCGGCACCTCGGAGACCAGTTCCCGGTGCTCGACCTGTGCCGAGGTGAGCGTTTCGGGGACCGACATCACCGGAGCGGCCGGGACACCCGTGTCGAGCAGGACCTCGTCCCATTCGGCGGCGGTCTTCTCCTTGAGTGAGATCTCGAGCTCGTCGCGCAGGAGTTCGCGGTTGAGCTTGCGGTCCTCACGGGTGACGAAGCGGGGATCGGTGATGAGTTCCTCGCGGTGGAGGACTGTGCACAGTGTCTCGAACTGTTCCTGCTTGTTGGCCGCGATGTTGAGCATGCCGTCAGCGGTGGCGAAACTGCCCGACGGCGCCGAGGTCATGTTCTCGTTGCCCATGGGCACGGGCTCCTGGCCGGTCACCAGGTGGTTGGAGACGACCCAGCCCATGGAGGTGATGGCCGCGTCCAGCATGGAGGTGTCGAGACAGGCGCCCTGCCCCGTCTGCCGCTGCCTGACAACGGCGGCGCACACGGCCATGGCGGCGGCGAGGCCGCCGAAGCTGTCGCAGACCGGGTAACCGACGCGCAAAGGCGCGGACCGGGTGTCACCGGTCACGCTCATGATGCCGGAGAGGCCCTGGATCACCTGGTCGTACGCCGGGCGACCGCGCATCGGCCCGGTGGCGCCGAATCCGGAGACGGCGCAGTAGATCAGACGGGGGTTCAGTTCCCGTAGTCGCTGCCAGCCGAAGCCGAGACGCTCGAGAACCCCTGGGCGGAAGTTCTCCAGGAGCACGTCGGCATCGGCCAGCAGCTGTTCGAACACCTTCTTGCCGCCGTCGGTCTTGAGGTTGACCGTCACCGATCGTTTCCCGGAGTTCTGGGCGAGGAAGGAGACGCCCATCCGGGCAGCGCTCAGTTCGGGATCGGCGCCGAGCTGGCGTGCCAGGTCACCGCTCCCGGGTGTCTCCACCTTGATCACATCGGCGCCGAGCAGGGCGAGTTGATAACCGGCGAACGGTCCGGCGAGCACATTGGTCATGTCCAGGACTCGAACGCCCTCGAGCAGGTCTGCGGTCACAGGAAGGCCTCCACGGTGCCGAGCCCGACAGCGCTGATCTGCCGGGCTGCTTTGGTTACGGCGTCGACGTACTGGGTGACTCGGTCAGCGGTGAACCGAGAGGTGGGGCCGCTCATGGAGAGCGCGGCGAGAAGACGACCGTCGGCGGCCGTGATCGGAGCCGCCACCGCGGAGGCACCCAGTTCGCGATCGCCGTGCGTGATGGCGAAGCCGGCCTCACGGGTGCTCGCGGCCCCGGTGCGCAGGTCCTTCGCGTCGACGCGTGCGTCCTGTTCGGACAGGGCGTCCAGCACGGTGTCCGGGCAGCCACCGAGAAGCACTCTGGCCGCGGCGCCCCCGGTCATGGGGTACGGCTCACCGACTCGCACCACGCTTCGTACGGTCGTGGTGCCCTCGACCTGGGCCACGCAGATGCGGTGCAGATCCTGGCGAATGTAGATGTTCACCGTCTCGCCGCACTCGTCGCGCAGGGCCGTCATCACCTGCCGGGCCTCGGCGCCCACCTCCCACATCGCCTCGGCCAGCTTGACCCACCGCAGGAACGCGGGACCGATGCTGTAGGTCGATTCGCTGGGGCTGGTGATGATCCCCGGATTGCTGAGTGTGCTGAGCAGGCGGACGACCGTCGACTTGGGCAGGCCGGTGAACTCGATGAGTTCACGCAGTGAGCGGACCCTGTGCTCGCCGTCGAACGCTCTCAGAAGGTCGAAGGCACGCGTCACGCTACGCACGCCGCCGTCGGCTGCGGCGGCCGCTGAGGGCAATGTCATGCCGCCAGCATAGGTCCACTAGGTGGTTCACGTAAACCAGCTGATGGATTGAACATGCATTGACGTGGCGAGTTCCGCATGATTCCATCCGTGACACGCGCCACAGAACCGTCAGGTGATTGAAGCGAACCATCTAGTGGTCAGCGCAGACTGGCGAGGAGAACCCATGACCATCACCTCGAACCTCGAGGAACAGCGCAGAACCGAAGCCGGCGATCCGAGCATGGCGAGGCGAGCCGCCGTCGCCGGCGGTGTCGGCACGGTGATCGAGTACTACGACTTCAGCGTGTACGGCTTCCTCGCGCTGACCTTGGCACCACTGTTCTTCCCCCAGCAGGACCCGGCCACGGCGACGTTGGCGGCGCTGGCCCTGTTCGCCTCGTCCTACGTGGTGCGGCCGGTCGGCGGATGGTTCTTCGGCATCCTCGGTGACAAGCGGGGCCGGCGCTTCTCGCTCGTGGCGACCGTCCTGATCATGTCCGCTGCCTGCGTCGCGATGGGCTTGCTGCCCACGCACGCCGACATGGGTATCGCGGCGACGGTCGCGATCGTGCTGGTCCGTCTGGTGCAGGGATTCGCCGCCGGTGGCGAGATCGGCGGCGCCGCCACCTATGTCGCCGAACTCGCGCCTCCCGGCCGCCGTGGCCTGTACGGCAGCTCGACCGCGATCGGGGCGACCCTGGGCTTCGCCGTGGCCGCGGCCGTGGTGGGAGCGGTCCGCCTCGGTTTCAGCCCCGAGCAGATGGTGTCCTGGGGCTGGCGGGTTCCGTTCCTGCTGTCGGCCGTCTTCGCCGTCCTGGCCCTGTGGGCGCGGCTGCGCATCGAGGACAGCCCGAAGTTCAAGGAACTCGAGGAGCGTCGCGACGGAGCGGCCGTGGAGAAGCGCCCGCTCATGTCGGTGATCCGGGACCACCCGGTTTCGGTCCTGCGCGTGCTCGGTCTCTCGATCGCCCTGAACGGAACCGTCTACATCGGGCTCACCTACTTCGGGATCTTCCTGGAGCTGAAGGGCAACGTCTCGCCCACCGCGGTGTCCTGGACCGCTGCCGCGGGCATCGCGCTCGCGGCCATGACCTACCCGTTGCCCGGCCTGCTCTCGGACAGGTTCGACCGGAAGCCCATCCTGGTCACCGCATACCTCGCGTTCATGGTGATCGCCTGGCCCGCGTTCCTCGTCCTGTCCCACACGAGCAGCCTGCTGGCGATCGGCCTCGTCTACTTCGTCTTCATGTTCTTCAGTGGATGGGTACAGGTGCCCACCTGGGCGCTGGTCGCCGAACTCTTCCCGACGAAAGTCCGCTTCACCGGCATCGCGCTGGGATACAACCTCGGGGCGATCATCGCCGGCGGAACCGCGCCGTTCATCGCCCAGAGCCTCGTGCAGAGCACCGGGTACGACACCAGCCCCGCGGGCTGGATCATCCTGGTCGCACTGATCGGCCTGCTCAGCGTCGCCTCAGTGGGACGGACCGCCTCCAAGTCACTTCCACACCTCTGAGGGAGAGGGGAAACCCATGGGCAACACCACGGCAGCGGACGTCGACCAGAACCGTCACGCCGCACCGTCCGACTCCGCCGCGGGCCCCGAGGAGCGGATCGCCCGCTTCGTGGCGCACACCCGGGCCGCCGACATCCCCGCAGAGGTGCTAGATGTCGCCCACCAGGTCCTGAGGACCGTGTGCGGTACCGCGGTCGCGGGAGCCGCACAGGACGGGATCGCCGAACTCCGGCAGTTGGTCGTCACCCAAGGGGGGCGGGCGGAGGCCAGGTCCTTCGTTCACGGAGACCACCTGACGGCCCAGAGCGCCGCGCTGCTCAACGGTTCCATGGCGCGTGCGCTGGACTACTGCGACACCATGGTGCCCGGACTGCACCTCGGGTCCTCGGTCGTGCCCGCGGCGCTCGCCGCCGCAGAGCTGCGTGGAGGCTGCACCGGGGCCGAGCTCCTGGCCGCGCTGGCAGTGGGTCTCGAGGCAGGTGTGCGGTTCAACCTCACCGAGGAGCAGTACGGTGGGCTGGACCCGACGGGCGTCGCCGGCCTGATGGGAGCCACCGCTGCCGCGGCGCGGGCTGCCGGTCTCGGCGCGGAGCACACGCTGCACGCGCTGGCATTCTCCTTCAACCGTTGTTCGGCGAGTTTTCAGAGCAATGTCGACGCGTCCCTGGCGGTGCGGCTCATCCAGGGATGGACCGCGGCCGCGGCTGTTCAGAGCGTGCAGTTCGCCCAGGCCGGACTGACCGGGCCCCGTCACTTCATCTCCGGCCCGTTCGGGTACGCGCGACTGTACGCACGAGGCGAGCGCTCCCCGGAGTCGTTCGCCGACCGGATCGGCCGTCACTACGACCTGGAGGGAATCTTCTTCAAGAAGTACCCGAGCTGCGGGCTCACCCAGGGAATCACCGAGTCGGCCCTCCTGGCGCTGAGTGACGGCCCGGTGAACACGCGGGAGATCGAGCGGGTGGACGTCTTCCTGCCCGACTTCGCCTTCAAGCTCATCGGTAAACCCTTCAAGGCCGGCACCAACCTGCGGGTCAATGCCCAGTTCAGTGCGCAGTACTGCGCTGCGAACGCTCTGGAGCGGGGATCGTCGTTGCTCAAGCACTTCGAACCCGAACAGGTCGCCGAACTGAACGCGTCCGCCATGATCTCGCGGATCCATGTGCACTTCGACCCCGCACTCACCGGTCATTCGGCGTCGCGTTTCGAGATGCGCACCGCTGACGGAGGCCATTGGGTCAGAACTCTCGAGATCGGTCCGGGATATCCGGGTAACCCGCTCACTCCTGAGGATCACGCGCAAGGGTTCGACGACTGCGTGGGCTACGCGCCCTGGGGCCTGCAGCCCGAACAGGTGCGGGACCTGAAGAGAATGACCTCGGACCTTGCCGCGGTCCAGGACATCCGTGATGTCGTGTCCGCGTTGATCAGTTCGAGCGCGGTGCCACCGGCGACTCGTGGGAGTCGTGCGGCGTGATCGAGGGAGAAGTCCGTGCGGATCGATTCCGCACGGACTTCTTGTCGTTGTGTCAGGCTGTGACGGGGCGGATCAGGGCCGGCGAGGTCCGGCGGCATCCTCTCCGCCGGCCCACCGCCCCGGGCATGCTCGGCACCGTCGGCCAGGAGACCCGGTACGCCGGTCACGACCGGGCCCTTCACACGGCCGACTCAGGAGCGGCATGATCATCACAACGGGGAAGCGGGGCAGGCCGCATGGCCTGCCTAGACTGTTTCCCGAGCAGGAGAGACCGCGCAGCCACGGATGTGAGACAGCCGTCTCGCATCGACAAGACTCCGGGAGGCCACCCCATGAGCGACGAGCTCGATGAGTTCTTTGTCGAGGAGGTCGAGGTGGGCGATGGGGAGAAGTCCAAGACGCTGAACCTGGCCGACAACCCGACGGTCCTCCTGGTGTGGGCCGCCAACCGTTTCAACCGGAGCTTCTCCCGGCATTACCAGAACGAGTTCGGCATCAGCGCGATGGAGTGGCGGATGCTGGTGATGCTCTGCAAGGAACCGGACGTCCCGGTGACCGCCGCCAGCCCTGCCGTGGGCTACGACAAGGGCGCGGTCAGCCGGTCCCTGAGCAAGCTCGCCAAGCTCGGCCTGGCGGAGGCCAAGGTCCTCGGCAACAATCCGCGCAACCGGCTGTGGCACCTCACGCCTGCGGGGTACGAACTCCACGACCGGATCCTCAGATCGGCTCTGGAACGCCACAAGCAGGTGCTCGCCGGATTCACTCCCCAGGACGTGGAGAAGTTCAACGAGATGCTCAGGCTCTTCGGCGAGAACGCCGAGAACCTCCCGGAGTGACGCAAAGCCGGGGCCGGTGCCACGGGAATGGCACCGGCCCCGGCCGGAACGCCGCCTCAGGCGGGACGTCGCTGATCCTTGACCACGCCGAGCGGTGTCGACACGACGGCCCCCGTGGTGTCGAGGAGCGGGCCGATCCAGTCCATCGCCCGGGCCTGGTAGTTGTTGATCGCATGGGTCTGCGTCGCCATGAGGTCCGTCAGATAACGCCCGAACGGCTGTGCGTTGTAGATGCCGGTACCGCCCGCGACGCGGTACAGCTCGGTGCCGTAACGGGCCGCGCGTGCGGGGATGTGCGCGGACTGGAAGCGGAACTCCTCCAGCCGCTCATCGCCGACCTCGGCGCCTCCGCCGGCCTCGGAGAGCATCGCGGCGTAGTTGGCGTACAGGCGCCCCTTCGCCTCCGAAACGAAGGAGTAGGCCTCGGCCAGCGCGAGGGTGGTGGCCGGGTCGATCCTGGGCCGGCGCTTGCCCCTGTGGAACTCCACCAGGGCGTCCGCCATGCCCTGCAGGGCGCCGAGCGCCGTCGGTGCCTGGGTGGCCCGTGAGAAGACCTGGAAGAACGGGAGCTTGAACAGCAGCCCCGTGTTGAGCGCCAGGCCCGGTGCGGTTCTCTGGTGCACCTCGGTCCAGGTCAGGCTCCGGTGGTCAGGGACGAACGCGTCCTCGACCACGATGTCGTTGCTGCCGGTGGCCCGCAGACCGGACACGTCCCAGTTGTGGACGATCTCGTAGTCCTCGCGCGGCAGCAGCAGCACGTGGCTGCCGACCGGCCCCGGCCCGGGGGTCGGTTCCCCCTCGATGTTGGCCCCGAGCAGTGCCCAGTCGCAGTAGTCGCTGCCGGAGGAGAAGGACCACCGTCCGGACAGGCGGTATCCGCCGTCCACCCGCCTGGCCGTCTGGGGTGCGTACGGCGAGCTGATCAGTGTGGTCGTGTCCGAGGACCAGACGTCGGACTGTGCGCGGCCGTCGAAGAAACCCAGGTGGAAGTGGTGAATGCCGACCACGCCCAGGACCCATCCCACCGAGGGGTCGCCCTCGGCGAGGATGGAGGTCACTTCGAAGGACTCGATGGGAGTGAGCTCGTACCCGCCGTGGGCACGGGGCTGCAGCATCTGGAAGAAGCCGGCCCGCTGCATGTCCGCGATCGTCTCGGGCAGCAGCCGGTCCTGCTGGGACTGCCGCGCCGCTCGCTCCTTGAGGACCGGGACCAGGTCCCGGGCACGCTGCACCATCGGCGAGGTGCTGAAGTCGCCCAGAAGGAACGCGTGGATGTCTCCGGTCGGTTCGACGTCACCGGTCAACCGGTCGGGGTGCAGCGCGAGGAGCTCGGTCATGGGGCGTTCCTTTCCGCGGTCGTGCAAGGCCGCTGCTGTGGCAGGTCCCCTGAGGGGACCTGGGAGGGGTTCACCTGGGCTCGGGCCGGGCCGGCTGCTGATCGACGGAGACGTCGACCTCGCGGGCCCGGTCGCGCAGAGTGGCGTCCGCCCTCAGGAGGTGTTTGGCGACCTTCCCGGTCGGTGTGAGCGGCATGTCCTGGGTGAGGAGGACGTAGCGGGGCCGCTTGATCCGGGCCAGCCGAGTGCTGCAGAAGTCGGCGACCTCCTGTTCGGTCAGGAGGGAGTCCGCACGGGGCGTGGCGACCAGCAGGATGTCCTCGTCGCCCATCTCGGACGGCACTCCGACCGCGGCTGCCAGCACCACCTCCGGGTGTTCGGCGACCACTCTGTCGAGCTCGGCTCCGGAGATGTTCTCGCCCCGCCGGCGGATGATGTCCTTCTTCCGCGCGACGAAGTAGTACCAGCCGTCCTGGTCCCGCCGCACCAGATCGCCGGTCCTGAACCAGTCGCCTTCGAAGGCGTCGGCGGTCTGCCCGGGTTCGCGGAAGTACCCCAGCATCACGAGGGGCGTCCGTACCCAGAGCTCCCCGGTCTCGCCGTCGGGAACGTCCGCACCGGCTTCGTCCACGATGCGGCACTGCGCCCACGGCCGTGCGGGATCAGGGTGCCGGCAGAGCCGGCCCATGCTGCCCGGCCTGGCCTCCGCGTCGTACGGCGTGCTCAGGATGCCGGGGATCTCGGTCATGCCGTACCCGCCCACCAGGTGAGGTACCTCGAACCGCTCCCGGAACGCTCGCGTGCTCGCCTGCCGGATCCCGTAGATCTTGCGCAGACCGTGGTCGGGCACGTACTCGTCGCCGGGCCGGTTGAGCAGGATCGCGCTGATCGCCTCGATCATGTTGACCTGCGTCGCACCGAGCCGCTTGACCGTGGGCCAGAAGCCGGAGGCGGAGAAACGCGGCTCCACCAGCAGGGTGGCACCGGCGGCGAGCGCTCCGGCCACCGAATAGAGCAGGCCGTTGACGTGGAACAGCGGAAGGATGGTGAGCACCCGGTCGTGCGGCTGCAGGCGAACCCGCTCCACGAAGCTCTCTCCCGCGGCGATCACGCTCTGCTGGCTGTGCAGGACGCCCTTCGGGAAACCGGTGGTCCCCGAGGTGTAGATCATGACGCACGGAGCCCGCCGGTCACCGCCGTTCAGCTCGATCGGCTCGGCGTCGAGGAGCTCGCCGTCGAGCCGCTGGATCCAGGCGGAGCTGTCGACGTCGTCGCGCGCGGCCTCGGCGACCGGTTCGGCGGCCTGGTCGCAGAGGATCGCCCGGGCACCCGACTGACGGAGCACGTAGGCCGCTTCCTCCCCCTTGAAGTCGGGGTTGACGGGCACGAACACCGCACCCAGCCCGGCGGTGGCCAGCAAGGCGAGTACATGCCAGTCGCTGTTGCGGCCCATGACGAGCACACGGTCCCCGGCCTTCACCCCCCTGTGCCGGAGGTGACCGGCCAGCCGTCCCGCCGCGTCGGCGGCCTGGGCCCAGGTCCATGAACGCTCGCCGCACACCAGCATCGGACGGTCCGGATCCGCCGCGGCCCGACTGGCCACGAGGTCGATCAGGGTGTCACCGTGCTCCCGGTAGAGAGCGAGCACCTCGGCCGAGGTGTACCGATCGCCCCACTCATCAGTCATGCGAAGTCTCCTGGGGATCCGAGTACGGGATGCCCTCCCTGGTGAGCTGCCAGATGGTGCGGGCGGAGGGCTGGGCGAACTCCTCCACCACATGGCCGAGCAGTCCGCCGGCCCGGGACACCACGGCGAGTCCGCGACCGGCCTTCAGCGGGATCCCGATCTCCAGGAACAGCGCGGCGATGGCACCGGTGGCGTTGATGGTGAGGTGACGGCCACCCCGGGCCGCGTCCACCTCGCGGCTCAGCCGCCGCAGCAGGTCGACGTAGCGGCCGGTGATCCCGTTCTTCTCGGCCACCTCGAGGAGGGTGACCGCGCGCGGGTCGTCCGGCTTGTGCAAACGGTGCCCGAATCCCGGAACAGGCCGCTTGGCGCTTACGTACTCCTCTGCCACGCGCTTGCAGTAGGTGTCCGGGTCCTCGCCGCTCTCGACACCCTCCACCAGCAGCTCGGCGCAGCCCTCCATGGTCCCGGCGAACACCGGCCCGACCGACAGCAGCCCTGCGGCGATCGCCACCTGCACGTCGTCGGGCACACTGTCGGCCGCCAGCCTGGTGATGATCGACGTCGGGGTCCATCCGTGCTCCATGAGCGTGACCAGGCAGGCGTCGAGAACCCGTGCCTCGGGCGGCGTGGGCATCCGGCCGACGGACAGGAAGTAGATCATGTCCGTGAAGCTGTGCCGGCCGATGAGGTCCTCGCACAGGTCCTTCCCGCGGACGGTGATCGAGGTCGCGTCGGAGGTCGCGATGTGGGTGCGGCTGCCGGTCACTGTGCGGTTCCTGACTCCGGTGCCGGCGCGGAGTCGGCCAGCTCGTCGTGATACTCGTCGAGCGCGGGCGCCGTGGTGCCGAAGCCCGCTCGCACGCCGTTGATGCTCAGTGGCAGTCCGGTGAGCTTGAGCCGGTCGTCGGCGTTGTCCAGGATGATGTCCATGGCGTGGGTCTGAGGGTGCTCCAGCACCTGCGGGATCGAATGGATGGGTGCGCACGGCACGCCGGCGCGCTCCAGACACGCGATCCAGTCGGCGACGGTGCTGCGGCCGACGAGTTCGGAGATGAGCGGAAGCAGCGTGGCCCTGTTCTCGTTGCGCGCGGCGTTCGTGGCGAAGCGGGGGTCGCTCGCCCACTCGGGCCTCTCCAGGGCCGCAGCCAGCTTGGCGAACAGGCGGTCGTTGCCCGCGGCGATGATGAACGGGCCGTCCGCTGCCTCGAACGCACCATAGGGAGTCAACGAGTTGTGGCCGGTACCGACCCGAGGCGGGATGGTGCCGGTCGCCCCGTAGTCCGCGATGTGCCGTCCCGCCCAGCTGACGGCCGTCTCCAGCAGTGAGGTCCTCACCTCACCGCCGACCCCCGTCGACTGGCGTTCCAGGATCGCGGCGAGAACGCCGATCACGGTCCACATGCCCGTTCCGAGGTCGACGACCGACGGGCCCACCCGGGAGGGAGGGCCGCTCGGGTCCCCGTTGATGGCGATCAGACCGGAGAACGCCTGCAGCAGCGGCTCGTAGCCGGGGCGGTTCGCCATCGGACCGGTGTGACCGAACGCCGACATCGAGCAGTAGATCAGCCGGGGGTTCACGGCCCTGAGCGTCTCGGCGTCGGCCCTGAGCTTGTTCTCGACGCCCGGGCGCAGGTTGTGGATGAAGACGTCGGCGTCGCGGATGAGGTCGAGGAAGACCTTGTAGTCGGCCTCGTCGTCCAGCGACAGCACGACGGACCGCTTGTTCCGGTTCATCATGTGGAAACTGACCGAACTCTCGCCCACGAACGGCGGGCCCCAGCCACGCGCGTCGTCTCCCCCGGGCTTCTCGACCTTGATGACCTCGGCACCGAGGTCACCGAGAATCAACGAGGCGTACGGGGCGGCCAGGTTCTGGCCCATCTCGACGACCTTCAAGCCCGGAAGCATTCCGAGCGGCTTACCCGCTCCCTCGTTTTCCCGAACTCCCACAGCTTTCTCCTAGCGGCTTGGGCCCGGGCACTGGAGAACCCGGCGCGGACCAATCAAGTTGTTGTGGTGTCAACAACATCCTCAGGTCATCTTGTTGTGTTGTCAACAGCAATCCGGGGTGCTCCGTCGACCGCTCGGATTCCGGCACGGAATTCCGACGCGGAGAAGCACCCCGGATGCTCGCGGCAGCGGCAGCGGCAGCGGCAGCGACTGTGGCTGTGGCTCAGCGCTCGGCCATCGACTCCTGCGGCTCTGTGGAGCGGTCGGTGAGGAAGAAGGCCGTCACCAGACTGATCAACGCCATTCCCATCAAGTACGGCGCGACCGCGATGACCGTGCCGAATCCCTGCGTCAGCGCCTCGGCGATCATCGGCGCGAACGCTCCACCGAGGACGGCACCGACCGCGTAGGCGAGCGACACCCCGGAGAGCCTGATCCGGGCCGGGAACATCTCCGCGAAGAGCGCCGACTGGGGGCCGTAGGTCAGGCCCAGCGGCACCGCCAGGGTCAGCAGGGCCACGCCGACGCCCAGCCCGGTGCCCTGACTGAGCAGCCAGAACTGCGGGAGGAGCAGCACGAACAGCATCGAGTAGCCGAACTTGTAGACGACCGGGCGGCCGGAGAGGTCACTCCACCGCGCGCCGACGTAGGTGAACGCGATCCACACGGCGCTGGCCGCGAAGAGCCACATCAGCACCTGAGTGCGAGGAAGGTCATGGGCGCTGGTCACGTAGGCCAGCGCGAAGCCGCCGACGATCATGTAGCCGGCGGCGATGTTGCCCACCATCGTGGCGGCGGCCTTCAGCACCTTGGTGCCGTGGGTGCTCAGCAGCTCACGCAGGGGCGTCTTCGCCTTGGCCTTCGACTCCTCGAGTTCGGTGAAGACCGGCGACTCGGCGACCTGGGACCGCACGTACTGCCCCACCACGACCAGCACGACGGAGAAGAGGAACGGCAGGCGCCAGCCCCACGCGTCGAAGGCCTCCTTGCCGAGCAGGGCGTTGAAGGCGCCCATCACGGTGATGGCGAGCATCATCCCGAGCGGTACGCCCATCTGCGGGAAGGATCCCATCCGCCCGCGGTGACCGGTTCTGGCGTGTTCCACGGCGAGCATGGCCGCGCCGCCCCACTCGCCACCGGCGGAGAGCCCCTGGAGGCAGCGCAGGAGGATGAGCAGGATCGGGGCCGCGATTCCGATGGCCGCGGTCGTCGGCAGCAGGCCGACCAGCGTGGTCGACACGCCCATCAGCCCGAGCGTCAGCACCAGGACGATGCGACGGCCGAACCGGTCGCCCAGATAGCCCGAGACGAGGGCGCCGAGCGGCCGGAAGAAGAAGCTCACCCCGGCGGTCGCCAGGGCGGTGAGCTGGCTCCACTGGCCGAGCCCGCTGAAGAAGAGGTCACCGAAGAGCAGGGCCGCGACCTGCGCGTAGACCAGGAAGTCGTACCACTCGATGGTGGTGCCCACCAGCGTGGCGTAGGCGACCCGGCGGCGTTGCTTCTCCTCGCCCCCTGGAGCGGGGCCGGTCGCCAGGGCGACCGACGCTTCGGGCTCAGCAGTCTGATTCGCTTCCATGACGTCCTCTCTCGACTGGATACCGCTACGGAAGTGCCGCCCCCGAACCGACGATGAGCCGCGACACGAGAGGGCTCGTTCCGGACACGGGACAGTGCGGCTCAGCAAGGTGTTGAGTGATCAAGGGCACACGCTCTCCCCCCTCTCTTGACTTGTCAAGGGTCAATTTGACAACTGCGGGAAAAGGCCACCTGTCTGCGATCGGGGTGCGTCGGAGTCTCCGCGGGCTTCGTCCGCAGCCGGTCGGCGGGCCTCGGTGACCCCCTGGCCGGCGCGACCGTGCGCTGGTCAAGCCTTGCGGCCGCCTCGACCGCCGAGATCCGTTGACAAATCATCAAGCGCCGGGACAGACTCGGCCACCTGTTGACGAAACAACAAGTGGCCGCTGCGGTCGCTGAGGAAGGGTGGAGACGGATGGCGGTGGTGGATCAGCGACCGACGGCCGCACGATGCCCCGTGACCAGTGGTTTCAGGCCGTTCGACCACGACGGCACCTACGAGTTCTTCTCGATGGCCCGTCGCGAGGCGCCGGTGTTCTACAACGAGGAGACCGACTACTGGGTCGTCACGAAACGGGAGGACGTCCTCTCGGTGTTCAAGGACCCCGAGCGGTTCTCCGCCTCGAACGTCCTGGACTCGCTGGAGGGTTACCCCGAGGAACTGACCCGGTTCCTCACCGACAACGGATTCACCGTCGAACCGGTGCAGTCCAACACGGACCGGCCCCGGCACACCCGGATCCGGCAGAGCGCCGGCCAGTTCCTCAACCCCAGGCGCTATCGCGAGTACGAGCCGCGGATCCGCGCGCTGGTGCGGGAGTACGTGAACGGCCTGCGCGGCAAGGACGAGGCCGACATCGTCGCCGAACTGACCCACGAGATGCCCGCGCGGGTGGTGTTCATGCTCCTCGGTGTCGACGACGTGGACCCTCTGATGATCAAGCGGTGGGCGCTCAACCGCGCCACGATGATCTGGGGCAAGCCGACCCGGCAGGAAATGATCGACGCCGGCCACGAGCTGAACGACTTCTTCCACTTCTGCAAGGAGATCGTCGAGGACCGCAAGTGGGCACCGCGCGACGACTACCCCAGCAAACTGCTGGAACTTCGCGGGGGCGACGACTCGGTACTGACGGAGAACGAGATCGTCTGTCTGGTGTTCGCGCTGCTGCTGGCCGGTCACGAGGCCGTGACCAACGGTCTGACCATCAGCATCCTCACGCTGCTGGAGAACCGCGGGACCTGGGAGGAACTGGTCGCGGATCCGGCACTGATCCCGCGTGCGATCGAAGAAGTCCTCCGGCACAGCACCCCGGTCATGACCTGGCGGCGCAGGGCCCTCGAGGACGTCGAGCTCAGCGGCGTGACCATCCCCGCGGGAGGCAAGGTCCTGCTGAGCCTGGCCTCGGCGAACCACGACGAGGGCCAGTACGAACGGCCGTCGGACTTCGACATCCACCGCCCCGACGCACGAGGCCACCTGTCCTTCGGATACGGCATCCACGTGTGCATGGGCGCCCCCCTGGCACGCATCGAAATGAAGATCGTGCTGGAAGAACTCATCAACGCCTTCCCCGGCATGGAGCTGGTGAAGGGACAACGACCCGCATGGACGAAGACGATGGCCCACCGCGGTCCGCAGAGTCTGCTGGTCCGGCTTGGAGGTTCTGACCATGGCTGAGGTGACCTGGATCACCGCCGGCGGCGAGCGCATCACCGCTGAGGTCGGCGACGGCGTCAACCTGATGGAGGCGGCCGTGGCCAACCGCGTGCCCGGCATCGTCGGTGAATGCGGTGGCGGGATGATGTGCGCCACCTGCCACGTCTACGTCGAGTCCGACCACCGGACCGGCGAGCCCGGCCCGATCGAGGCCGACCTGCTGGACTTCGCCGATGCTCCTCGACGCGACGGCAGTCGTCTGAGCTGTCAGATCTCCGCCCGGCCCGAGCTTGACGGAATCACCGTCGAAGTACCGCCGGCCTGGTGACGCCGCGCCATGACACACGGAACCGCGATCATCGGCGCCGGGCAGGCCGGCCACACCACGGCCATGCACCTGCGCGCCGCGGGCTATGACGCGCCGATCACCCTGATCGGCGCCGAAGCCGCCGTCCCCTACCAGCGCCCACCCTTGTCCAAGCGCTACCTGCTGCGAGAGATCGGGCAGGAGCACCTCACGCTGGGCACACCCGCCGGCCGCACGAAGCCCGAGGTCGACCTGCGCACCGGCGAACGGGTGGCCCGGATCGACGTCGCCCAGCAGGTCGTGGTCCGGGCGGACGGCAGCACTCTTCGCTACGACAACCTGGTCCTGGCGACGGGTGCGCGGGCCCGACGACTGCCCGACTCGCTGGTCGACGGAGTTCAGGGCGTGCACGTGTTGCGCACACTCGCCGACGCCGACGCCCTGTCCGGGGCACTCGACGAGGCGAAGTCGGTACTCGTTCTCGGTGGCGGTTTCATCGGTCTCGAGTTCGCCTCGGTGGCGGCCCGCCTCGGACGTCACGTCACCGTGGTCGAGCGTGACCGGCTGCTCCAGCGAGTCGTCAGCGAGCAGGCCGCCGACCATCTCCGGTCGGAGCACCTGCGCAACGGGGTCGAGATCCTGGAAGGCCGCGAACTGCGGTCGCTGGACGGTGGGAACGGCCGCGTGGTCGCCGGCGTGCTCACCGACGGGACACGGATCGACGCCGATCTCGTCCTGATGGGGATCGGCGCCGAACCGGAGGCCGAACTCGCCGCTCAGGCCGGCATCACGGTCGACGACGGCATCACCGTCGACGAACTCGGCCGGACCAGCGCCCCGTCGGTGTACGCGGTGGGTGACTGCGCCAACTTCGCCTGGCAGGGCGGCAGACTCCGCCTGGAGTCGGTCCAGAACGCGGAATACATGGCAAGGGCGGCGGCGGCCCACATCGCAGGCCGCGCGGTGCCCCCGCGGCCGGCGCCTTGGTTCTGGTCGGACCAGTACGACGTCCGACTGCAGATCGTCGGCCTGACCGGCGACGGCGACCGCGTCATCAAGAGAACCGCGGAGGACGGTGGGGGCTTCTCGCTGTGGCACTACCGCGGGGACGACCTGAGAGCCGTCGAGGCGCTGAACGACCCCGGCGCCTTCCTGACAGCCAGAAGGCTGCTGGACCGCGGCATGAGTCCCCCGCGTCACCACCTGGCGGACGAGAGCCTCAGCGTCCGTGACATCGCCGCACAAGCATTGGGGAAGGCAACCTCATGATCGAATCGTTCGATCCGCCGTTGGCGGATTCCAACTCCAGCGTCAGTACCCTGCGCGTGCCGTTGGCAGCACCGGTCCACCTGGACAAGGAGTGGTTCCACCACCTGCCGGGCCCTGCCTTCGGGCAGTTGAAGCTCGGAGCATTCGACAACGACCTCACGGTGCAGGGCGTCTCGGAGCCCATCGGCACCCGAGTCGTCGTTCACGGAACCGTCACCGACAGCGGCGGCATCCCGGTCAAGAACGCCCTGGTCGAGATCTGGCAGGCCAACGCCGCCGGTGGCTATCGCGACTCGATGGACGTGTCGGGCTTTCCGCTCGACGCCAACTTCCACGGCGCGGGCCGTTGCCTGACGGACAACCGGGGCCGCTATCGCTTCCTGACGATCCGTCCGGGGCCGTACCCAGCCATGTTCAAGGACGGTGCACGTGCTTGGCGGGCGTCCCACATCCACTTCTCCGTGCTGGGTGCCGGCTGTTCCAGCCGACTTGTCACGCAGATGTACTTCGAAGGCGACCCGCTGATCCGCATGGACCGCATGATCAACGCCGTTCCGGACCGGCGAGGCCAGGAACGCTTGATCGCCATGCTCGACGAGGAGAACTCCATCGCGGAGTCGTTCGGCCCCCAGCGCACTCTGGCCACCGTCGACGGCAGCGGCGCGGTCATTCCCCCACCTGAGCGGACCGACCCCGGCGCCCTGCTGACCAGGAACCCCTCGGCGCTGGCGTACCGGTTCGACATCGTGCTTCGTGGCTCGGCCGCGACTCCGTTCGAGTGAGGGATGGTCATGATTCTCACCCCCGCACAGACCTGCGGTCCCCTGTTCGGCTTTGCCATGACCCCGCCGGGCATCACCCAGACCGTCGCCGAGGACGATCCGAGTGCCGTCGTGATCGAGGGCATGGTTCTCGACGGTCAAGGGGACCATGTCGGCTACGGCGCGTTCCTCGAGCTCTGGAGCCAGGAGCAGGCATGCCGGGTCCGCACCCTCGAGGGCCGATTCCGTGCCGTCGTGAGGAAGCCGGAACCGGTGACGCTGCCCGACGGCAACCAGTTGGCGCCGCACCTGGGCATCTTCCTCTTCACGCGCGGCCTGGCAGGGCCGCTGGCGACGAAGGTGTACTTCCCCGACGAGGAACAGGCCAACCGGTCCGACGCGATCCTGCGGCAGGTCCCCGAGGCCAGGCGGCCCCTCCTGATCGCGCGGCCGACCGACGTCGAGCGGCACCTGCAGTACGACATCAGGCTGCAGGGCGAGCGCGAGTCCGTCTTCTTCTCCATCGACTAGAGCACGAACGAGGCTGAACCATGGAAGACAACCTCATTGTCGAGCGCCTGGGCCATGTGCTGGTGCTCACCCTCAACCGTCCCCGCAAGCTCAATGCCATGGACAGCGCGCTCTACGAGCGCCTGATCGAAGAGCTCCGGGGAGCCGACCAGGACGACGAGATCCGTGCGGTGGTCGTCCGCGGGGCGGGGACGTCCTTCTGCACGGGCGCCGATACCGGTGAGTTCGCCGAGCTCACGCCCGACAACACCGAACGCGTCGAGTACCGCGCCGGACTCACCTACGGTCTGCACAAGACCATTCCCGAGATATCCAAGCCGGTGATCGCCGCCATTCATGGATACGCCGTCGGCGGTGGCTGCGGGCTGGCTCTGGCCTGCGACATCACCATCGCGTCGGCCAACGTCCGCATGGGTTACCCCGAGATCAAGCACGGTCTTGTCGCAGCGGTGGTGATGGCCAACCTGACCAAGCAGCTCGGCCGCAAGGCGGGTTTCGAGCTGGTGGCCAGTGGGCGCCTGGTCCATGCCGACGAAGCCGAGCGGATGGGGATGGTCACGCGAGTCGTCCCGGAGGGCGAGGAGTTCACTGAGGCGATGAAGATCGCCGAGACCCTGGCGGGACAGGTGCCCATGTCGCTCCAGGCCACCAAGCGGCTGTTCCACGCGGTCGCGGATCTCCCACTGGCCGAGGGCCTCGTGCGGGGCCGTGAGGCGAACGAGGAGATGCGTGAGTACCGTGCCCAGGCGCTGAAGGAGTTCGGCGCCTCCGTCAAGGCCACTCAGGCCGGCTGAGGAAGCTGATGATGGAGCAGTCGAGCACCGGGCCCACGGGGCCCGCCGCACACGTCGTCGAGGACACGCTCCGGGTGAGCGACCTCGACTTCCAACGCCATATGGGCAACACGGCGTTCACCGCCCTCCTCGCCAATGCGCGATACGCGTTCCTGACCGAGCAGGTGAGGCCGGCGGTGGGGTTCGAGCCGATCATCGCGCTGGTCCGGCTCGAGGTGGATTTCAAGGGTCAGGTCCACTACCCCGCGACGCTCACCACCGAGACCCGCCTCGACCGAGTCGGCCGCAGTTCGCTGGCACTCGCGCAGCGCATGCTGGTGGGCACGCGGCTGGTCGCGACGTCCCGAGCGGTCTTCGTGCTGACCGACCGTTCCAGCGGTGAGGCCACGCCCTGGCCGGAGGAGATCCGCGCGTTGGCCACAACCTCCGAACGCGAAGCGAGTCACCCATGAGCGGCGGCGCGGTGGACTCCGCCGCCTTTCGGCAGGCCCTCGGGCATCACCCCACGGGGGTGGCCCTGATATCCAGTACCCACGCGGACGGGGAGCCCGTCGGGTTGATCGTGGGCACGTTCACCTCCGTGTCCCTCGACCCACCCCTTGTCGGCTTCCTGCCCACGCGGGACTCCGCGAGCTTCGCCGCGATCAGGAAATCGGGGCGCTTCACCGTCAACATCCTCGCCCACGACCAGGAACACCTCTGCAGGGCATTGTCCCGACCCGCGGACAAGAGGTTCGAGGGACTGGAGTGGTCGCCGTCCAGCAACGGGTCGCCGGTTCTCCCGGACGTGGTGTGCAGCATCGACTGCAGCCTCGAGGCCTGTACCCCGGCAGGAGACCACTACTTCGTGACCGGCTTGGTCGAGAGCCTGGAGATTCATCGTCCGGTCGCCCCGCTGTTGTTCTTCCAGGGTGGTTTCGGCGGCTTCGTCCCGGGATCCTTCGTCGCGCCGAGTGATGCGATCGTGGCCGAGAGCGTGCAGACCGTGCAGTACATCCGCGACGGCATGCAGCGTCTTGCGCATGCGGCCCACGGGGAGGTGACTGCTTACGCCAAGGTCACCGACCATGCCGTGGCCGTGGCGACGGTCGCCGGCCCGGATGTGCCGACGTCCACGATCCTCGGTTCGAAGTGGCCGCTCACGCCTCCTTTCGGCGAGGTGTTCCTGATCGGCGCTCCCGAAGCGGAGATCGAGCAGTGGATGAACAGGGCAAGGACCGCGGGCGAGGAGTTGCTGCGCATATCGCAGGAGCGTCTGGACCATGCGCACAAACACGGCTGGGCCGGGTCCTACGCCGGGGACACAAGAGACACGCTGCTCTTTCCCGCATTGACCGAGTACGGCGTGGACGGAGTCACGCCGGCGAAGCAACGCGAGATCCAGGCGATGCTCCAGGCCGCGGGGGAGGATCTCCGGCCGGTGGACCTCGAGCCGGAGAAGCAGTACGAGGGCGCAAGCCTGGTGGCCCCCATCCGCAACAGACACGGACGATGCGAACTCATGCTCCGGCTGTGTCAGATTCCGCCGGTCTCCGGAGCCCGGATCGAGGTCCTGGCCGACGAACTGTGTCGCCTCACCCGAGAAGCCGAGAAGTCCGCACCTCAGGTCTGAGCTTGTCGTCCCACCTGAGCGGTTCAGCTGACCCGCTGATCTCGGCTCCTTCCCCGTAGCCCCGCACGCGACGGGGGCCACCCGGCGTGGGTGAGCCCCCGTGCGCGCCCGTGTGCGTCCGGCGCGGGTCAGATCTTGCCGAAGCCGTAGTTCATGATCTTCTTGGCGTCCGTCTCGCGCTGGGCGGAGCCGGTCGAGGCGAGGACCGTGCCGATGACGGTCTTGCCGTTCTTCGTCGCGGCGAAGACCAGGCAGTACTTGGCCTCCGGGCCCGAACCGGTCTTCACGCCGGTCGTGCCGCTGTAGCTGCTGAGCAGACCGTTGGTGTTGGTCCACGGTGCCATCGTGCGGGTGCTGCCCGTCTTGGTGACGGTCTTCGCCGTGTACGTCTTCGCCTTGACGATCGCGCGGAAGTTGGCGTTCTTCATCGCGCTGCTGGCGATCTTCGTCAGATCACGCGGCGTGGAGTAGTTCTTGCCCTTGCCGATGCCGTCGAACGAGTCGAAGTTGGTGTTCGTCAGGCCCAGCTTCTTCGCGTCGGCGTTCATCTTGCCGATGAAGGACTTCACGCGGGCGGCCCGCGTCGAGCCCGTACCGAACTTGTCGGCCAGCGCGTACGCCGCGTCGCAGCCGGACGGCAGCATCAGCCCGTACAACAGCTGGCGCACGGTGACCTTGTCGCCCACGATCAGCCGCGCGGACGACGCGTTGTTCGCCACGATGTAGTCGCTGTAGGCCATCTGGATCGTGACCTTGGCGTCCAGGTTCAGGTTCTTCTGCGCGAGCACGACCTTCGCGGTCATGATCTTCGTCGTGGAACCGGTCGAGCGGCGGGTGTCCGCGGCCTTGGTGTAGAGGGACTTGCCGTTCACGTCGTTCATCACGAAGCCGCCCTTGGCGGCGATCGTGGGTGCGGCGGCGGCCTGCGCGGGCGCCGCGTAGAGGGCGCCGGAGGCCAGCATGGCGCCGGTGGTCACGGCGACACCGACGGCTCTGCGGACCCGGATGCCCTGAATGCCGATATTCAAGTGAGGTACCCCGATTACGTTGAATGCCCCATTGCTGCGGCCGACTTGAGGCGCGACCGAGAGCGGCCGCACGAGTCTGACGCATAGATGGCGCGGATGGTTGTGCGCCGGGGTGAGGTGATTTTCCGGTCCGTGCGGCAAGGGCGGTGCGACAGGGCGGTGCGGCAGAGCGGTGCGACAGGGCGGTGCGGCAAGGGTGGTGCGGCAGAGCGGCGCGGGCGGTCCGGATGATGGACGGATGCATCCACGCACACGTGTTGTATCTATCCTGTCGGCATGAGTCCGGCTCCCGTGAAGCAACCCCCCGCCGCCGAACGCGTCTACATCCACGTCAAGCAGGGTGTCCTCGAGCGCCGTTACGAGGGCGGCACGCTGCTGACCGAGGGGGAGCTGGCCGACGCCGCCGGGGTCTCGCGCACACCGGTGCGTGAGGCGCTGCTGCGGCTGGAGGCCGAGGGCCTGATCCGGCTCTACCCGAAGAAGGGCGCCCTCGTCCTGCCCGTCTCCGCGCAGGAGATCGCCGACGTCGTCGAGACCCGGCTGCTCGTCGAGGAGCACGCGGTGCGCAAGGCCGTCCCCGCGCCCCCCGGGCTCATCGAGCGCCTGGAGGCGCTGCTCGCCCGGCAGAAGGAGCAGGCCGCCGCCGGTGACTTGGCCGCCGTGTCCGTCACCGACCGCTGTTTCCACGCGGAGATCGTCCGCAGCGGCGGCAACGAGATCCTCTCCCGCCTCTACGACCAGCTCCGCGACCGGCAGTTGCGGATGGGAGTCGCCGTCATGCACTCGCACCCCGACCGCATCGCGAAGACCCTCTCCGAGCACCAGGAGATCCTCGATGCGCTGCGCTCGGGCGACCCGGAGGCGGCCGCCGGGGTCGTCAACCGGCACGTCGGCTGGTTCTCCCACTTGGCCCGGGGAGAGGTGCGATGAGCGGCGGGAGCGCCCTGCCCGGGGATCCTCCGGGCGGGCGGCGGGCCCTGATGGTGTGGGGGATCGGTGTCTCGGTCTACTTCGTCGCCGTCATCTTCCGTACGTCCCTGGGGGTGGCCGGCCTCGACGCGGCCGACCGCTTCGGGGTCAACGCCTCCGCCCTGTCCACCTTCTCCATCCTCCAGCTGCTGGTCTACGCGGGCATGCAGATACCCGTCGGCCTGCTCGTCGACCGGCTCGGCACCAAGAAGGTGCTGGGCATCGGCGTCGTGCTGTTCACGGTCGGACAGCTCGGCTTCGCCCTCTCCCCGTCGTACGGCATGGCGCTCGCCTCCCGTGCCCTGCTCGGCTGCGGGGACGCCATGACGTTCATCAGCGTGCTGCGGCTGGGCAGCCGGTGGTTCCCGGCCCGGCGCGGGCCGCTGATCGGGCAGCTCGCCGGGCTGGCCGGCATGGCGGGCAACCTCGTCTCCACCCTGGTCCTGGCCCGGCTGCTGCACGGCATCGGCTGGACGGCGGCCTTCGCGGGCAGCGCGCTCGCCGGCGTCGTGGTGTTCGTCCTGCTCCTGCTGTTCCTGAAGGACCATCCCGAGGGCCACGAGCCGGCCCCCGTCCCGCACCAGGGCGCCGCCTACGTGCGCCGGCAGATCGCCGCCTCCTGGCGCGAACCGGGGACCCGGCTCGGCATGTGGGTGCACTTCACCACGCAGTTCCCGGCGATGGTGTTCCTGCTGCTGTGGGGCATGCCGTTCCTCGTCGAGGCGCAGGGGCTGTCCCGGGCCACCGCCGGTGAGCTGCTCACCCTCGTGGTGCTGTCCAACATGGTCTTCGGTCTCGTCTACGGTCAGCTGATCGCCCGGCAGCACGGCGCGCGGCTGCCGCTGGTCCTCGGGACCGTCGGGGTGACGGCCCTGCTGTGGGCGGTCACGCTGGCCTACCCGGGCGAGACGGCGCCGATGTGGCTGCTGGTGGTGCTGTGCACGGTGCTGGGTGCCTGCGGTCCGGCCTCGATGATCGGCTTCGACTTCTCCCGTCCGGTGAACCCGCCGGAGCGGCAGGGCACGGCGTCCGGCATCACCAACATGGGCGGCTTCATCGCGTCCATGACCACCCTGTTCGCCGTCGGCGTGCTCCTGGACGCCACCGGCGGGGACTACGGCGTCGCCTTCGCGGCCGTCTTCGTCCTCCAGGCTTTCGGGCTCACCCAGATCCTGCGGCTGCGCGGGCAGGCGGCGCGCAGGGAGCGGGAACGGCTGGTCGCCAGCCGGGTGGAGAGCGTGCACGTGCCGGTGTAGGGGCGTGGGCGGGCGCCGGGGCCCGGGAGGTCGCCGTACAGGGCCGTCCCGGAGCCCCGGTGCCCCGCTCCCGTCGGTTCTACCGCGTCACCGCGAAGTGCCGCAGGATCGCCGCCGCCAGGTCCGGGTCGCCCTCCGTCTTCACCCGGTCCGACACCGCTTCCGGCGTCACCCGGCCGCACGCCAGGCGGACGTACGTCTCCCAGTCGAGGCCGAGCGTGACGGCCGGGCCGAGCGCCGGGGCGGTCTCCAGCGTGCCGCGGCCCTGGATGTCGACGCGGATGGTGCGCAGGAACTCCACGGGCCCGTGGACGTCGATCACCACGGCCGAGCTGCGCGGTGCCTCCGCCTTCTCGGCGACCACCCGCGGCAGCTCCGCGAGCAGCACGTCGCGGGCGACGTGCGCGCCGGGGGAGTCGAGGTTGCCGGGGCGGCCGAGGGCCGCGCGCAGGTCCTGCTCGTGCACCCACATGTCGCACGCGTGCCGGCGCATGGACTCCTCCAGCGTGAGCTCCGAGCCGAGCGGGCCGCGCACCGTCCTGCCGGGCTCACGCGCATCGTTCCGCAGCTGGCGGTTGCGGCGGATGATCGTGTACTCCAGCTCGGAGGTCATCTCCGGCGCCGTGTGGTGGCGCCGCACGTCGACCTGTATCTCCATGTAGCGCTGCTGGTCGTTGGTGACGTGGAACAGGTCGCGCGGGAGGGTGTGGATCGGGCGCGGGTCGCCCAGCATCTCGCAGTCCAGACCGATGACGTGGGAGACCACATCGCGGACCGACCACCCCGGGCACGGCGTCCGCCGGTTCCAGTCGGCCTCCACGAGCGGCTGCACCAGCTCGGATATCGCCTCGACGGAATGGTTCCAGGCGTCGGCGTAGGGCTGGAGGGTGGGATGCAGACTCACGGAACGGGACCCCTCGGCGGTCGGTACACGGGCAGGTTGTGGCGGCGGTGCCAGTGGGCGGTGGCTGCGCTCGGCGGGCGTCTCGGGACTCCCCCGGTTCTCGGCTACGCTCGAACCGGGAGGGCCCCCAAGTTACGCTGCTGTGAGGCACCCCGGCAGTGCTTTCGTGTGACGATCGTAGGCCGTGCCGACGAGTCGAATGCCAGGACGGTGGTATTGTGCGCGCTTCGTTGCTCCAAGTCGACGTGAACGAGGGCGAATCGGTCGAATCCCGTCGGCGCAGGGTGGCCGCTCTGGTACGGGAACAGGCCGGGGCGGACCTCGTCGTCCTGCCGGAGCTGTGGACGACCGGTGCGTTCGCCTACGAGGACTTCGCGCGCGAGGCGGAACCCCTCCACGGGCCGACCCTCGAGGCGATGGCCGCGGCCGCGCGCGACGCGGGCGTGTGGCTGCACGCGGGCTCCGTCCCGGAGCGGGCCGCCGCCGACGACGGCTCCGCCGGGGGCGACGGGCCGCTCTACAACACCTCGCTCGTCCTCTCCCCCGCCGGAGACCTGGCCGCCGTCTACCGCAAGATCCACCGCTTCGGCTTCGACCAGGGCGAGGCCGTCCTGATGAGCGCGGGCGACGCGCTGGTGACGGTGCCGCTGCCGCACACCACGCTCGGTGTCGCGACCTGCTACGACCTCCGCTTCCCCGAGCTCTTCCGCGGTCTCGTCGACGCCGGTGCCGAGACGCTGGTCGTCTCGTCGGGCTGGCCGGACCGGCGGCGGTCCCACTGGACGCTCCTGGCGCAGGCGCGGGCCGTGGAGAACCAGGCGTACGTCCTCGCGTGCGGAACGGCCGGGACCCACGCCGGAGTTCCGCAGGCGGGTCACTCGATCGTGGTCGATCCGTGGGGGGAGGTCCTGGCGGAGGCCGGCTCGGGGGAGCAGGTCCTCACGGTGGACTTCGACCCGGCGAAGGTGGCGAAGACCCGCGAGCAGTTCCCGGCCCTCAAGGACCGCGTCCTCGGCCTGGACCGCCCGCACCGCTGAGCCTCCGCCCCGAGGAACGGACCCGGGGCGGGCTCCGGAGCGGGACCCTGGAGAGGGCCCCGGGAGGCCCTAGCCCTCCCGCTCCTTCTCCGCCAGGTGGATCACGCACACCGCCACCGCGATCAGCAGCGCCGGGTCCGCGTCGTCCCGTACGACGTCGACGCCGTACGTCTCCCGGATGTGCCGCCAGCGCCGCGAGATCACGGCGAGCAGTTCGCCGTCGTACTCCACGGCGAACTCGCGGTCGAGGATCTTCCCGCTGACGTCCAGTTCGGTGCCGTCGGCCAGAGTGACCCGGTAGTGGTTGCGCAGCAGGGACAGCCGCTTGCGCCGGATCGCCGCCAGCGCCTCGCCGTCCCGCTCGATCACCATGGTGTCGCGCAGGGCGAACATCTTCTTGCGGATGTCGATGAGTACACGGCCCCGGACGTCCTTCAGTTCGAAGGTGTCCCGCAGCCGCATGGCCTTGCCGTCGACGAGGAAGACCTTGTTGCCCTGGTCGTCCTCGATCCAGTAGTCGTCACCGATTCCGAGGAGCCGGTCGCGTACGAGGAATCTCATGCCCTCACGGGTGCCCCGCCGCCCGCCTCCCGACGCCGTCACTAGGCCGATTGTCGGCATACGGCGTACCCGGCACCTGTGGTGTACATGGCGCACGTGGTGTACCCGGCGCAGGCGGGGTACATGGCACGCCCACGGCGTACGCGCACCGGTGACGTTCGATCAGACCCCGTACCCGTCGCTGTAGCCGTCACGGCTGCGCGGGCGGGTGTCGTCGATGACGGGCGTGGTCGGCGGGACGACGACGCGCCTGCGCCGGGCGATGCTGCTGAAGGTCGCCACGCCGATCAGTCCGACGATCATGAAGATGACGCCGACCAGGTTCAGGTTGACTCCCTGCATGTCCCAGTCGGTCGCGAAGGTGAGGATCGCCCCTACGGCGATCAGGATGATGCACCCTCCGAGTCCCATGAGTGCCGCCTCCCTGTATCCGGTTCTCCCGGTTCTTCCCCGGTCCTTCCGGTTGCCTCCAGGTACCCGGGCAGTCATCGCTCATGCGTCGGGGGCGGGCGCCCCTACCCCTCCAGGAACGCCGTCAGCGCGTTCGCCAGGAGGAACGGGTCCTTCGCACCGCACAGTTCGCGCGCGCTGTGCATCGACAGGATGGCCACGCCGATGTCGACGGTCCTGATGCCGTGCCGGGCCGCGGTGATCGGGCCGATCGTGGTGCCGCACGGCATGGAGTTGTTGGAGACGAACGACTGGAAGGGCACGCCCGCCTTCTCGCAGGCCGCCGCGAACACGGACCGGCCCGAACCGTCCGTCGCGTAGCGGTTGTTGACGTTGACCTTGAGGATCGGGCCGCCGTCGACGCGCGGGTGGTGCGTCGGGTCGTGCCGCTCCGCGTAGTTGGGGTGGACGGCGTGACCGGTGTCCGAGGAGAGGCAGACGGTGCCGGCGAAGGCACGCGCCCGGTCCTCGTACGAGCCGCCGCGGGCGAACACCGAGCGCTCCAGCACGCCGCCGAGCAGCGGCCCGTCCGCACCGGTGTCGGACTGGGAGCCGTTCTCCTCGTGGTCGAAGGCGGCCAGGACGGGGATGTAGGACAGCCCGGCCCCGGCCGCGGCGACCGCCGTCAGCGCGGCCGTACCGGCGTGCACGGACAGCAGGTTGTCCATGCGCGGACCCGCCAGCAGCTCCTTGTCGCGGCCCAGGTACGCCGGCGGCTCCACGGAGTGCACCATCAGGTCCCAGCCGGTGACCTCGCCGGACGGGACCCCGGCGGTGTCCTCCAGGAAGGCGATGAGGTCGCCGTCGCGCACGTCCTCGCCCAGGCCCCAGACCGGCTGCATGTGGCGCTGCTTGTCGAGCTTGAGGCCGTCGGCGTTCACCGAGCGGTCCAGGTGGATGGCGAGCTGCGGGACGCGCAGCAGCGGCCGGTCGACGTTCACCAGCCGGGTCGAACCGTCCCGCAGGGACAGCCGGCCGGCCAGGCCGAGGTCGCGGTCGAGCCAGGAGTTGAGCAGCGGCCCGCCGTAGATCTCCACGGCCACCTGGCGCCAGCCCTGCGTCCCGCTGTCGGGCCGCGGCTTCACCCGCAGGTTGGGGGAGTCGGTGTGGGCGCCGACGATTCGGAACGGCGTGTGGGGCGCGGTGCCCTCGGGGACGTACCAGGCGATGATCGCGCCGCCGCGCAGGACGTACTTGCCGCCGCCGCCCGCGGCGGGAGCCGCCGATGTCCCGGCGTCCCAGGCGTCCGTCTCCATGACCTGGCGGAAGCCCGCCTTCTCCAGCCGCTCGGCGACGTTCGCCACCGCGTGGTACGGCGTGGGGGAGGCGGCGAGGAAGGTCATGAGGTCGTCGGTGTGGCCGCGGTCGAAGGTGAGGGGGGCGCGCTCAGCGCTCCGTGGAGGGGAGGCGGCGGGAGACGGGCGGACGGGTTCGCTCATGGGTTCACCTTAACGAGGACGAGGGCCCGCTTCCCTGGCGCGGAAGCGGGCCCTCGTACGGGTTCGGACGGACTCGGAGAGGAACGGACTCGAGGAGCGGACGGGACCGGGCGATTCCGTCCGCTCGTGCGCGATCTGCGCCGGGAGGCCTAGAAGGCCGCCTCGTCCAGCTCCATCAGGTCCAGCTCGACGCCCTCGGCGACCTTGCGGGCCAGGGTGACCCCGGGCAGGACGTTGGACGCGAAGAACTTCGCCGCGGCGATCTTGCCGGTGTAGAAGGGGACGTCCTTGGCGGAGGCCGTCTGGAGCTTCTCGGCGGCGACCGCGGCACCCCGCAGGAGCAGGTGGCCGACGATCACGTCACCGGAGGCCATCAGCAGGCGGGTGGTGTTCAGGCCCACCTTGTAGATGTTCTTGACGTCCTGCTCGGTGGCCGCGAGGTCGGTGAGCATCAGGCCGACGATGGCCTCCAGCTCGACGGCGGCCTTGGCCAGGTGCTCGCGGGCGCCCGCCAGCTCCTCGCCGCCGGTGCCGAGGGCGAGGAACTGCTTGATGTCCTCGGCGATCGAGTTCAGGGCCGCGCCCTGGTTGCGGACGATCTTCCGGAAGAAGTAGTCCTGCCCCTGGATCGCGGTGGTGCCCTCGTACAGGGTGTCGATCTTGGAGTCGCGGATGTACTGCTCGATCGGGTATTCCTGCAGGAAGCCGGAGCCGCCGAACGTCTGCAGCGACTGGGCGAGCTGCTCGTAGCCCTTCTCGGAGCCGTAGCCCTTGACGATGGGCAGGAGCAGGTCGTTGAGCGCGTGGTCGACCGAGGTGTCCTCGCCCGCGGCCGTCTTGACCGCGATCGTGTCCTGCACCGAGGCGGTGTGCAGGACGAGCGCGCGCATGCCCTCCGCGTACGCCTTCTGCGTCATCAGCGAGCGGCGCACGTCGGGGTGGTGGGTGATGGTGACCTTGGGCGCGGACTTGTCCATGAAGTTCGCGAGGTCCGGTCCCTGGACGCGCTCCTTGGCGTACTCCAGCGCGTTGAGGTAGCCGGTGGAGAGGGTGGAGATCGCCTTCGTGCCGACCATCATGCGGGCGAACTCGATGATGCGGAACATCTGGCGGATGCCGTCGTGCTTGTCGCCGATCAGCCAGCCCTTGGCGGGGTGCCGGTCGCCGAAGGTCATCTCGCAGGTGTTGGAGGCCTTCAGGCCCATCTTGTGCTCGACGTTCGTGGCGTAGACGCCGTTGCGCTCGCCCAGCTCGCCGGTCTCGAAGTCGAAGAGGTACTTCGGGACGAGGAAGAGGGACAGGCCCTTGGTGCCGGGTCCGGCGCCCTCGGGACGCGCGAGCACGTAGTGGAGGATGTTCTCCGACATGTCGTGCTCACCCGAGGTGATGAACCGCTTCACGCCCTCGATGTGCCAGGAGCCGTCCTCCTGCTGCACGGCCTTGGTGCGGCCGGCGCCCACGTCCGAGCCGGCGTCCGGCTCGGTGAGGACCATGGTGGAGCCCCACTGCTTCTCGACGGCGATCTGGGCGATCTTCTTCTGCGTGTCGTTGCCCTCGTCGTGCAGGACCCCGGCGAAGGCGGGACCGGACGAGTACATCCACACGGCCGGGTTGGCGCCCAGGATCAGCTCGGCGTACGCCCAGATCAGCGTCGGGGGCGCCGTCGTGCCGCCGACGGCCTCGGGCACGCCGAGCCGCCAGTACTCGGAGTCCATGAAGGCCTGGTAGCTCTTCTTGAAGGACGCGGGAACCGGCGCGGTGTTGGTCTCCGGGTCGAAGACCGGGGGGTTGCGGTCGGCGTCGGTGAAGGACTCGGCCAGCTCGTTCTCCGAGAGGCGGGTCAGCTCCTCGAGGACGCTCTTCGCGGTGTCGACGTCCATCTCTTCGAACGGCCCGGTGCCGTACAGCTTGTCGCGCCCGAGGACCTCGAACAGGTTGAACTCGATGTCGCGGAGGTTGGACTTGTAGTGCCCCATGGTGACGGCTCCCGGTCCGTAGAGAGATCGGCGAGGCACTTGATTCCTCGCACAGGTTTGCATTCCAACAAGTGGCTACGATGATGCTACCCGCCAGTAATAAGAAGCAAGCCCGATCCGGCCATCTGTGACGAGATCCGCCTCCGGGGACTTTCCGGAGCGCCCGGCCGCGGATCACCGGGAAGGGCCGGCCCCCTGTCCGTCGGTCCTTACCGGCCCGTACCCGCCCGCCCCTCCGGTGCCCTCGGTACGCTTGCGCGCATGTACGGCTACGACCAGAACGTAGGGGCACAGCAGGGGTACGTCCCGCCGCAGCAGCAGATGCCGGGCGGCTACGGGCAGCAGCAGCAACAGCAGCAGCCGCCGCTGTACCCGGAGCCGTCCGCACCGTCGCTCGCGGACGCGGTGCGCGCCTTCACCACGGGTCAGGTGACCGCCGAGGACTTCCAGCAGGTCTTCGCGACATCCAAGGTGTACTGCCCGCGCGGCGACAACCCGGGGTTCCTCGCCCTGCACAACACCCAGCAGCCGGTGATCCCGATGTTCACCTCGCTGAAGGAGCTGCGGCGGTACGCGGGCAAGGAGTCCAAGTACTTCGTGATCACCGGCGCCGAGATGATCGACCTGCTGCCGACCGGCTACGGCTTCGTGCTGGACATGGAGGGCGAGCACCGGATGGTGTTCGACGCGAAGGCAGTGGAGCAGATGGTCGAGTTCGCGATGCGGCGCATGTATGGCTAGGGCCCGCCCCGGACGCCCCGGTCACGGGCACGCCCGGTGCCGTCGCCGGGGTCATCGTCGTCGCGTGACGGGCGGGTGATCTCCGCCCGCCCCGGAACCTGCCGAGCCCGGAGGGAATGCCCTCCGGGCTTTCTCCGTTGCTGCTGGCGGAAAGTTCAACGCTCAACTAAAATGGCCGCACGAGAGAGAGGTACCGACATGCCTGCAGTGACCGTCGAGAACCCGCTGACGCTTCCCCGTGTGACCGCTTCGGCCGATGCCGTGGCACGTCCCGTGCTCACCGTCACGACCGCGCCGAGCGGTTTCGAGGGTGAGGGCTTTCCGGTGCGCCGGGCGTTCGCCGGGATCAACTACCGTCATCTCGACCCGTTCATCATGATGGACCAGATGGGCGAGGTGGAGTACGCGCCCGGCGAGCCCAAGGGAACGCCCTGGCACCCGCACCGCGGATTCGAGACCGTCACCTACATCATCGACGGGATCTTCGACCACCAGGACTCCAACGGCGGTGGCGGCACGATCACCAACGGCGACACCCAGTGGATGACGGCCGGTTCCGGGCTGCTGCACATCGAGGCGCCGCCGGAGTCGCTGGTCATGTCCGGCGGCCTCTTCCACGGCCTCCAGCTGTGGGTGAACCTGCCGGCCAAGGACAAGATGATGGCGCCGCGCTACCAGGACATCCGCAGCGGCAGCGTCCAGCTCCTCACCTCCCCCGACGGCGGCGCGCTGCTGCGGGTCATCGCCGGTGAGCTGGACGGCCACGAGGGTCCCGGCATCACGCACACGCCGATCACGATGGTCCACGCGACGCTGGCTCCGGGCGCCGAGATCACCCTGCCCTGGCGCGAGGACTTCAACGGGCTGGCCTACGTGATGGCCGGCCGCGGCGCGGTCGGCACCGACCGCCGTCCGGTCCACGTGGGGCAGACGGCCGTCTTCGGCGCCGGTGGCTCGCTGACCGTCCGCGCGGACGAGAAGCAGGACTCGAACACGCCGGACCTGGAGGTCGTCCTGCTCGGCGGGCAGCCGATCCGGGAGCCGATGGCGCACTACGGGCCGTTCGTCATGAACACCCGCGAGGAGCTCCAGCAGGCCTTCGAGGACTTCCAGAAGGGCCGTCTGGGTTCCGTCCCGGCCGTGCACGGCATGTCGGCATCGGGACCGCAGGAGTCCTGACCCGGGAGCCCGGGGAGTCCTGAGCGGCCGAGCGCGTGGCGGCCCCGTCCGATCCCGGGCGGGGTCGTCCGCCGTTCCCGGTGCGGTGGCCGGGAGCGGAGGAGGGGAGACGACGTGCCGCTTTCGGTGCGGTGGCCCGGGACGGGCGGCCGGCGGGTGGACAGGGTGTGCCGGGCGTGATCGGCTGAGACGATGCAGGACTCCTCGTCATCTCCGTTGCTGCCCGAAGCCGTTCGGCGGTTCGCCGCCTGGTGTGCCGTCATCCTGCTCGCCTGCGGGGTCGGTTACGTCGTGGTGCTGCTGTGCGTGCAGTTCCGGACGGCCGTGATTCCCGTACTGCTCGCCCTGCTCGGGACGGCTCTGCTGCGGCCGTTGCACCGGAGGATGGTGCGGGTCGGAGTGCAGCGGTCCTTGTCGGCGGGCCTGACCTGTGTCGCCGTCGTCGCGGTGGTCGGCGGGGCGCTGTACATCGTCGTGTCCGCGCTGGTCGATTCCGGGGACCAGATCATCGCCTCGCTCAGGACCGCGGCGCGCGATCTCAGCAAGCATTTCGGGGCGGCCGACACCTCCCTGGACGACGTCGTGGGGAACGCGCGCGACCTGCTGTCCAAGTTCGGGGGCACGGCCGCGTCGGGCGTCATCAGCGGGGTCGGCGTGGTGGGCCAGGCGCTCGCCATGGCGGTGCTCGCGCTGCTGCTCGTCTTCTTCTTCCTGCGCGACTCCGACCGGGCCGCCGAGAAACTGCGCGGGCTCGTGCCGGGCGACTCCGGGGACGCGGTGCTGGCCATGGCCCGGCGAGCCTTCCGGGGCGTCGAGGGCTTCATGCGGGGGACCACCTTCATCGCCTTCATCGACGCCGTCTGCATCACCGTCGGGCTGCTGATCCTCAAGGTGCCGGGCGCCGTCGGGCTGGGCGCGCTGGTCTTCGTCGGGGCGTACATCCCCTACCTCGGGGCGTTCATCTCCGGGGCGGTGGCCGTCCTGGTGGCGCTGGCCGACCGGGGATTCCTCATCGCGCTGTGGGTGCTCGGCGTGGTCCTCGCGGTGCAGGCGCTGGAGGGGCACGTGCTCCAGCCGATGATCCAGAGCCGCACCGTGCAGATGCATCCGGCGGTCGTCATGATCGCCATCACCGCCGGTGCCTCGGTCGCCGGGATCGTCGGCATGCTGATGGCGGTACCGGTGACGGCGGCGGTCTTCGGGGTCCTGGACGAACTGCGTCAACGCCATACCGCGTCGGCGGAACCGCCCTCGAAGTCGCCCCCGGAGCCCGAGCCGTCGTGAGGTCCTTCACGGAGTGGCGCGGTCCTCGTGGGGCTTGCGGTCCTCGTGGGTGGTGCGGTCCTCGGGAGGCTTCGGGGGAGCGGCCCCGTCGGCCCTGTCCGGCGGGGCGGCCGACTCGTCCAGCTCGAACCAGATGCTCTTGCCCTTGCCGCGCGGGACGACGCCCCAGGCGTGGGCCAGGAGTTCGATCAGGAGCAGACCGCGGCCGGAGGACGCCAGCTCGCCCGGTGCGCGCAGGTGCGGGAGCTCGGCGCCCGCGTCGGTGACCTCGACGCGCATCCGGCGGCCCTGAGGCGCGTCGGTGATCTCGGCTTCGAGCAGGGCGGCGGTGTCGGTGTGCACGAGGACGTTGGTGAGCACCTCCGACAGGAGCAGGACCGCCGAGTCGACCTGGTCCGTCGAGCACCAGTCGTGCAGCAGCTCGCGCAGTTGCCGCCGGGCTTCCGCGACCCGTTCCGGTTCCGCCTGCTCCACCGTCAGCATGGTGCGGCGCAGCGACGCCCGTACCCCGTCCAGGCTCGTGCCGGCGCCGTGGCTCTCGGTCCGACGGGAGAGCAGCAGCAGGGCGATGTCGTCCTCGCGGCGGTCGATCAGAGGGCCGGTGGTGTGGTGCGAGGAAGGGCCGTGGACCGCCTGGACCAGGGCGTCCGCCAGTTCCTCCAGATTGCCCTCGTGGCGTTCGAGGATGCCGCGCAGCCGCTGCCAGCCGGTGTCCAGGTCATGGCCGCCGGTCTCGATCAGACCGTCCGTGCAGACCAGCAGGGTCTCACCGGGTTCCAGGGGCATGCGGGTGGTGGGGTAGTCGGCGTCCGGGTCGATGCCCAGCGGAAGCCCGCCGGCCGTCTGCCGGGTCAGCACGGTCGTGTCGGGCATGCGGACCGCCGGCTCGGGGTGTCCCGCGCGGGCGACGTCCAGCACTCCGCCGGCAGGGTCGACCTCCACGTAGAGGCAGGTCGCGAAGCGTGGATCGACGGGGTCCACCTCGTTGATCCCGTACAGGAAGCGGGAGGCGCGGGAGAGCACGGCGTCGGGCCGGTGCCCTTCGGAGGCGTACGCCCGCAGGGCTATCCGCACCTGGCCCATGAGCCCGGCGGCCCGTACGTCGTGGCCCTGGACATCTCCGATGATCAGGGCGAACCGTCCGTTCGGCAGGGGAATCACGTCGTACCAGTCGCCGCCCACCTGGAGGCCGCCGCCGGTGGGGATGTACCGGGCGGCGAGGGTCATGCCGGGGATGCGCTGTGGGCCGAGCCTCGGCAGCATCGAGCGCTGCAGGCCGTCGGTGAGGGCCCGCTCGCTCTCCTCGGTGCCCGCGCGGCTCAGCGCCTGGGCCAGCATCCGTGCCACGGTGGTCAGCACCGACCGCTCGTCGGGGGTGAAGGCGACCGGGTTGGCGAAGGCCGCCATCCAGGTGCCCATCGTGCGGCCGGACACGATCAGTGGCAGGAATGCCCAGGAACTGCGGCCGAAGCGTTCGGCGAGCGGCCAGGTGTGGGGATAGCGGGCCCGGTACTGCTGCGGGGTGGACAGGTAGATCGCGCGGCCCGTCCGTACCACCTCGGCGGCCGGGTAGGGCGTGTCCAGAGGCATGTAGAAGGCGTCCTCGGCGGCGGGTTCCTGCCCGTGGTGGCCGATGATGGTGAGCCGGTCGCCCGTCACGCCGAACACCGCGAGTCCGTCGGGTGAGAAGCCCGGCATCGAGAGGTTCGCCACGACCCGCAGCACTTCCTGCGTCGACCGCGCCTCGGCCAGCGCCCTGCCCGCGTCCAGCAGGAACGCCTCCCGGGACCGGCGCCAGTCGCCGGTGACCGTCCCACGGTCCGCGGGCGTGCCGGGCGCCGGGTCGGTGACCTCCTGAAGGGTTCCGGTGAGCAGGTACGCCTTGCGCAGGGGATCGAAGGTCGGCTTGGAGCGGCTGCGCACCACCCGTACGACCCGTCCCCGGTCGTCCATGATCCGGAGGCACACCTCGGAGAGGGTGCCTTCGGTGACGGCGAGCCGGACCACCCCGGTGATCTCGTTCCAGTCGACCGGGTGCAGCCGGGACCGGACCTGGGCCTCGGTGAGGGTGGTCTGCTCGGCGGGCAGCCCCAGGAGTCGTGCCGCCACCTCGTCGACCGTGACCAGCCCGGCTGCCGTGTCCCAGTGCCATCGGCCGGTGTCGACGAGGGCGAGGACCTCCTCCATGGCCGGCAGGGGCTCACCTGTACGCATTGCCCCACTTTATGGAGATTCAGCACAAAAATGCTACCGGCGTTCTCCGTGGCACCGGCAGGCAATCCTGGGGCGGCGATCTTGGACCGGCCGGTAGGCTTGGGGGAGTTTCACGTGAAACAAAGACCCCGATCCGCGAAGGCTGGATGAACGACGATGCATCGGTACAGGTCCCACACCTGCGGCGAGCTCCGCGCCTCTGACGTCGGCACCGACGTCCGGTTGAGCGGCTGGCTGCACAATCGGCGCGACCTGGGCGGCATCCTTTTCATCGATCTGCGCGATCACTACGGCATCACGCAGCTCGTGGCCCGTCCCGGCACGCCCGCCTACGAGGCCCTGGACCGGCTCTCCAAGGAGACCGTCGTCCGGATCGACGGCAAGGTCGTCTCCCGCGGCACGGAGAACGTCAACCCCGAACTGCCGACCGGTGAGGTCGAGGTCGAGGTCGGCGAGGTCGAGGTGCTGGGCGCGGCGGCCCCGCTCCCCTTCACGATCAACGCCGAGGACGGGGTCAACGAGGAGCGGCGCCTGGAGTACCGCTTCCTGGACCTGCGCCGCGAGCGCATGCACCGCAACATCCTGCTGCGGACGTCGGTGATCTCGGCCATCCGCCACAAGATGACGGCGCTGGGCTTCAACGAGATGGCGACGCCGATCCTCAGCGCGACCTCTCCCGAGGGCGCCCGCGACTTCGTCGTCCCGTCGCGTCTCAACGCGGGCAAGTTCTACGCGCTGCCGCAGGCTCCGCAGCAGTTCAAGCAGCTGCTGATGGTCTCCGGCTTCGACCGTTACTTCCAGATCGCGCCCTGCTTCCGCGACGAGGACGCCCGCGCGGACCGCTCGCCGGGCGAGTTCTACCAGCTCGACGTGGAGATGAGCTTCGTCGAGCAGGAGGACGTCTTCCAGCCCATCGAGAAGCTCATGACCGAGCTCTTCGAGGAGTTCGGCAACGGCCGTCACGTGACCTCGCCGTTCCCGCGGATCCCGTTCCGCGAGGCGATGCTGAAGTACGGCTCCGACAAGCCGGACCTGCGCGCCAAGCTGGAGCTCGTCGACATCACCGACGTCTTCGAGGGGTCGGAGTTCAAGGCGTTCGCCGGCAAGCACGTGCGCGCGCTGCCGGTGCCGGACGTCTCCGGTCAGTCGCGCAAGTTCTTCGACCAGCTCGGTGACTACGCGGTCTCGCAGGGCGCCAAGGGCCTGGCGTGGGTGCGGGTGGCCGAGGACGGCTCGCTGACCGGCCCGATCGCGAAGTTCCTGACCGAGGCGAACATCGCGGAGCTGACCAAGCGGCTGTCCCTCGCCCCCGGCCACGCGGTGTTCTTCGGCGCGGGCGAGTTCGACGAGGTCTCCAAGATCATGGGCGCCGTCCGGGTCGAGGCCGCGAAGCGGGCCGGCCAGTTCGAGGAGGACGTCTTCCGCTTCTGCTGGATCGTCGACTTCCCGATGTACGAGAAGGACGAGGAGACGGGGCGGATCGACTTCTCGCACAACCCCTTCTCGATGCCGCAGGGCGGTCTGGAGGCCCTGGAGACCCAGGACCCGCTGGACATCCTGGGCTGGCAGTACGACATCGTCTGCAACGGCGTCGAGCTGTCCTCGGGCGCGATCCGTAACCACGAGCCGGACATCATGATCAAGGCCTTCGAGATCGCGGGCTACGACCGTGAGACGGTCGAGGACAAGTTCGCCGGCATGCTGCGCGCCTTCCGCTTCGGCGCCCCGCCGCACGGCGGCATCGCGCCCGGCGTCGACCGCATCGTCATGCTCCTCGCCGACGAGCCCAACATCCGCGAGACCATCGCCTTCCCGCTCAACGGCAACGCCCAGGACCTGATGATGGGCGCCCCGACGGAGCTGGACGAGGCCCGCCTGAAGGAACTGCACCTGACGGTGCGCAAGCCGCAGCCGAAGTAGGCCACAGGCACAGCATGAAAGCGGCTCGGAACCGGACACCGGTTCCGAGCCGCTTTCTGTTCGGACGCGGTCAGTACAGGGCCTTGTATCCGCCCCAGCCGGTGCCGATCTGGGTCCGTGCGCCGATGCCGCCCTTTCCGTTGCCGTAGTTGCGGAACAGCTTGCCGGAGGTGTCCCGGGAGATCAGGTCGCCGATGCCGTCGCGGTTGAGGTCGCCCACGCCGACGACGGCGTTGTAGGAGCCGCCCCACTTGGTGGCGATCCTGACGCGGGTCTTGAAGGTGCCGGTACGTGTGCCGTTGTAGCGGTAGAGGTTGTTGGACTTGTCCTGGGCGAGCAGGTCGCCGATGCCGTCACCGGTGATGTCTCCGACGGCGACGATCTTCTTGTACGTCTTCCAGTTGCTCATGATCTTGACGCGGGCGGAGAGCTTGCCCGCGCTGGTGCCCTTGTAGAGGTACATGTCCCCGGTGGACGCCTTGCGGACGATCAGGTCAGGGCGTCCGTCCCCGGTGATGTCACCGGTCGAGAGCATGATGTCGTACTGGTTCCAGCCGCTCTTGCCGATCGTGGTGTACGGCGTCGACGCCTTCAGCGCGGCCCCGCACTTCGGCTTGTAGAGCCGCAGCGAGCCGTTGCTCGGCCGTACGACGAGATCGTTGCAGCGGTCGCCGCTCAGGTCACCGAAGGGCACGACCGTGGTCCCCTTCGGCCAGCCGGTACCGCCCACCTTGGACGAGAGGGTGCCCTTGCCCGTGCCCCGGTGGATGGTCAGGGAGCCCGTGGAGTTCATGGTGAGCAGGTCGCCGGTGCCGTCCGAACCGCTGTAGTCGTGGCGTACGGGCGAGCCTCCGGTCAGCGTGCCGCTGCCGCTGCCGATGGTCACGGCCGTGGAGGTGCCGAGGCCGGTCGCCTTCAGGCTCCACTTGAACTGGCCGTTGGGGAAGCGGACACCGCCCGCTGTCCTGCCGTCCCAGTTCGCCGTCACCCGTGCGGTGGCCGCGCCGCCGGTGAGGGTGCGGGTGGCCTTGCCGGTCTCGCCGCTCTGCACGGACGTGAACGTCAGCGACCAGGAGGTGACGGGGCGGGACAGCAGCCAGGTGCCGGTCCAGGGCTTCGCGGCGGTCAGGTTCGCCTGGGCGGCGGCGTCCGTCGTGAACGCGGTCGGGGCCGTCGGGGAGAAGCCGGTCGTGGCGACATGGGTGCGCTCGTGGATGTCGAACCAGGCCACCAGGCCCGTGTACTCGTCCACGGTCCAGCGGTGGCGGCGGTCGGCGGCCAGGCCGGTGTCCGGTATCTCGGAGGCCAGTACGCGGGTGGCGCCGGTGGCCGCGTCGGTCAGGACGAGGGTGCCGGCCGCGTGGTCGTGGCGGACCGTGAAGCCGTCGCCGAGCAGTACGTCACCCGGGGTGACGGCGCGGGAGGTGCCGGCCTTGGTGTCGTACACGCCCGCCGAGGAAGTGCCGCAGGACCAGTACAGCCAGCGGCCCGCCGCCTGCAGCTCGCTCGGGACGCAGCGCGCGCCCGGGACGGCGATCGTGGTGAGGGTCTTCTTCTCCGTCAGGCTGTAGGAGGTGACCCGGCCGACGGTGCTGGTGGCGCTCCACAGCACAGGGCCGTTGAGGGCGGCGGCCTGGACCGGGCGCTTCAGCAGTTGGCCGTAGCCGAACCGGCCGACGTACTGGGCCGGGGCGGAACCGCCGGAGTGGTAGACCGCGTAGTCGTCGGAGACGTCGACGATGCTGCCGCCCGTGGTGTTGAACCCCAGGGCGTTGTAGCCGATCGGGACCAGCCGGTCCGAGCCCGGCACGGGGCCGTCCTCGTAGACGTCCGAGGCCCCCTCCAGGTAGACGTCCCGGGGCGAGGTGACCGTGTTGCCCCACAGGGCCGAGCACGTGGTGTCCGGGTAGGGGCACTTCGGGTGGATCTTGGCGCTCTCGGTGGCGGGGGACGCGGTGAGCACCGTACCGCCGTTGGTCGTCAGGGTCCGTACGGAGGTGGTGTGGAGGCCGTTGGCATTGCCGGGGTCGACCTGTGCGACCCGCAGGCTGCCGCGGCTGAGGGCGATGCCCGTCTTGGCGTTCTCGACCGCGGGCACCTGGTACAGCTTCGTCAGCTTCGGCGTGCCGTCCGCGGCCGTGCTCACGCGCTGCACCCACCAGTCGGTGGCGCCCGTGCCGCCGCTGACGAGAGCGGTGTCACCGGGTCCGCTTACCGCGAACCTGCCGGCCTTCTCCAGCAGGGTGCGGGACGAGCCGTCGGTGAGGGAGAGGGCCGTCAGACTGCTGGCGCCCGTCTGCGGAGGCAGCAGCAGCCAGTCACCGATCAGGGCCGGCTTGGCACTCTGGTAGGGACCCGGCAGCTCGACGAACTCCTCCTCGCCGCCCGGCTCGGTGCGCGGCTTGACGTGCAGACCGCCGTCGCCGTACCAGCCGACCCTGTCCTCGCTCAGGACGGCGGGGGCGGTGGCGGAGACGCCGCTGAACGCCTTGGTGACGGCGGCCGACTCGATGTCGATGTAGTACAGGCCGGTGCCCGACCTGACCAGCACCCCGGCCGCGTCGGCGGCCAGGACGTAGCCGTCGTTGACCACCACGTCGGCTGGTGCGAAGGGGCGCTCGCGGCGCTCGCCGGCCACGGTGTCGACGAGGGTACGGCTGGTGACGACGGTGGTCCCGGCCAGCGCCCGGTAGGGGTACGCGGACGTCACGGTCGACGTCTTGCGGGTAGCCGGGTCCCACAGGGTGACGGCGGTGGCGGACGTGCTCGTCGGCAGGGCGACGAGGTCGCCGTCCGAGCCGTACCAGGCCTGCCGGCACGTCGAGCCGAGGTCCTCGCACGGCGCCGTCTGCGTGAAGACGCCGTCCGGGGTCCGCACGCCGACGGTGGTGCCGTCCGCGTAGCTCGTCCACAGCAGTCCGGGGACTCCCGACTGCCGGTGCAGGAAGCCACTGGGACCGGCGGCGAACGGCCGTTCGCCGCGCGGCTGGGGCGAGGCCGGATCGGTGAGCGTGATCCTGGTGGTGCCGGCCGCGCTCTGCGCGCCCGCGGCCCGAGCGGGATCGCTGCTTCCGGTGAGGACGGTGACGGACGCGGCCGCGACCGCGAGCGTGGCGACGATGGCGGTCAGACCGCCCCGTCCCAGGGCGTGTCTGCCCACGTGAGGTTCCCTCCCCGCGAGGGTCCCCTGCCCTCGCACAAGTGAGCGGACTCTACCAGGGGGTTTTCAGCTCTTTTCGCGCCCTCGGATCTTGAACAAGCCACGGGGCCCGCTTCCTGGACCTGCGTCGCGAGCGCATGCACCGCGACATCCTGCCGCGCACGCGGATATGAGCGGCCTCTGACGCTACGTCTTCAGGGCTGCTCGGAGGCGTCCGTCGGCACGGTCGGGCCCTCCTTGAGAACGTCCTCGGCCGTGGTGGCCGTCAAGGAGCGATCGAACCAGGCGGTGAGCGTGTCGAGGTCGGTGCAGGTGGTGATGCGCTCGTGGACGCTGTCGGGGATCGTGAGCCCGCGTACCTGCAGTGCGCGCAGGATGTCCTCGGCCTTTCCCTCGGCCTTTCCCTCCAGGTACGTCTCCTCGATCAGGGTTCCGCTTCCCGGGAAGTGACTGGCGAAGCTCATCAGATCTCTCCATTTCTGCTTGGTCGGAGTGTTCTCCAGGCCGATTTCCACCAGCTCGAACCAGTACGACATGGTGTGCGGAGCGAGGCACGCGAATCCATGGGCCACCGTGTCCAGTATGGCGTCCGCCCTGCGGTCCCCGCTGTGAACAATGGCCGAGAGTGCCGACAGTGCCGGCTGTCGGGTCACCATCGACGTGTCGGTGACCTTCGGGACGGTCTGCGGTCCCAGGACGAACGGGCGTGTGGTCTGGGTCGACCACGGACCCACGGCGCATGCGAAGGGTCCCATCGCCCAGGCTGCCGTGGCCCGGTCCCGGCAGACGATCACCAGCAGCACCGGCATGTCGAACTTCGCGCTCAGATAGGCGACGTAGTAGGACCAGCTTCTGGCCTTGTCCGGGTCCTTCTTCGTCTGGGACTCGACGGCGAGCAGGAAGCTCTCCCCCATGTCGGGCTCGAACTTGAGCACCGTGTCGACGCGACGCTCGAGTGGCCGGATCTCCGTGGTGTCGGGGGAGAGTTCGCCGAAGTCCTGCTTCACGGGCGGGGGAAGCCGCAGCGCCTCGAAGACGGGTGCGAGGGCTTCCGGGTGCTCCTGGAGGAGCCGATGGGAGACCTCGTGTGTCGATGTGACCATGGGAGTGAGCCTGGTGGGCCCATGATCCCGGCGTGGGGCATATGCGGGGGCATTCACCCGTTCGGGAGCTGGAAAAACGTTCCAGGGAAACAGGACGTTGACTTGCTCCCCGGACGTGCGGGTCAGCGGGCCACGAACTGGGTGAGGATGGCCTGCACCTCGTAGATGTCGACGCCCTTGGTGAAGGTCTTCTGCACCGGGGTGGAGGTGCCGGAGAGCCAGATCTTCAGCTCGGCGTCGAGGTCGAAGGTGCCGGCCGTCTCGACGGCGAAGTGGGTGATGCTGCGGTACGGGATGGAGTGGTACTCGGTCTTCTTGCCGGTGATGCCCTGCTTGTCGATCAGGATCAGCCGGCGGTCGGTGAAGAGGATGGTGTCGCGGATCAGCAGGTAGGCGGCGTGCACCTGCTCGCCGTGGCCCAGGAGACGGGCGTACTCCTGCTGCGCCTGCGCCGGGTCGATGCTGTGCGCGTTGCCGAACAGTGCCATGAAAGGTCCCCTGCGTGAAGTGGTCTTCGTATGAAGTGATCTTTCCTGGACGTTATCGGACATTGCTGAACGCGTCAGGGCCCGGGAACCTTTGTTCCCGGGCCCTGACGTCGGTGGTGCGGGGTTGTTACGCGGGCTGCGGCTCGCCGCCGAAGCGCTCCTTGTACGCGTCCAGGTCGTCGTCCGTCAGCTTGGCGAAGAGGACCGGCGGGACGATGAAGGGCGTGCCGGCCGGGACGGAGGTGAGGGAACGGGCCTCCTCGGCGGTGACCCAGGTCGCGGTGTCACCGGTCAGGGAGAAGACCTGGCGCATCGCCGCCGACGTCGACGGGATGAACGGCTCCGACACCACCGCGTACAGGCGGATCAGGTTCATCGCCGTACGCAGGGTGAGGGCGGCGCCGTCCTTGTCGGTCTTGATCTCCAGCCAGGGCGCCTTCTCCTCCAGGTAGGAGTTGCCCGCGGACCACAGGGCGCGCAGGGCGGCCGCCGCCTTGCGGAACTGCAGCGCCTCCATCTGGGTCTCGTACTCCGCGAGGAGCGAAGCGATCTCCTCGCCGAGCCTGGTCTCGGCCTCGCCGGGCTCGCCGCCCGCCGGGACCTCCTCGCCGAAGCGCTTCTTCGAGAAGGACAGGACACGGTTGACGAAGTTGCCCAGGGTGTCGGCCAGGTCCTTGTTCACCGTGGCGGTGAAGTGCTCCCAGGTGAACGACGCGTCGTCCGACTCCGGCGCGTTGGCGATCAGGAAGTACCGCCAGTAGTCGGCCGGGAGGATGTCCAGCGCCTGGTCGGTGAAGACACCGCGCTTCTGGGAGGTGGAGAACTTGCCGCCGTAGTACGTCAGCCAGTTGAAGGCCTTGACGTAGTCGACCTTCTTCCACGGCTCGCGGACGCCCAGCTGGGTGGCCGGGAACATCACCGTGTGGAACGGGACGTTGTCCTTCGCCATGAACTCCGTGTAGCGGACGGTGTCGTCCGCCTCGTACCACCACGACTTCCAGTCGCGCGTCTCACCGTCGGGCGCGGAGTCCGCCCACTCCTTCGTCGCGGCGATGTACTCGATCGGGGCGTCGAACCAGACGTAGAAGACCTTGCCCTCGGCCGCCAGGTCCGGCCAGGTGTCGGCCGGCACCGGGACGCCCCAGTCCAGGTCGCGGGTGATCGCGCGGTCGTGCAGGCCCTCGGTCAGCCACTTGCGCGCGATGGACGCGGCCAGCTGGGGCCACTCCTCCTCGTGCCGGGCCACCCACTCCTCGACCTCGTGCTGGAGCTTCGACTGGAGGAGGAAGAGGTGCTTGGTCTCGCGGACCTCCAGCTCCGTGGAGCCGGAGATCGCCGACCGCGGGTCGAGCAGGTCGGTGGGGTCCAGCACACGGGTGCAGTTCTCGCACTGGTCGCCGCGCGCCTTGTCGTAGCCACAGTGCGGGCAGGTGCCCTCCACGTAGCGGTCCGGGAGGAAGCGGCCGTCGGCCGGGCTGTAGACCTGCCGGATCGCGCGCTCCTCGATGAACCCGTTCTCCCGGAGGCGGCGGGCGAAGTGCTGCGTGATCTCCACGTTCTGCTGCGAGGAACTGCGGCCGAAGTGGTCGAAGGCGAGGGCGAAGCCGTCGTAGACCGCCTTCTGCGCGTCGTGCGCCTGCGCGCAGAACACGTCGACGGGCAGGCCCTGGTCCTTCGCGGCCAGCTCGGCCGGGGTGCCGTGCTCGTCCGTCGCGCAGATGTACAGGACGTCGTGACCGCGCTGACGCAGATAACGGGAGTAGACGTCCGCCGGGAGCATGGACCCCACCATGTTGCCCAGGTGCTTGATCCCGTTGATGTACGGAAGGGCGCTGGTGATGAGGTGTCGAGCCATCGGGGGCTGCTCCCAGGTTGAAACGTACGGAACCTCCAAATCGTAGCCGACACGGGTGCGCCGCCCGCTTCTCGTTTTATGGGCTGAGAAGCGGGCGGCGCGGGGGTGTGCGGGAGGGGCGGTGCCCGTCTGTCACCCGTGGGGCCGGAGGCCGGCCCCACGGGTCAGGGACGCCAGGACTCCAGTACGGCCTCGTAGAGCTCCTTGTCGGTGAGCTCCAGGGGAGACTCGCCGGCGAGGAAGTGGGCCGTGTTCGGCGTCTTCAGCTTGCGGAGGTAGTCGAACGCCTTGTTGTCCGGGTCTCCGAAGGCGACGAACGAGAAGAAGACGGAGGAGTGGGTCTTCGCGGCCTCCGTGAGGGCCTGGGTCGCGGGGGTCTTCGCGTCGGGGGCGCCGTCCGTCTGGAAGACCACCAGGGCGGGCGTGCCGGGTGCCGCCTTGTCGTGCAGCGCGAGGACCTCGGCCACGGCCGCGTGGTAGCTGGTCCGGCCCATACGGCCGAGGGACGCGTGCAGGGTGTCGATCTTGTTCTCGTGGTCGGCGAGGGTCAGCTCGCCGGTTCCGTCGATCTCGGTGGAGAAGAAGACGACCTTGACCGTGACGGACCCGGGGTCCGTGTCGAGGTGGGCCGCGAGAGCGAGGGTCTGCTCGGCGAGCGCCTGTGCGGAGCCGTCCTTGTAGTACGGGCGCATCGACGCGGAGCGGTCCAGGACGAGGTAGACCTTGGCGCGGGTGTCGGCGAGGCCGCGCTCCGCGAGGGCCTGGCCTGCGGCTTCGTAGGCGGTGCGGAGTGCCTCCGGCGTTTTGAGGGGGGTGGTGGGGCCGGCGTCGGGCTCGGTCTCGGCGTCGGCCTTGGTCGTGTTCTCACCCGCACCGCTTGTGCGGCTTTCGTCGTCGGGTGCGGGCGGCCCCTGGGGGGTGTCCTCGCCGTCGGCGGCCTCGGGCTGGGATTCCGGGGTTGCCTCCGGCTCCGGCTCCGACGTCGTTGCTGCCGCGGACTGTGCTTCCGGCTCCGGCGTCGGTTCCGGCTCTGCCTTCGGAGTGGCCTCGGCTGCGGGTTCCGGTTCCGGATTCGGCTCTGGTGCCGCCTCGGTCACCGGCTCGGCCTGCGGCTGCTCGGGCTGGGCCTTCGGGGCGGCTTCGGCCACCGGCTGGGGCTCGGGCTCGGGCTCGGTCTTGGCTTCGGGCTCGGGGGTGGTGTCGGGCTCGGCCTCGGTCTTGGCCTCAGCCTCGGGGGTGGTGTCGGCCTCGGGCTTGGCTTCAGCCTCAGCCTCGGGCTCGGCATCGAGGGCTGTGTCGGCCTCGGTCACCGGCTGGGGCTCAGGCTCGGGCTCGGTCTTGGCTTCGGGCTCGGGGGTGGTGTCGGCCTCAGCCTCGGGCTCGGCATCGAGGGCTGTGTCGGCCTCGAGCTTGGGCTCGGCCTTGGTGTCGGCCTCAGCTTCGGGGGCTGTGTCGGCCTCGGTCACCGGCTCGGCCTGCGGCTGCTCGGGCTGGGCCTTCGGGGCGGCTTCGGCCACCGGCTGGGGCTCAGGCTCGGGCTCGGGGGTGGTGTCG
>NZ_LIQT01000670.1 GCF_001418415.1 Streptomyces hirsutus
GGAATGTGACGACAGGCCCCAGGACCCGGGAAGGCGGAGCACGGGCGGTGGTACCCGTCAGCCAGGAGACCGGCCAAGGCGCGTCAACCATCCACGAGGTGCTGGAGAGGGTCTGCTGAGCCATGCACATTGCCGAAGGTTTTCTGCCACCGGTGCACGCGGTCGCGTGGGGCGCCGCGGCGGCGCCGTTCGTCGTCCACGGCGCCCGCTCACTCGTCCGTGAAGTCAGGGAACATCCCGAGAGCACGCTGCTGCTCGGCGCCTCGGGAGCGTTCACCTTCGTTCTGTCCGCGCTGAAACTGCCCTCGGTGACCGGGAGTTGCTCCCACCCCACCGGCACCGGGCTGGGCGCCATCCTGTTCCGGCCGCCCATCATGGCGGTGCTGGGCACCATCACCCTGCTGTTCCAGGCCCTGTTGCTCGCCCACGGCGGGCTGACCACGCTGGGCGCCAACGTCTTCTCGATGGCGATCGTCGGGCCGTGGGCGGGGTACGGCGTGTACCGGCTGGCACGGCGGTCCGGGGCGCCGCTGATGGCCGCGGTGTTCTGCGGCGCGTTCGTCGCCGACCTGTCCACGTACTGCGTCACCAGCGTGCAGCTGGCGCTCGCCTTCCCCGACCCGGGGAGCGGGTTCCTGGGCTCGCTCGGGAAGTTCGGCTCCATCTTCGCCGTCACGCAGATCCCGCTCGCGGTGAGCGAAGGGCTGCTGACCGTCCTGGTGATGCGCCTGCTGGTGCAGTCCAGCAAGGGCGAACTGACCCGTCTCGGCGTGCTGTTGACCGGCAAGCGAGCGGCAACGGAAACGGCGGCGACGGAAACGGAGCCGGAGACGAAGCAGACGGCGGGCACGACGGGGACGACCGGTACCGGGACGGTGGCTCGATGACCAGGAACGCGAAGATCAACGCCCTGCTGCTGCTCGCCGTGGCCGCGCTCGCGGTACTGCCGCTGGCGCTCGGGCTCGGCGACCACAAGGAGGAGCCGTTCGCCGGTGCGGACGGCGAGGCGGAGACCGCCATCACCGAGCTCGAACCGGACTACGAGCCGTGGTTCTCCCCGTTGTACGAGCCCCCGTCCGGTGAGATCGAGTCGGGGCTCTTCGCCCTCCAGGCCGCCGTCGGCGCGGGGGTCCTGGCGTACTACTTCGGGGTGCGGCGCGGGCGTCGGCAGGGTGAGGAACGGGCACGGCAGCAGCAGCCGGCGCCCGGTACCGGCTCGGACGCCGGCGCGGGGCTCCCCGACGAGGCGGTCTCCCCCGGCCACCGGGCCTGATCGCGCGTGCTGCCGATCGACGCGGCGGCGCACAGCAGTCGCTGGCGCCGCCGTCATCCCGTGGACAAGGCCGTGCTCGGGCTGGGGCTCACCGTGCTCGCGATCTCCCTGCCTCCGTGGCCGGGCGCGGCCCTGGTACTGGTGACCGCGCTCGCGGTGCTGCTGGGCCCGGCGGGGGTGCCGGGCCGGCGGCTGTGGCGTGCCTACCGGGTGCCGCTGGGCTTCTGCGTCACCGGGGCACTCCCGCTGCTGGTGCAGGTGGGCGGGCCGGACGGGTTCGTTTCCCCGGCCCCCGAAGGACCGCTGCGCGCGGGCGAGTTGCTGCTGCGCACCTCGGCGGCGTCCCTCGGGGTGCTGCTGTTCGCCTTCACCACGCCGATGTCGGACCTGCTGCCGCGTCTGGTGCGGGCCGGGGTGCCCGCACCACTGGTGGACGTGGCCCTGGTGATGTACCGCATGAGTTTCCTGCTGCTCGACTCGGTGCGCCGGATCGGTCAGGCGCAGGCGGCCCGGCTCGGGCACACCACCCGGGCGGCGTCCTGGCGTTCGCTGGGCGGTCTCGGCGCGACAGCGTTCGTCCGGTCCTTCGACCGGGCGGCGCGGTTGCAGGCGGGGCTCGCCGGGCGCGGTTACGACGGCACACTGCGCGTCCTGGTGCCCGAGGCGCGTGTCTCCGTACGGTTCACGGCCGTGAGCCTGTTGCTTCTCGCGGCACTGGCCGCCGTCGCCCTTTTCCTGGAAAGCCGGATGCCGTGAACGATCCCGCCCTGGTTCCCTCACTGGACCCCGCCCTGGTCACCCTGCGGGACGCCTCCTTCGCCTACGAGGACGGCCCGGCCGTGCTCACCGGCCTCGACTTCGAGGTGCGGGAGGGACGCGCGCTCGCACTGCTGGGCCGCAACGGCAGTGGCAAGACCACGCTGATGCGGCTGCTGAGTGGTGGACTGCGGCCGAGCGGAGGCGAGTTGGCCGTGGCGGGCCGGCCCGTCCGGTACGACCGCAAGGGGCTGACCCGGCTGCGGACGACGGTGCAGCTGGTGGTGCAGGACCCGGACGACCAGTTGTTCGCGGCGTCCGTGGGCCAGGACGTGTCGTTCGGGCCGCTGAACCTCGGGCTGTCCGACACGGAGGTACGGGCGCGGGTCACGGAGGCGCTGGCCGCGCTCGACATCACCGCGCTCGCCGAACGGCCCACGCATCTGCTGTCCTACGGGCAGCGCAAGCGGACCGCGATCGCGGGGGCGGTGGCGATGCGGCCGCGCGTCCTGATCCTGGACGAACCGACCGCGGGTCTCGACCCGGACGGTCAGGAGCGGCTGCTCGCGACGCTCGCCGGGTTGCGCGAGCGGGGCACCACGGTGGTCATGGCGACCCATGACGTGGATCTCGCCCTGCGCTGGGCCGACGACGCCGCGCTGCTCACGCCGTCCGGGGTGCGTACCGGGCCGGTCGCCGAGATGCTGGCCCGTACGGATCTCCTCGCGGCGGCGGGACTGCGGCTTCCGTGGGGCATCGCGGCCGCGCACCTGCTGCGCGCGTGGGGGCTGCCGGCCGACATGGCCGCCGTCCCCCTCACCCCGGAGGAACTGGCGGCAGTGGCCGCGACCGGCCTGTGAAGGGCGGGCGGCGCGGACATACGGGTGCGCGGGTGCGCTGGCACCG
>NZ_LIQT01000671.1 GCF_001418415.1 Streptomyces hirsutus
CCCGCTGGAATCGGGCCGGGGTCCCCCCGTAACATCCCACCCCGGGCACCCCGCTTTCACGCACCCGCCCGGGCACCCCATCATAAATCCGGACAACGAAGCCCTGCCAGCCCAGCCGAGCCGTCGAGACGGCGCACGCCGACTTCGCCGCCCTCCAGCAGCGCGACCGCAGCCCCAAGTAGTTACTCAGCGCTACACGCCGCCTGGCGGTAGCTGTACGAGAACAGGGCCGAGTCCATTGCCCGGCTCACCGCCGAGGCCGACGGACCTGAAGCCACGGCGCCCTCGCAGATCACGCACGGTGCCCCGCCCTCGGCGACGGATGCGAGAAGCCGGTCACGCAAGGCCCTTTCACCCCCGCAGGTACGCTCCCGTGCAAGCCGAGGCCGCGGCGGCCTCGGCGAGGCGCTCGCCGGTGGTCAGCAGGCCGTGGCAGAGGGGGCGGAGACAGCGCGGATCACCTCGTGGGCATCGGTTCCCTCAGCCGCCTCGCCCCGGTCGACGGCTTGCCGGACGCAGGGCGCCCACTCCTTGACGCGCGTATCCCACGAGGACGCCGGTTCGGGCAGCCGGAACGGGGGCGCGGAGACCGGCATGATCAGGTCGCTTTCGGTGATGGCCCGTACCGGCCACCGTAGTACCCGGGTACGACCGCCCTCACCCGGAATACCGCCCGCGGTCCGACGCCCACCACCCCCTGCGCGGACGAGCATCGACGCATGATTACGGCACAGGAACTCACCAAACGCTACGGCGACCGGACCGTCGTCACCGATCTGTCCTTCACCGTCCGCCCCGGCACCGTCACCGGCTTCCTCGGCCCGAACGGCGCCGGCAAGTCCACCACCCTGCGCATGATCCTCGGCCTGGACGCCCCCACCCGCGGCCACGCCACCGTGTCCGGCCGCTCCTACGCCGCCCACCCCGCGCCGCTCACCGAGGTCGGCGCGTTGCTGGAGGCCCGCTCCGTCCACCCGGGTCGCACCGCCCACCACCACCTCCAGGCCCTCGCCCACACCCACGGCATCCCCCGGAGCCGCGTCGAGCACGTCCTCGCCCGGACCGGCCTCACCGAGGTCGCCCACCGCCGGGTCAAGGGCTTCTCCCTCGGCATGGGCCAGCGCCTCGGCATCGCCGCCGCGCTGCTCGGCGACCCGGCCGCCCTCGTCCTCGACGAACCGGTCAACGGCCTCGACCCCGAGGGCGTCCTGTGGATCCGCACCCTGCTCAAGTCCCTGGCCGCGGAGGGCCGTACGGTCCTCGTCTCGTCCCACCTCATGAGCGAGACGGCCCTCACCGCCGACCACCTCGTCATCATCGGGCGCGGCCGGCTCCTCGCCGACACCACCGTCACCGACTTCGTCCGCCGGTCCGGCACGGGCACAGTCCAGGTCGCCAGCCCGGACGCCGCCGCCCTGGCCGGCCTCCTCGCCGCCCCCGGCGTCACCCTCACCACCGACGCCCCCGGCAGCCTCACCGTGCGCGGCACGGACGCCGAACACATCGGCCGAACCGCCGCGGCCCACGGCATCCCCCTGTACGAACTCACCCCGAACACGGCCTCCCTCGAGGAGGCCTTCATGAACCTCACCCACGACACGATCGAGTACACCGCCACCGTGGAAGGAGCGGCAGCATGACCACCACCGCCCCTGCCACCGTCGCCCCCGCATACCGGGTGACCCCGTACCGCGTCCTGCGCTCCGAATGGCACAAGCTGTGGACGCTCCGCTCCACCTGGATCAACCTCGCCGCCACCGCCGTCCTGACCCTCGGCATGGGCGCGGGCATCAGCGCCGCCTACGACGGCAGTGGCGAAGGCGGCCTCGACACGGTCGTCTTCGTCCTCCTCGGCACCCAGTTCGCCACCATCAACCTCGCCGTCCTCGGCATCCTCGCCACCGCGGGCGAGTACTCCACCGGCCAGATCCGCGCCACGATGACCGCGGTCCCCCGCCGCCTGCCCGTCCTGTGGTCCAAGGCCGCCGTACTGGCCGCGATCGCCTTCGTCCTCAGCCTGTGGACCAACCTGCTCACCTTCCCCCTGGCCCAGTCCTTCCTCACCGACACCGACCAGGCGGCCGCCCTCGGCGACGCGGGCGTCCTGCGCGGCCTGGTCGGCAACGCGGCCGGCCTCACCCTCCTCGCCGTCATGGCCCTCGGACTCGGCGCCGTCGCCCGCTCGATCCCCCTCGCGACCGGCGCCTACATCGGCCTCGTCATGATCGTCCCGGAGGTCCTGCGGATGCTCCCGTACGCCGTCGTCGACGACGCCGTCCGCTACTTCCCCGCCAAGGCCCTGGAGTCCCTCACCACCGCCCAGCACGGCCCGGGCGCGGCCACACCCGGCGCCGCACTGCTCGCCCTGACCCTGTGGGCGGCGGCCTCCCTCGCGGCAGCGGCGGTGACCATGCGCCGCCGGGACGTCTGACGCCGTGGCGCCCGCCGTGTTCCGCCCGGTGTTCCACTCTGTGTCCCGCTCACTGTTCCGCCCGGCGAACGAACCGACCACCATGGACCGCGTGGCGACGGAAACAACGAGAACCACGGAGACGACAAAGACGGCGGAGGACAAGCGGACGGACGAACGCACAGGCGCGGGCACCCGTGAGGTGGCGAGTGACCGCCCCGGCGAGCGCACGGCGGAACCCCTCACCCAGTACGTCCAACGCGTCACCCGGCGGGTGCGCGCCTGGGACCGGCGCCACCCACTGCCGTGGGACCTGCACATCACCGGCTTCTGGGTGACCGCCGCCCTCATCGACGTCCTCGGTGGTGGCTGGCTCACCACCACCCACAACCCCGACACGCCGGCCTGGCTCCTCCTGACGCTCAGCGTCGGCTTCTCCGTGCCCCTCCTGTGGCGGCGCACGCACCCCGCGGCGGCCCTGCTCGCTGTGGCCCCGTTCGCCTTCGTCAACGCATGGACCGGCACCGCCCTGCAGGCGTCCCTCCTCCAACTCGTCGTCATCTACCACATCGCCCTGCGCCTTCCGCTGCGCAACCTGTTGTGGGTGACCGCCCTCGTCCTCACCCCGGTCGTGGTCTCCGCGGCACGCCACGGGGAGGGCCGCTGGAGTCAGCAGATCGGCTCGCAGCTGACGTCCGTCGTCGTGGTGGCCCTCATCGGCATCACGGTCCGCACCCGGCAGAACCACACGGAGGCCCTGGAGGACCGGGCCCGCCGCCTCGAGATCGAACGCGACCAGCAGGCCCAGCTCGCCACCGCCGCGGAACGCGCCCGTATCGCCCGCGAGATGCACGACATCATCGGCCACAACCTCTCCGTCATCACGGGCCTGGCCGACGGCGGCAAGTACGCGGCCGCCAAGTCACCGGAACGCGCCGCCCAGGCACTGGACGCCATCGGCACCACCAGCCGCCAGGCCATGAGCGAACTCCGCCGTCTCCTGAACGTCCTGCGGGACGACGAGACCAGCCATCACCCCGCCGAACTGACCCCCCAGCCCACCCTCACCGACCTCGAGCAGCTCATCAACGGCGTCTGCGCCGCGGGCCTCCCCGTCCACACCACGGTCGAAGGCCTGGCCGACCTCCCCGCCGGCCGCCAGCTCACCGTCTACCGCGTCATCCAGGAAGCCCTCACCAACACCCTCAAGCACGCCGGCCCGAACACCACCGCCGAGATCACCCTCGCCTACGGCGGCCAGGGCGCCGTCGCGGCCACGATCACCGACACCGGCACAGCCGGAACGGGCACTCCCGCAGACGGCCGCGGCCTCCCGGGAATGCGTGAGCGAACCGCCCTGTACGGCGGCACACTTGAGGCCGGCCCACGCCCCCACCCCGAACAGGGCTGGCGCGTCCACCTGCACCTCCCGGAGGAAACCCCGCAGTGACCACCGTCCTCATAGCCGACGACCAACCCCTCCAGCGCTTCGGCTTCCGCATGCTGCTGGAGAGCCAGGACGACATGACGGTCCTCGGCGAGGCGTCCGGCGGCAGCGAAGCGATCCGCATGACAGCCGAACTGCACCCCGACGTCGTCCTGATGGACATCCGCATGCCCGGCATGGACGGCATCGAGGCCACCCGCCGCATCGTCGCCGCCGGCGACCGCACCCGCGTCCTCATCCTCACGACGTTCGACCTCGACGAGTACGCCTACGCAGGCCTCCGCGCCGGCGCTTCCGGCTTCCTCGTCAAGGACGCCCAGCCGGAGGAACTCCTCTCCGGCATCCGCTCCGTGGCCACCGGCGACGCGGTCGTCGCACCCAGCCTGACCCGCCGTCTCCTGGACGCCTATGCCCACCACTTGCCGACGTCCACCCGCCAGGACCCCTCCACGCCCACAACCCCGTACGGCGACCCCCGGCTGGAGACCCTCACCGAGCGGGAACGCGAGATCCTCACTGTCATCGGCCAGGGCTGGACCAACACGGAGATCGCCACCCGCCTCCATCTCGCCGAATCGACGGTGAAGACCCACGTCAGCCGCGTCCTCGCGAAGACGGGCTCGAGGGACCGCATCCAGGCGGTGATCCTGGCCTACGACACAAAGCTGGTGGAGCCGTCATAAACACAACGGGAAACGCAGAAAGCCCCGTGCC
>NZ_LIQT01000672.1 GCF_001418415.1 Streptomyces hirsutus
CGTACGTGGATCACGCCGGAGCACCGACCTCCGGCGTGATCCACGTACGCACCCGGCTCACCGCCGACTTCACGGTGATCTCCAACGCCCTCGCGCAGCGGCGCGGCAGCGCGGTCACCGTCGGCGTGGCGGTCTACATCCTCTCCCTGCCCACCGGCACCCCCGTCAGCATCGATGCCCTGTGCGCGCACTTCACCGAGGGCGAGATCCTGATCTCCCGGGCGCTGCGGGAGCTGGAGGCCGCCGGTTACCTGGAACGCCGCTGTGAGCGCCTGCCCTCCGGGCAGATCCGCACCCTGACGTACTTCTACGACGTCCCCGGCGGCAGCCCGGAACCGGAGCCGGACGGGCCACCGGAGCCCGACGGCTCCCCGGAACCGCCGAAGCCGCCCCGGCCCCGGAAGCCGCCCGCGGCCGAGCGCGCCACGTCCTCACCAGCGACGGTCACGGAAGTGGCGTCCTTCCCCGCTCCGGACCGGCCGGAGAAGGCGGCGTCGCTCTCCGACGCCGACCCGCAGGCAGTCGCCGTGCTGACCGCGCTCCGCCGCGTCGATCCGCGGCTCCTCCTGTCCGAGCGGGAGGCCGTGCGGCTGGCGCCGGCCGTCGGGCAGTGGCTCGCGGCAGGTGTCGCGCCCTCCCGGATCACCGCGCATCTCACGGCACGGCTCCCCGACCACTTCCTGACCCGCCCGGTGGGCCTCCTCGCCTTCCGCCTCCGGGAAACACCCCTGCCCGCGCCGCCTCCGGCCCCGCTCCCGCCGTTGGCCGAACGCCCGGCCGTCCTGCCGTTCCAGACCTGCGACGGCTGCGAGCGTGCCTTCCACGCCCCGGAGCCCGGACACTGCCGGGACTGCCGACGACGCGAGGAGAAGCTGCCCGCCGCTGCCTGAGCCGACGATTCAGGGCGCTCGACCAGCCGGGAGGCCGGACAACGCCGATATGCACGGCGTTTGCCATACGTCAGGGGTGGGGGCGGCATAGTCTCGAAGACCGACCGGAAGAACCGCGCCCCAACGCCCTGAACAGGCGAAACGGCAAGCCTCCTGGGCCGATGTCGATCGCACCTCGTTCGGGGTGAAGAGGCCATGGGTTCGAACCCCGCCACCCCGACCGTGAAGTATCGGCTCAGGGGCCTGATCCGCATGCACGGGCGGGGCCCTGAGCGGTTTTCCGGGGCTCTTCGGGGAACCGGCTTCAGGATCCGGCTCCAGACGGAGGCAGGCGACGCCCCCGGCTCGGCCGCGTCAGTGGTCCTGGCGTCCGAGCTGCTTCGATTCCTTCAGGTATTCGGGGCACTCGGCGTTGTGGCAGGGGCCGGGGCGCCACACGGGCACGAAGATTCCGAGAGTCTTGTGCCGGCCCTTCACAGTCGTGGTCACGGGCTGCTTGCAGACCGGGCAGACAAGCGCTCCCGGGGAACCGGTCTCACGCTCGGCTTTACTCATTCTTTAATAGTAGGTTCCGCGGTCGCAGAAGGACACCGGGAACGCGCGCGCGTTCTCCGGCGTTGATCAGCCCGCCGGTCGGGGCGGATCTTTCCCGTCCCGGTCCTGCTCGGTATGTGCGCCTCCGCCCGGGCCGGGGTTCTCGGTGGTTGCCGACTCCGGCGGCGAGGCCGCCTTCTCGTTCGGACCGCCGGGCACCGGGTGGGGTGGGGCGGGCCGGAGCAGACTGAGGGCTACGGAACCGGCCAGGACGACGACGATGACCGCGAGGCTGACCGGTGAGGGGATCTCGGGGACGCTGGTGCTGATCGTCTTGTGGGACGCCTGCAGGACGAGCTTGACGCCGATGAAGGCGAGGATGATCGCGAGGCCCTTGCTCAGGTAGTGGAACCGGTCCAAAAGCCCTGCGAGCAGGAAATAGAGGGCCCGCAGACCGAGAATGGCGAACGCGTTGCTGGTGTAGACGATGAAGGCGTCGTCGCTGACGGCGAGAACGGCGGGAACGCTGTCGACGGCGAAGATCAGGTCGGCTGCCTCGATGGCGGCCACCACTGCCAGGAGCGGGGTGGCCACGCGCTTGCCGGCTTCCTTGACGAAGAACTTCGCACCGGCGTACTCGTCGCGGACCGGCATGATCTTGCGGAGCAGCCGTACGGCGAAGTTTCTGCCCGGGTCGAAGCTCTCCTCCTCGTCCTTGAGGAGCTTGTAGGCGCTGTAGAAGAGGACGGCGGCGAAGGCGAAGAGCACGGCGGTGAAGCGGCTGACCACGGCGACGCCGAGGGAGAGGAAGATCCCGCGGAAGACCAGGGCTCCCATGACACCGAAGAACAGCACACGGTGCTGGTAGGCGCGGGGCACCTTGAAGTACGCGAAGATCACGGCGAAGACGAAGAGGTTGTCGACCGACAGGCTCTTCTCCAGGAGCCATGCGGTGATGTATTCCGTGCCCGCCGTCGCACCGAGGACCAGGAAGACGACCGCACCAAAGGTCAGGGCGAGGCCCACCCACAGGGCGCTCCAGGCGCCGGCTTCCTTGAAGCCGATGACGTGCGCGGTGCGATGGGCCAGCAGGTCCACCGTCAGCGACACCACCACGGTCGCGGCGAACGCCCCCCACAGCCAAAGCGGGACCTCAAGCACGCCAGTCACTCCTCCACGGCCCACGCCGACGGATGGGAACCATTTACCGCATTCTGCGTCCATTCGTGCACTTGAGCGATCCAGGAGGCCGGACCGGTGTGCGCTCCCGCTTCCTTTGGCACACGGCCTGATGCCGAGCGCGCACCGGGACAGCCGGGCTCCTCCCGCGGACGGGACCCGTCGGGCTGTTCGACCGCTCCGGCGCATCAGCCAGGCCGTCAGCGTGGCCGCTGCCGCCATACCCGCCGGTTCGATCACTGGAGCAGTCGAGCAGCACGGTCAGTGCATGCCCCGGTCTTCCAGGGCTGTCTTCAGGCTGCGCAGGGCGTAGTAGACGCGGGACTTCACCGTGCCCTGGGGGACGCCGAGGGCGGTGGCCGCCTGCTGGGTGGTGCGGTCGGCGAAGAAGGTGGCCTCCAGGACCTCGCGGTGTGCGGGCGTCAGGGCCTGGAGGGCGTCGTGCAGGACGATGGACGACAGCATGCGTTCGATGTCGTCGGCCTCGGTGCCCAGTTCGGTCAGCCAGGTCGCGCCGCCTATCTCCAGCGGGCGGGCCATCTTCGTACGGTGTGCGTCGATCACGATGTTGCGGGCGACGCGGAACATCCAGGGGCGTACGGCCATTCCCTCGCCGTCCGCCAGGTTCTGCTTGTTCCAGCAGCGCAGCAGCGTCTCCTGGATGACGTCCTCCGTGCGGTGGGTGTCCCCGTTCAGCATGCGCAGCACGTACGTGTAGAGGGCCGGGCCGTGCTCCAGGTAGAGGTCCCTCAGTGCCCGTTCCTCGGGGGACACCGCGCTTGCCGATCCGATCACCGTCACGTTCATGGTGCGCTCCTGCTCCTTGGGACGGCCGGCTCCCTGCCGTGGGACGGGGAGCCGGAACCTCCGGCGGAGTGGAGTGTCGCCAGGCGTGTTCGACGCTCGTTCGATACTTCATTGACGTTGGATACATGCGTCGTACAACGGGGTTGTGCGACCGGGTTGCACGGCGGTTTTGTGCAGCGGGTTTGTACGGCGGTTTGCACGGCGGCGGCGTGCGACGGGCCGGTCAGACGTAGGCCGTCAGGTCCTCCAACTGGATGCGGACCTGGTGGGCCAGGTGTTCGTCCGCCGGGGACAGGCGGCCGGCGCTGTGCAATCTGCCCCACATGTGCAGCAGTTCGTTGCCGTGGATCTCCGCTGCCCGGTCGTCGTCCAGCCGTTGCCACGCGGCTGCCGCCCTCGCCACCGCCGCCGGCGCCTGCGGGTCGCCGGCCCCGCACAGGATGCGGGCCACGGACAGGGCCAGCACCGTGGCCTCCCGGTGGTCCCCGCGCAGGTGCGCCAAGTACGCCTCCATCGCCCGCGCCTCCAGGGCGTCGGGGTGTTCGGCGCCCATCTCGGCGGTCATGGCCTCGCGCAGCGCGGTCGCGTCGTCCAGCGCCTCGTCCAGTCGGCCGACGGCCGCCAACGCGTTGATCCGGGTGATCCGTTCGATCAGCTCGGGCGACAGGTCCACGGCGGCCACGGGGGCGGACAGTTCCTCGGTGACGCCCCGTGTGGTCCTGCGTGTCGGCTCCGGGGGTGGGTCGGATGCCGGTGCCGGTTCCGGCTCGGGGGCCGGGTGCGGTTCCGCCTCCCGCTCCATGGCCGGCTCCTGGCCCGGTACGAGCTCCGGTTCGAGGGCCGTGGCCTGGGCCGGGATGCTGATCCGGACCGGCGGGTTCGCGGTGTCGCCGGCGGCGGTGGCCCGCGCGCGGGCGACGGCCGCGGCGATGGCGGACCCGGCCACGGGAGGCGGCACAGGCGCCGGGGCCTCGGAGACCTCCAGGTTTTCGGAGTCCTCGGGTACCTCCGGTTCCGTCGGGCCTTCGGGAACCTCCGGTTCCCCCGGCTCCTCCGGTACCAGAACCCGGCTCGATCCGTCCGGCGCGACCTCCAGGGTGAAGTGGGCGTCGCCCGGTCCGTCGGTCACGGTCGCCTGCACTGCGGTGCCGTACTGCTCCGCGTACCGCTGCAAATGATCCAGTACGGCCTCGTGCACGGACTCGCCCGGTACGGGGGCGACGGGTGCCTGGCCGATGCGGGCGAATCCGTCGTCGGAGATGTACACATCGAAGTGGGTCATGGCTGTCCTCCTCATGGGGCGGGAGTCCCCTCGTCGCCGGACTCGTCGGGGCTGGGAGTGACGCCCGGGGTGGCGCCGTCGGGCGGGGCGGCTATACCGGCGTACTTGGCGAACTGGGCGCGGATGGCGGCCACATAGCCGAGGGCGTCGTTCGACTGCGGGACGCCCCCCACCTCGATGACGGCGTCCATGCCGACCTTGTAGGCGGCCAGGGTGACGTCCAGAACGGTCCCTTCGACCGTCTTGGCGTCGATGGCGCTCTTCGCCTGTTCGGCCAGGTCGCACATGTAGCGGCCCTGCGCCATGATCGAGTCGGCGGTGTCCGTGGCGTCGACCTCGTCGTTGTCGTCGTCGTCCTCGCCGTACTCCTCGAAGATCTCGGGCGGCAGCTGGGAGATGCCCTTCTCGCCGTTGGCGCCCTTCATCTCGGCGTTGAAGCCGGAGGCGTTCTCCAGCTGCGACGCGATGACGATCGGGCCGATGTCCGAGCACAGCTCGCCGGCCTCCTTGATGCTGTCCACCAGGTCGTCCGGGACGGTGTTCTCGTCCAGCTCCTCCTTGCCGTCGCCGCCGAAGACGTTCTCGATCTCGTGGCCGATGGCCTCGTTGGCGGAGTCGCTGCCTCCGCCCCCGCCGAACAGCAGGATCAGGGCGATCAGCGGCGCCAGCAGCACGCCGAATCCGCCGAGGACGATGACGACGCACGCGCCGATCACCAGGATCGCCGGCGACATCAGACAGCCGCAGCCGACACCGGCCGCTGCCACGTTGCGGACGGTGTTCGATGCGTTGTCTTCCGAGTCTGCGCTCATCGGCGCGTGCCTTCTTCCCCTCACCTTGAACCGCTGTGCCCGTCGGCCCGTTGTGCTGTCCGGCGGGCTCGGTGGATGAAACGCAGCCCGGCGCAAAGAAGTTCAAACCGGTGGAAACCAGATGAGTCAGAGCAGCACAGGCACAGGGCAAGAGGGGGGCAGGAAGCGCATGGGCACTCCTTCGGCAACGCCGTCGGACCCGCAGGGCTGGGTACGGGGACCGAAACCCGCCCGCCGGCGACCCGGCGCGGACACGGCCGGCCCCGAGGGGCAGGGCGCCGCTACGTCCCCCGCGCAGCAATCCGCCGCGCGGCCGGCTCCGGCCGCGCGGCGGATTGCT
>NZ_LIQT01000673.1 GCF_001418415.1 Streptomyces hirsutus
CCGAGCCCTCACCCGAGCCCTCACCCGAGCCCTCACCTGAGCCCTCACCCGAGCCCGGTTCCGGGTCCGCCTCTGCTCCCGCCCCTGCTCCCGTCCCGGCGTCCGTCCCCGTCGTCCGTACCGCCCGTACCTTGCGCGGTGCGCGCTTCGCAGGGGTCGTCGACGGCGCGGGGGAGGAGCGGGTGGGGGCGCGTCCCGGCGTGCACGGCGAGTCGTGGGCGGCCGGGGATCCCGTCGGTGCGGCGGAGCGGCAGGAGGTCGCCCGGCTCGTCGGCACCCTCGCGCGGTTGCGCCGCGACGGGCGCAGCGGCGAGGCGCACGCCCTGCTCGCCGAGGCCGCGTCGTGGCCGGCCGTCCGGTTCCCGCTGCTCGCGAACGGGATGCGGAGCGCGGGTCTGGGCGCCGACTGGACGACGTTGCTGTGGGAGGCCGCCTCCCTGCCCGTGGACCGGCTCGTCGCCGCGGCCGACGCGCTGACCGCGGCGGGGCAGGCCGGCGACGCCGAGCAGATCCTGCGCCAGGGCATGGTGCGGCCCGCCGAGGAAACCGGCCGGGCGGTCCTCGCACTGGCGGCCGAGGACCGCCACCGTGAGGTGCGCACGCTGCTCGACGCCTGCGTCAGGACGCGCACCCCCGAGGAGGCGGCCCGCAGCGCGGCTCCCGGCCCCGAGCGGCTCGTCCCGCTGCTCCTCGGAGCCGCCCGGGGCGTCTCGGAGGAGCACTACGGGGACCTGCTGCACGCCCTGCGCGTCGCGGGATTCACCGCCTGACCGGCACCCGCCGGCCAGGCCCCGACGACGGGTGCCGGAACTCACCCACCGGAGTGCGAAACATGATCGACTCCGCGGCTTCACGACGATGGTCTTGGCAAGGCCGTCCGAGAGGCTTACGTTCGTCCCTCTACGACCGTTTCTACGGGCGTAGAGGCGCTGACGTCGCGTCGAAGGAGCAGCTCATGGCCAACGTCGTACGTGCCGCCCTGGTCCAGGCCACCTGGACCGGCGACACCGAGTCCATGCTGGCGAAACACGAGGAGCACGCCCGCGAGGCGGCCCGACGGGGCGCGAAGATCATCGGGTTCCAGGAGGTCTTCAACTCCCCCTACTTCTGCCAGGTCCAGGACGCCGAGCACTACCGCTGGGCCGAGCCCGTGCCCGACGGACCGACCGTCACCCGGATGCGGGAACTGGCCCGTGAGACCGGCATGGTGATCGTCGTGCCGGTGTTCGAGGTCGAGCAGTCGGGGTTCTACTACAACACCGCGGCCGTGATCGACGCCGACGGCACCGTCCTCGGCAAGTACCGCAAGCACCACATCCCGCAGGTCAAGGGCTTCTGGGAGAAGTTCTACTTCAAGCCCGGCAACCTCGGCTGGCCCGTCTTCGACACCGCCGTCGGCAAGGTCGGCGTCTACATCTGCTACGACCGCCACTTCCCGGAGGGGTGGCGCCAACTCGGACTCAACGGAGCCCAGTTGGTCTACAACCCGTCCGCCACGCACCGCGGCCTCTCGTCCCACCTGTGGCAGCTGGAACAGCCGGCCGCGGCCGTCGCGAACGAGTACTTCGTCGCCGCGATCAACCGCGTGGGCCAGGAGGAGTACGGGGACAACGACTTCTACGGCACCTCGTACTTCGTCGACCCCCGCGGACAGTTCGTCGGCGACGTCGCCAGCGACAGCAAGGAGGAACTCGTGGTCCGGGACCTCGACCTCGGCCTCATCGAGGAAGTCCGGCAGCAGTGGGCGTTCTACCGCGACCGCCGCCCCGACGCCTACGAAGGGCTGGTGCGGCCGTGACCGACGACCTCCTGGGCCGCCACCGCTCCGTGCTGCCCGACTGGCTCGCCCTCTACTACGAGGAACCCCTCGAGATCACCCACGGCGAGGGCCGCCACGTCTGGGACTCCGACGGCAACCGGTACCTCGACTTCTTCGGCGGCATCCTCACCACCATGACCGCCCACGCCCTGCCCGAGGTGACGAAGGCGATCGCCGAGCAGGCCGGGCGGATCATCCACTCCTCCACCCTCTACCTCGACCGGCAGATGGTGGAACTCGCCGAACGTGTAGCCCAGTTGAGCGGCATCCCGGACGCCCGGGTCTTCTTCACCACGTCCGGCACCGAGGCCAACGACACCGCCCTGCTGCTCGCCACCGCCTACCGGCGCAGCAACACGGTCCTGGCGATGCGCAACAGCTACCACGGCCGCTCCTTCGGCGCCGTCGGCATCACCGGCAACCGCGGCTGGTCCCCGACCTCGCTGTCCCCGCTGCAGACCCTGTACGTGCACGGCGGCGTGCGCACCCGCGGTCCGTACGCCCGGCTCGGCGACGACGAGTTCATCGCGGCCTGCGTCGACGACCTCAAGGACCTGCTCGGCCACACGCGTCCGCCCGCGGCCCTGATCGCCGAGCCGATCCAGGGCGTCGGCGGCTTCACCTCACCGCCCGACGGACTGTACGCGGCGTTCCGCGAAGTCCTGCACGCCCACGGAGTCCTGTGGGTCTCCGACGAGGTGCAGACCGGCTGGGGCCGCACCGGCGACCACTTCTGGGGCTGGCAGGCGCACGGCCGAGGCGGACCGCCCGACATCGTGACCTTCGCCAAGGGCATCGGCAACGGCATGTCCATCGGCGGCGTCGTCGCCCGCGCCGAGATCATGAACTGCCTCGACTCCAACAGTATTTCGACGTTCGGCGGCACCCAGGTCACCATGGCCGCCGGCCTGGCCAACCTCACCTACCTCCTCGAACACGACCTGCAGGGAAACGCCCGGCGGGTCGGCGGCCTGCTCATCGAACGCCTGCGGGCCGTCGCCGCCCAGGTGCCCGCCGTACGGGAGGTCCGCGGGCGCGGACTGATGATCGGCATCGAGCTGACCGCACCGGGCACCGACGAGGCCGATCCGCAGGCGGTTTCCGCCGTACTGGAGGCGGCCCGCCGGGGCGGACTGCTCCTCGGCAAGGGCGGCGGCCACAACACCAGTGCCCTGCGCATCGCCCCGCCCCTGTCCCTCAACGTCACGGAGGCCGAGGAGGGCGCCGCCATCCTCGAACAGGCTCTGCGAAGCCTTTAGCAGCGGCCCGGCGCCCGCCTCCGGTTGCCCGCGTCCCCCGTGCGGGGCGAAGCCCTCGAGGGGCGCGGGGCCGGGATCGATGTGCGGCCACCGCCGCGCGGGCGCGACCGGCCACCGACGACCCGCACCTTTCGACCACGACCCAGCGGAGCGTGCACGCATGAGCCGTACCGTCATCCGGGGTGGCCTCGTCATCACCGCCTCCGACGAACTCCACGCCGACGTCCTGATAGAGGACGGCCGCATTGCCGCCCTCGCCGCCTCGGGCACCCCGGCCGCCGAGACGTTCACCGCCGGCCGGACCATCGACGCCACCGGAAAGTACGTCCTGCCGGGCGGCGTCGACGCCCACACCCACATGGAGCTGCCGTTCGGTGGCACCTTCGCCTCCGACACCTTCGAGACCGGCACCCGGGCCGCCGCCTGGGGCGGTACGACGACCGTCGTCGACTTCGCCGTACAGAGCGTCGGCCGCTCCCTGCGCGAGGGACTGGACACCTGGCACGCCAAGGCCGAGGGCAACTGCGCCATCGACTACGGCTTCCACATGATCGTCTCCGACGTGAACCCGGGCACCCTCAAGGAGATGGACCGGCTGGTGGAGGAGGGCGTCACCTCCTTCAAGCAGTTCATGGCCTACCCCGGCGTCTTCTACAGCGACGACGGACAGATCCTGCGCGCCATGCAGCGGTCCGCCGAGAACGGCGGCCTGATCATGATGCACGCCGAGAACGGCATCGCGATCGACGTGCTCGTCGAACAGGCGCTGGCCCGCGGCGAGACCGACCCCCGCTACCACGGCGAGGTCCGTAAAGCCCTGCTGGAGGCCGAGGCCACCCACCGCGCCATCCGGCTCGCCCAGGTCGCCGGCGCCCCGCTGTACGTCGTGCACGTCTCCGCCACGGAGGCGGTCGCCGAACTGGCACGGGCCCGCGACGAGGGCTTGAACGTCTTCGGCGAGACCTGCCCGCAGTACCTGTTCCTGTCCGCCGACAACCTCGCCGAACCGGACTTCGAGGGCGCCAAGTACGTGTGCAGCACGCCCCTGAGGCCGAAGGAGCACCAGGCCGCGCTGTGGCGGGGCCTGCGCACCAACGACCTCCAGGTGGTCTCCACCGACCACTGCCCGTTCTGCTTCACCGGCCAGAAGGACCTCGGCCGCGGCGACTTCTCGAAGATCCCCAACGGTCTGCCGGGCATCGAGAACCGCATGGACCTGCTCCACCAGGCAGTCGTCGACGGACACCTCACCCGCCGCCGCTGGATCGAGATCGCCTGCGCCACCCCGGCCCGCATGTTCGGCCTGTACCCGAAGAAGGGCACCCTCGCGCCGGGCGCCGACGCCGACGTCGTGATCTACGACCCGCACGCCGAGCAGGTCATCTCCGCCGAGACCCACCACATGAACGTCGACTACTCGGCCTACGAGGGCAAGCGCGTCACCGGCCGCGTCGAGACCGTCCTCTCGCGCGGCGAACCCGTCATCACCGAGCGGGAGTACACCGGACGCGCGGGGCACGGCGTCTACACCCCGCGGTCCACCTGTCAGTACCTCACCTAGGAGCGGCGCGCATGGACTTCGGACTCGTACTGCAGACCGACCCGCCGGCCTCGCGGGTCGTCGACCTGATGAAGCGCGCCGAACAGGCCGGCTTCACCCACGGCTGGACCTTCGACTCCGCCGTGCTCTGGCAGGAACCGTTCGTCATCCACAGCCAGATCCTGTCCCACACGACGACGCTGACCGTCGGCCCGATGGTCACCAACCCGGGCACCCGCGCCTGGGAGGTCACCGCCTCCACCTTCGCCACCCTCAACGACATGTTCGGCAACCGCACCGTCTGCGGCATCGGCCGGGGCGACTCCGCGATGCGGGTCGCCGGCCGCGCACCCAACACCCTGGCCCGCATGAGCCAGGCCATGAAGGTCATCCGCACCCTCGCCGAGGGCGGGGAGGCCGACCTCGGCGGCGGCACCGTCGTCCGCTTCCCCTGGATCGGGAAGGACTCCCGGCTCCCCGTGTGGATGGCCGCGTACGGGCCGAAGGCGCTGCGGATGGCCGGGGAGGAGGCCGACGGCTTCATCCTCCAGCTCGCCGACCTCTACCTCACCGAGACCATGGTCAAGGCCGTCAAGGACGCCGCCGTCGCCGCCGGGCGCGACCCCGCCGAGGTGACCGTCTGCGTCGCCGCCCCGGCCTACGTCACCGAGGACGATTCACCGGAAGCACTCGCCCACGCGCGTGAACAGTGCCGCTGGTTCGGCGGGATGGTCGGCAACCACGTCGCCGACCTGGTGGCCCGGTACGGCGCCGACAGCGGCGTCGTCCCGCACGAACTGACCGACTACATCGCCTCCCGCCAAGACTACGACTACGCCCACCACGGCCGCAGCGGCAACCCCGACACCGCGTTCGTGCCCGACCGGATCGTCGACCGGTTCTGCCTGATCGGCACGGCGGAGCAGCACGTCGAGAAACTGAAGGCGCTCCGCGCGCTGGGCGTCGACCAGTTCGCCGTCTACGACATGCACGACGCCCCGGAGGCCGTGATCGACGTGTACGGGACACACGTGATCCCGGCGCTCAACGGCTGACCCGCGCCCCGGAGACCGGTGTCCCGGCCGCCGAGACGCGCCCCCTGCCCCGGTCCGTCGTACCCGCTGGACTCAGCCCTTGCCCGCCAGCAGGGCCGCCACCGCTTCCTTGGCGGCCTTGATGGCGCCCTTGTTGATCTCGTCCGTGGAGGGGGCCTTCTTCGACTCGAAGTCGCTGCCGTTGTACGTCACGACCACCAGCGCGTTGGAGGCGCGGACCACCACCACGCCCTCCCGGGTCTGCTGCTTGTCCTCGGTGCTGAGGTCCACGACCGAGTACGCGGCGTCCCCGAGCCCGGGGACCGCGCCCCCGCCGCTCCTGTCCTTCAGCCGCCCCTGGTACGACTTCTCGGCCGCGTCGTCCGACTGCAGGACCTCGAAGGACACGTCGAGCCAGCGGTACTCGTAGCCGTCGAGCGCGTTCCACGAACAGGTCCGGCGCAGCTCGGAGTCGGTGGACTTGATCTCCTTGCCGGCCGCCTTCGCCCCCGGCACAAGGGACTTGACGGTCTTCTCGGCGACGCTGCCGCAGGGTACGGGAGCGGCGGTGTACGTCTTCGGCGCGGCCGTCGTCGACGGGGCGGAGGCGGACTGCGACGCCGTCGTCTCCGGTGGCTTCTTCTCGGCGGCCTGCGGCTCGGAGGAGGACCCGGACGACAGTGCCCAGCCCGCCGCGGCGAGGACGACCACCGGCGACAGGCGCGCGGTCAGGGCTATCGGCAGAGGAAAGGAACGCACGGCGCACTTCTCGTGGGGGTCGGTGCGGAAGGGGGCCCGCACTGCGGACGGGACGCCAGTCTCACACGCTTCCCCGTGGGGCGGAAGGGCGAACTCGCTCCGTAGGCGCGGGGTCACAGGGGAGTGCCACGAGGGGGTGGTGCTTTGCCGTACTTCCCATGGGTTCAGGCGATTTGAGGCATCGTGGCGGCGTCACGGCGCCGGCCGACGGGTGGGCGCGGAGCGGGCCGTCGGAGGCACCGGGCGGGTCAGGGCACGCGTGCGGTCCACTGAGGGGTTGTGAACTTGGTCCGCGCCAACTCCCGGGCGCGGGCCAGCTCTTCGCCGGTCACCTTGCCGCCGGACACGCCGTACCGGGCGCGGAAGGAGTCGATCATCCGCTCGATGACCGTCTCGCGGGGCAGGCCGGTCTGCCGGCGGAGCGGGTCGACGCGCTTCTCGGCGCTCCTGGTGCCCTTGTCGGACATCTTCTCCTTGCCGATGCGCAGCACGTCGAGCATCTTGTCGGCGTCGATGTCGTACGCCATCGTCACGTGGTGCAGCACCGCGCCCGGGCCGCCGTCCGGGCCCACCATTCGCTTCTGGGCGGCGCCGGCGATCTTGCCCTGGTCGGTGGTGATGTCGTTCAGCGGCTGGTACCAGGCCCTGATGCCCATGTCGCCGAGGGCGCCGAGCACCCAGTCGTCGAGGTAGGCGTAACTGTCCTGGAAGGACAGCCCCTGCACCAGGGACTCGGGCACGGACAGCGAGTACGTGATGGTGTTGCCGGGCTCGACGAACATCGCGCCGCCGCCGGAGATGCGGCGCACCACCTCGATGCCGTGCCGCTCGGCTCCCTCCGGGTCGACCTCGTTGCGCAGCGACTGGAAACTGCCGATGATCACCGCGGGGCCGCCCCATTCCCACACCCGCAGCGTCGGCGGACGGCGTCCCGCGGCCACCTCCGCCGTCAGCACCTCGTCCAGCGCCATGTGCAGCGCCGGGGGCTGCGGGCCCTCGTGGATCAGCTGCCAGTCGTAGTCCGACCAGTCGGTGGCGCGGGCGACCGCGCGGCGCACCGCGACGGCGACGCCCGCCGAGGTCAGCCCGTACATCACGGTCCCCTCGGGAAGCGCGGCGTCGATCCGCGCGGCGAGGCCGGCCGCGTCCAGGTCCGCCGGAGCGCCGTTCAGGGCGTGGTTCACGGCGTCCAGCGCCTCGTCCGGTTCGAGGAAGAAATCACCCGCGACACGGGTGTTCCGCAGTACGCCGTCCGTCACCTCGACGTCCACGACGACCAGCTTGCCGCCGGGAACCTTGTACTCACCGTGCACCGTCTCCGCCTTTCGTCCCGTCGCACGGGATCAACACCGGAGGCGGTCGCGGTGTTCCCGCCGACTCGCACACGGGCGAGCCGGCGGGGACGCGTGGGGCCGGGTCCGGGCCACGGGGCGCGGGGGTGCCCGTGGCCCGTCAGGGCGTCACGGCTTGCGGGCGAGGCCGCCGTGCTCGGCGATGACCGGAGCGTCGGGTGCGTCGGCGTCCGGGCGCCACCGGGTGACCGAGACCACGCCGGGCTCCAGGAGCTCCAGGCCGTCGAAGAACGAGGTGATCTCCTCGACGGTACGCAGGTTGTACGGGACGGCACCGCTCTTGTTGTAGCCGTCCTGGGCCTGCTCGAACCCCGGGTCGAAGCCCCGTGAACCGTCGTTGATGGACAGGTAGCTGCCGGACGGCAGCGCGTCCATCAGCCGCTTCACGATGGAGCGCGCCTCGTCGTGGTCGGCGATGTGGCCCAGGATGTTGCTGAGGATGAGAGCGGTGGGGCGGGAGAGGTCCAGGGTCTTGGCGGCGGCGGCCAGGACGCGCTCCGGGTCCAGCACGTTGGAGTCGACGTAGGCGGTCGCTCCCTCGGAGGTGGAGTAAAGCAGGGCGCGGGCGTGCGCCAGGACCATCGGGTCGTTGTCGACGTAGACGATCCTGCTCTCCGGGGCGATGCGCTGGGCGACCTCGTGGGTGTTGTCGGCGGTCGGCAGGCCCGTCCCGATGTCCAGGAACTGCCGGATGCCGGCCTCGGAGACCAGATACGTGATGTTGCGTCGCAGGAAGGCCCGGCTGCTGCGGGCGATGGTCACGATGCCGGGGAAGACATCGGTGTACGCGTCGCCGGCCTCCTCGTCGACCGGGTAGTTGTCCTTGCCGCCCAGCCAGTAGTTCCAGATCCGGGCCGAATGCGGCACCGAGGTGTCGATCTTCTGGTGTGCGGCGGTTCCGGGCGTCGTCTCGGGGTCGCTCATGGGTACGGTCCGTCTCTCAGCCGAGGCAGGCGTGTTCAGCCAGCGGGTGTGTTGCCCCACAACTTACGTCTCAACAGGGTTGTTGCGCACTCCAGTTCGTCACTCATACGGGGCATGGATGGATCCCGGTTGACGCCGTCGGTGGCCGCCGGACGGTGCGCGGCCGACCGCGCACCGTCCGGCGCTCGTCACGTGGCGCTCGCCGCGCTTTCCGGCAGGGATGCCGCGGCGGCGTCCTCACCGGGCGTCTGCGGGTGTACGCAGTGCCACCGTCGCTGCCGTCGGCCTGCCCGTGCTCGGGCTGTGGAAGGGCGGTGACATCGGCGTCTACCTCACCCCGACCGTGCGCCACGCCCTCGCCCTCATTGAGGGCGGCACCGGTGTTGTCTCCCTTCGCGGACGCCTCGGCCCGAGGCTTCGACACGCTCGGTTCGGGATGCTCGTCCGGGTCGTTCAGGATCGGAGACGCGCTCACACGTCGGCCCCAGTGGCGCAGTGTCTGCGGCCAGAGACCGACGTCACGCCCCACGTAGCCTCTGTCCCATGCCAGCCTCCCGCCTGCATCGCGTCGCCGTCCTTGTGCTCGAGGGTGCGAAGCCGCTCGATGTCGGAATTCCCGCGCAGGTCTTCACGACCCGCGCGAGCATGCCGTACGAGGTGCGGGTGTGCGGGGCGACACCCGGTCTCGTGACCGGCGGCGACGGCCTGTCGTACTCCGTCGCCCACGGCCTCGACGCGCTCGCGTGGGCCGACATCGTCTTCGTCCCCGGCTACCGGTTCCCGGACCGCGACGACCCGCCGCAGGCCGTCCTCGACGCACTGATCGCCGCCCACGCCCGGGGCGCGCGGCTCGCCGCCATCTCGACGGGCGCCTTCGCGCTCGCCGCCACGGGCCTGCTCGACGGCAGGCGCGCCACGACGCACTGGCACTACACGCGGGAACTCATGGTCAGGCATCCGCTCGTCCAGGTCGACGAGAACGTGCTGTTCGTCGACGAGGGCAGCGTGCTCACCTCGGCCGGCGCCGCCTCCGGCATCGACCTGTGCCTGCACATCCTGCGCGGCGACCTCGGGGTGGCCGCGTCCAACCACGCGGCCCGCCGCCTGGTCGCGGCTCCCTACCGCAGCGGCGGCCAGGCCCAGTACGTGCCGCGCAGCGTCCCCGAGCCGCTCGGCGAGCGTTTCGGCACCACCCGAGAGTGGGCGCTGCACCGGCTCGGCGAGCCCCTCACCCTCGACAGACTGGCGCGGCAGGCCGGGGTCTCGCCGCGCACGTTCTCCCGACGCTTCGTCGAGGAGACCGGCTACACGCCGATGCAGTGGGTGATGCGCGCCCGCATCGACCTGGCCCGCGAACTGCTCGAGCGGTCGCAGCGCAGCGTCGAACAGATCGCCGCCGACGTCGGCCTCGGCACCGGCGCGAACCTGCGCCTGCACTTCCAGCGCGTCCTCGGCACCACACCGAGCGAGTACCGGCGGACCTTCACCCGGGGCGAATAGCATCGTGGCGGGATCGTTTTGAACGATGGCGATCTCGCCACTGTCGGCGGCGCGAACCGCGGGCGAGCCTGGTGGCGAAGGAAAGGGACATCACTCATGACTCGCATCGCCATCAACGGATTCGGCCGCATCGGACGCAATGTGCTGCGCGCACTGCTCGAACGCGACAGCGCCCTCGAGATCGTCGCCGTCAACGACCTGACGGAGCCCGCCACGCTCGCCCGGCTGCTCGCCTACGACAGCACGGCCGGCCGGCTCGGGCGTCCGGTGACCGTCGACGGGGACGCCCTCGTCGTCGACGGCCGTCGGATCACGGTGCTGGCCGAGCGCGAACCGGCGCAGCTGCCGTGGGCCGACCTCGGCGTCGACGTCGTCCTGGAAGCCACCGGCCGCTTCACCTCGGCCAAGGCCGCCCGCGCCCACCTCGACGCGGGCGCGAAGAAGGTGCTCGTCAGTGCGCCGTCGGACGGCGCCGACGTCACGCTCGCGTTCGGGGTCAACACCGACGCCTACGACCCGGCCGTGCACACGATCGTCTCGAACGCCTCCTGCACCACCAACGCGCTCGCGCCGCTGGCAGCGGTCCTCGACGAACTCGCCGGCATCGAGCACGGGTTCATGACGACGGTGCACGCCTACACGCAGGAGCAGAACCTGCAGGACGGTCCGCACCGCGACGCCCGTCGCGCCCGGGCCGCCGGCGTCAACATCGTGCCGACCACGACCGGCGCCGCCAAGGCGATCGGCCTGGTGCTGCCGAACCTCGAAGGCAAGCTGTCGGGCGACTCGATCCGCGTACCGGTGCCGGTGGGTTCCATCGTCGAACTCAACACGGCCGTCGCCCGCGACGTGACGCGCGACGAGGTGCTGGCGGCATACCGCGCCGCAGCGGAGGGGCCGCTCGCCGGTGTCCTCGAGTACTCGGACGACCCGCTCGTGTCGTCCGACATCACGGGCAACCCCGCCTCGTCGATCTTCGACTCGGCCCTCACCCGCGTCGACGGCCGCCACATCAAGGTGGTCGCGTGGTACGACAACGAGTGGGGCTTCTCGAACCGCGTGATCGACACGCTCGAGCTCCTCGCCCCCCGCTGACCGGACGCCGGGGCGGTACTCCTCCTCCAGCGACCGCTCCAGCACTTCCCTTGAGCGCTCCGGTCGGCCAGTCGGGCCGACCGGAGCGCTCAAGGTGCAGAAGCGGGTCCGCCCGGCCTCCGGAGGGCGCTGGAGTGCCACGGCCGCCGGCTTCCTCCTCCGCGCTGGACTCCATGCGACGAAGCCCTCACTCCTGCTGGTGACGGCCGAGTGGGGGTCGCGCGGCCGCAGTGGCCCTCCAGGGGAGAGAGGGGGACACCCACCCCGCTGATGTGGATCACCGTGCCCCCGCCCTCCTGCCCCGTGCCGACCCGGGCCTCGGGGCCGCTCGCGCGCGTCCGCCGGCGTTGTCGCTCCCGTGCCCCGGGCGGGTGTCGTCGGACGCGCCGCACCGTCCCCCGCGGGCGGGTGCGACGATCGTCGTCGGAGAGGCTCCCGCCGGGGGGAAGCTGTGCCCGCCAGCGGCCCGGTCTCATTCCGTGCACCGATCGTGATGTCCGTCGAAGGAGAGCACGTGGAAGACCCGACGCAGCAGGAGGAACAGGCGAGCGCCGAGGTGCGGGAACGTGTCCGGGACAGTTTCGAACGCCAGGGGCTGATGGCCCACCTCGGCGCGCGGGTCACCCGCATCGGACCCGGCCGCGTACACATCGAGCTCCCGTACCGGCCCGAAGTGACCCAACAGCACGGCTACTTCCACGCCGGTGCCACCAGTGCCCTCGCGGACAGCGCCGGCGGCTATGCCGCCTTGACGTTGTTTCCCGAGCACGCCGAAGTGCTCACCGTCGAGTACAAGATCAACCTCCTCGCCCCCGCCGTCGGCAGCCGCATCGAGGCGATCGGGACGGTCCTGAAGTCCGGCCGCACCCTGACCGTGTGCCGGCTGGAGGTGTTCGGCGTCCAGGACGACGGTGAACGGAAACTCGTCGCCAACGGGCAGCAGACACTGATCCGCGTGGACCGACCCGAGGCATGAGCCCGCGGGAGCGAGCCCGCGGGAGCGAGCCCGCAGGAGTAGTCCGCGAGGCTGACGCAGGTCTCACACCGGTTGCCACAGGTGGGCGAGCGCCGCCGGGGTGAGGAGCCGGTCCGGCGGTCCCTGACCGGCCAGACGGCCGTCGCGGAGCAGCAGGCAGGTGTCCGCCGAGCGCGCCGCGTCCAGGTCGTGGGTGGCGTGGACGAGGGTCACCCCGCCGGCGGCCAACTCCGTCAGCAGCGCCGCCGTGCGCTCCCTGCCCTCGGGGTCGAGGCCGGTGGCCGGCTCGTCCAGCAGGAGCAGGTCCGACTCCTGGGCGAGACCCTGTGCCATGAGCGTGCGCTGCCTCTGTCCGCCGGAGAGCTCGCCGAGTTGACGGGCGGCGAGCGCCGTGACGCCGAGGCGCTCCATGGCCTCGTCCACCACCGTCCGGTCGCGCCGCGTGAGCCGGCGCCATGGTCCCCGCTCGCCCCAGCGCCCCATCTCCACGGTCTGCCGGACCGTCAGAGGAAGCGTGTCGCCGACGGCCCCGCGCTGCGGGACGAACGCCGGCGGCCGGGCTCCCTCGTGCCGGACCTCGCCCGCGGTGGGGCGGATCACGCCGGCCAGAACCGCGAGTAGCGTGGACTTCCCGCTGCCGTTCGGGCCGATCAGCGCTGTCACGGCCAACGCCGGTATCTCGCCTTCGAGTTGATCGAGCACGGGTCGGCCGGGGTAGCCGGCGGAGAGCCCGGCGAAGCGGACGCGGGGCGGCATCCGGTCCCCGAGGGCAGCGGAGGGGGTTTTATTGAACATGATTGTCATTGTAGTGTGCTCGCATGGAATGGTTGACGGGCCCCTTCGAGGTGACCTTCGTGCAAAGGGCCCTGTGGGGCGGGATGTTGGTGTCGGCGATCTGCGCCCTGGCGGGCACCTGGGTGGTGCTGAGAGGCATGGCCTTCCTCGGTGACGCCATGTCGCACGGACTGCTGCCCGGCGTCGCGCTCGCCGCGCTTCTGGGAGGCAACCTGCTGGTGGGAGCGCTGTTGAGCGCGGCCGTGATGACGGCCGGGGTCACCGCCCTCGGGCGCACCCCGCGGCTGTCCCAGGACACCGGGATCGGCCTGCTCTTCGTCGGGATGCTGTCGCTCGGCGTCATCATCGTGTCCCGCTCGCAGTCCTTCGCGGTCGACCTGACCGGGTTCCTCTTCGGCGACGTCCTCGCCGTCCGGGAACAGGACCTGGTGCTGCTGGGCGCGGCCCTGCTGTTGGCACTGACCGTCTCGGTCCTCGGCCACCGCGCCTTCCTCGCCCTGGCGTTCGACCCGCGCAAGGCCCGCACCCTCGGTCTGCGTCCGCGCGTCGCCCACGCCGTCCTGCTGGGTCTGCTGGCCCTGGCCATCGTCGCCTCCTTCCACATCGTGGGGACGCTGCTGGTCCTGGGCCTGCTCATCGCCCCGCCGGCGGCCGCGCTGCCGTGGGCGCGCAGCGTGCGGGCGGTGATGGCGATCGCGGCGCTGCTCGGCACGGCCGCCACCTTCTTCGGCCTGCTGCTCTCCTGGCACCTGAGCACCGCCGCCGGCGCGACCGTCTCGGCCCTCGCGGTGGGCCTGTTCTTCCTCTCCCACCTGACATCGGGTGTCCGCCACCGCCACCGCCAC
>NZ_LIQT01000674.1 GCF_001418415.1 Streptomyces hirsutus
CCCCCGCCCCCTCCCTATCGTCTGGTCGACCATTCGCACGACGTTCGCAATCTCGAACCCTTGGGCTCGATGTCCAGTCCCGATCACTCGATCACTCGATCAGAGGAGCGTTCATGGCACGGCCCCTCTCCAGACGAACCCTCTTGCGGACCGCGGCCCTTGCGGCGACGGCGACCTCGCTCTCCGCCGCGGCCACCGGACGAGCCACCGCCGCTCCGGGCGCGCCGGGCACCGCGACAGCCGCCACCTACGCCGCCGCCGCCTTCACCACCGTCGTACCGTCCGCGTGGACGGTACGTCCCTTCGGGCTGGAGGACGTGACGCTCGGTCCGGGCGTCTTCGCCGACAAGCGGCGGCTGATGCTCGATCACGCCCGGGGCTACGACGTGCACCGGCTGCTCCAGGTGTTCCGCGCCAACGCCGGCCTGTCCGCCGGCGGCGCGGTCGCCCCCGGCGGCTGGGAAGGGCTGGACGGCGAGGCCAACGGCAATCTGCGCGGGCATTACACGGGCCATTTCCTGACCATGCTGGCGCAGGCGTACCGCAGCACCGGCGAGCGGGTGTTCGCGGACCGGATCGGAACCATGATCGGGGCCCTGGCCGAGGTGCGGGAGGTGTTGCGCCACGACCCGGCGGTGCTGAGCGTCGAGGGCCGGTTCGGCCGGGCCGCGGAACAGGTACGGGGTTCCTACCAGTACGTGGACCTCCCCGCCGCCGTTCTCGGCAGCCCCCCGGCGCTCACCCTGTCCGCGTGGGTGCGGCCCGCGCACGGTGCCGCCTGGGCCCGGGTCCTCGACTTCGGCGACGACACGACCCGCTACCTGTACCTGGCGGCCCGCAACGCGAACGGCGTGCCGCGGTTCGCCGTGACCACCTCCGGGCCGGGCGGCGAACAGGGCCTCGACGGCACCGCGCCGCTGCCGCTCGACGAGTGGAGCCACCTGGCCGTCACCCTGGACGGCACCACCGGAACCCTCTACGTCGACGGCACCGCCGTGGCCCGCGACACGGCCCTCACGCTGACCCCGGCGGCACTCGGCGCCCTCGCCCACCACTGGCTGGGCCGCTCCCACTTCGCCGGCGACCCGGTGTTCGCCGGCGCGTTCGAGGAGGTCAACATCTTCTCGCGGGCGCTGACCGGCGCCGAGGTCACCGAGCTGGCCGGCCGCCGTGCCGTCGACGCGCCGACCGGCCGGGGCGACCTGGCCTCGTACGCCTTCGACGAGACGTCCGGGGGAACCTTCGCCGACGCCTCCGGCCGCGGGCTCGACGCGACCCTGCGCCGCACCTGGGGCGGACCGAGCCACCCGGGGTTCCTCGCCGCGTACCCGGAGACGCAGTTCATCGAGCTCGAGTCGATGACCGGCAGCGACTACACCCGGGTGTGGGCGCCGTACTACACCGCGCACAAGATCCTCCGGGGGCTGCTGGACGCGTATCTCGCCACCGGGGACGACCGCGCCCTCGACCTGGCGTCCGGACTGTGCGACTGGATGCACGCGCGGCTGTCCGCGCTGCCGGCGGCCACGCTTCAGCGGATGTGGGGGCTGTTCTCCAGCGGGGAGTTCGGCGGCATCGTGGAGGCGGTCTGCGACCTGCACACCCTCACCGGCAGGGCCGAACACCTCGCCCTGGCCCGCCTGTTCGACCTGGACCGGCTCATCGACGCGTGCGCCGCGAACACCGACGTCCTCGACGGGCTGCACGCCAACCAGCACATCCCGGTCTTCACCGGCCTGGTACGGCTGCACGACGAGACGGGTGAGGAGCGCTACCTCACGGCCGCGAAGAACTTCTGGCACATGGTCGTACCGCACCGCATGTACGGGATCGGCGGTACCAGCAGCGGCGAGTTCTGGCGGGCGCGCGATGTCATCGCCGGCACGATCGGTGCCGCCACGGCCGAGACCTGCTGCGCGTACAACATGCTCAAACTGAGCCGGACGCTGTTCTTCCACGAGCAGGACCCGGCGTACATGGACTACTACGAACGGGCCCTGTACAACCAGGTCCTCGGTTCCAGGCAGGACCGGCCGGACGCGGAGAAGCCGCTCGTCACCTACTTCGTCGGCCTGACACCCGGTCACGTACGGGACTACACACCCAAGCAGGGCACGACGTGCTGTGAGGGCACCGGCCTGGAGAGCGCCACCAAGTACCAGGACTCGGTGTACTTCGCGGAGGCCGACGCGAGCGCCCTGTACGTCAACCTCTACAGTCCCTCCGCACTCACCTGGTCCGCCCAGGGCGTCACGGTCACGCAGACCACCCGCTTCCCCGAGGAACAGGGCAGCACGCTCACCATCGGGGGCGGCTCCGCCTCTTTCACCCTGTTGCTGCGCGTGCCGTCCTGGGCCACCGCCGGATTCCGGGTGACCGTCAACGGGCGTGCGGTGCCCGGGACCCCGGTTCCCGGCGGCCGCTTCGGCGTCTCCCGGACCTGGCGGGCCGGTGACACCGTGCGGGTCCTGGTCCCGTTCCGGCTGAGGGTGGAGCGCGCGCTCGACGACCCCACGCTGCAGACCCTGTTCCTCGGCCCGGTCAACCTGGTCGCCCGCCACCCGTCGACCGAGCTCCTGCGGTGCGCGCTGTACGGCAACGCCGGCCTCTCCGGCGATCTGCTGCCCTCGCTCACCCCGGTCGCCGGGAAGCCGCTGCACCACACGCTGAACGGCGTCGAGTTCGCGCCCTTCGCCGAGGGGACCGAGGACCCGACGCACGCCTACTTCCGGCGCTCGGAGCCGCGTGTGATCTTCGGCACCTCCGACTCCGGCGTCGCCAACCCCGCCCGGAGCGACGGTGTCACCCTGCTGGACGAGATCTGGGCGGGAGCCCCCTTCGGCAGCAGGGGCGCGCTGGTCACGCGGGTGCGGGCAACGGTCGCCGACTGGGTGTCCGCCGGCCTGCTGGGCGGAGCCGACGGCGACAAGGTGGTGCGTACGGCGCGGAACGCCTCGTACGCACCCTGAGTTCGCGAAAAGGGGCACCCGACGCCGTACGGCCGCACCAGTCGTCGCCGTCGGGCGCCCCGCGGAGGCACCGGCGGGAACACCGTCGCAGCCCGGCAGAAGATTTCTTCCGGAACGGTGATTGTCCTGCCGCTTCCATCCGTACTCACTGGTGTTGGGCTGTTGATACACCAGGAGGAACGATGCGCATCTCGCGCAGCACGGCAGGAACCGCGTTCGTGGGCGGAGCCATGGTTCTCACCCTCACCGCGCTCGCCTACCCCACCATGCTGGGCGTGCAGACCACATCGAGCACCCAGGACCGGGTCGTCGCCAACACGCAGTACGGCCAGCTGACCGAGGCCGACCGCGACTTCGTGGTCAAGGTGCGCGCGGCCGGGCTGTGGGAACACCCCCTGGGCCTGCTGGCGATGGAGCGGGGGACGACGCCGGAGATGAAGGAGGCGGGCGAGCACCTGGTCGTCGGGCACGGACGCCTCGACGAGAGCTGCCGCAGGATCTCCCTTGAACTGGGCATCACCCTGCCCAACCAGGCCTCGCCCCAGCAGCAGCAGTTCGTGGAGACCATCAAGTCCACCAACGACAAGGAGTTCGACACCACGGCCGTGAACATCATGCGGGTGACGCACGGCCAGATCTTCTCGACGATCGCCAAGATCCGGGCCAACACCAGGAACACCCTGGTGCGGCAGCTGGCGGACCAGGCCAACGACACCGTGCTGGACCACATCACGGTCCTGGAAAAGACCGGACTGGTCAATCACGAACAGGTCAACTTCCAGCAGACCAGCCCGCCCAAGATGCCCCGGGAGCAGGTGACGCCGCCGGCCCCGCAGGCCGGCTCCCCGGTGCTGGTGCTCGAGATCCCCGAGGAGCTGAAGGACCTCAACACCGTTTCCCCGGCGCCGACACCTGCCTCGACGGTGAAGTAGGCGCCCCGCGGAACCCGGGAGCCCGAGGTCAGGACCCGCGGCGGGGTTTGCCCCGGCGCGGGTTCTTCGGTGTGCCGCCGGCGCCCTTCTTCTTAGGGGCCCCGCCGGTGCCCCTCCGCTGCCCCCGGCCGGCCGGCCCGCCCGCCGCCTGCTGCCGGGCAGCGCCCTTATCGGCGGTGCGCCTGGGCTTGTCCTGCTTCTTCTGCTTCTCCTGCGCGGAATCCCGGGGCTGGGTGCGGCCCCTGGTGCTGTTGACGGTCCGGCCGCGGACGATCCCGATGAAGTCCTCCACCAGGTCGGTGGTCGCGGCCTCGGGCCACGCCAGCGCCACACCGGACTCGGGGGCGTCCTTGAGCGGCCGGTGGGTGAGGTCCTTGCGGTGGTGCAGCCGCGCCAGGGACAGCGGTACGACGAGCACGCCGATCCCGGCCGCGACGAGCTCGACGGCGTCGGCGGTGGTCGCGGGGCGTTCGAGGGCGGGCCTGCCGGGCAGGGTCTCCCAGGCGAGGACGTCGTCGAGGGGGTGCAGCACGATCTCGTCGGCCAGGTCCTCCGGGGACACCTCGTCGACCGCCGTCACGAGATGGTCCTTGGGAACCACGACGACCGTCTGTTCGGTGTAGAGGGGGATCGCGCTGAGCACCGTCCGGTCGACGGGCAGCCGGACGAGTCCCGCGTCGGCGTCCCCGGCCAGCAGCAGGCCGCCCGTCTCCGCGGCGGGCACCTGGGCGAGGGTCAGCGGGACACCGGGCAGCCGCTCGTTCCAGACGCGCACCCACTTGCCGGGCATCACCCCGGGCGCGTACACGAGCCGGAACGACGGGGATACATCCGAGCCTTTCACCCGGCCAGGTTACCGTCCGTGGCCACGGGCCGGGACCGCCGATCACGGCGGCCGCTCACGGTCACCGGCCCTGGTCGGCGATCATGCAAAGAGACTGTGGTCGTCGCTGGTGGTCGGCGGTCGCGCGTACGGTCGATACCCTGGACCCCATGACGTCGCACCAAAACACCCAGACGATGAAGCCCGCGACCGCGGCGAAGAAACTGGGTGTGTACCTCGAGGCCACCCCCGCCGAGTTCCGGGAGGGTGTCGTCTCACGCGCCGAGCTGAACGCGCTCCAGGCCGACCCGCCCCAGTGGCTGCAGGAACTGCGGCGCAACGGCCCGCACCCCCGCCCCGTGGTCGCGACGAGGCTGGGCGTCTCCATCGCCGGTCTCGCCCGCGGCGGGATCACCGAGCCGCTCACCACGGAGCAGATCGACGCCCTCAGGGAGGAACGCCCCGAGTGGCTGGAGCGTGAGCAGGCCACTCAGGCCGAGGTCCGCAAGGAGGCGGAGCGCGTCAAGCAGCGGAACGCGGAGCGCGCGAAGCGCACCAGCTGACCACGGCGCACCCTCCGCTCCCCTCCTCGCGTCACACCCCCCGGAATCGAACACCTCCGAACGGGTTTTCCCCTCGGAGGTGTTCTCGTTCGGGTGGAACACCGCATGACGCGGAACGAGGGAACGCAAGCCTGCGGCACCCCTTCCGGCGCATAGAAATATCTATCACCATGGCTGCACGCCGGGCCGGCGCGCACGCCCGTGAGGCCGCCGGCCCGGACCAGTACGCGCCCTCGGCGGCGCGGCCGACCGTGCCCGGGGTGGGACATGCAGAGCGCCAGATGGAAACAGGCCGTCGAATGGCTGGCCGCCGCGGCCCGGGACCCCGGTGAGTGCAAACGGCAGTGGGACCACGGCACGGGGACGGCCCTGCTGGCGGCGGGACGCTATTGGGACGTGCTCAGCGTTCCCGACCGGCTCGGACTGCTCGCCCTGGACCTCCTGTGGAACGACCCGCTGAAGGTGCCCGGCCCCACCCTGGTGGACGTCACGGCCCGCCGCGTCGGCTTCTTCCTGCCGCCCGACCCGGCCAGCGAGTGGATCGGGTTCGGCGTGCGGCACGTCGGCCGGGGCTCCTGGGTGGCGGTGCCGCCGCCGTACCGGCCCAGCGGCCGCCTGGAATGGCTCGTCCCCCCGGACGGCACCGGCACCCTGCACTCCCCCGTCCCCCTCGAACAGGCCCTCCGCACGGCCACCGGCACCCTCGCCGTCCTGACCCCGGCGGGGGTGGAGCCGGGGGGCTGGTGACAGGCGATCATGCCGGTATGACATCGGGCCGGACCATCTTCCTCGACGGCACCTCCGGTTCGGGCAGGACGAGCATCGCCCGGGAGCTTCTGGACATCCTGGACGACGGTGTCCTCTTCCACCTGGCCTTCGACGGCTTCAACGCGATGCGCACCGGGCGGGAGCTTCGGGCGGAGCAGCTCGACACCGCGCTGCGGCGGACCGGAGAGGGCCTCCACCGCTCGATCGCGGCCCTGGCCCGAGTGGGCGACGACATCGTGGTCGGCCATGTGCTGAGCGAACCGTGGCGACTGCCCGACTGCCCGACCGTGTTGCCGCCGGAGGACGTCCTGTTCGCCGGCGTGCACGGTCCGCCGGACGAACCGACCCGTCGCGAACCGGCCCGGGGCGACCGCCCGCCGGTTTCGCGGCGCACCAGTACGATCTGGTCCACGCCCACGGCGACTACGACCTGGTGTGCGACACCGGCACGGCAAGCCCTCGCGAGTGCGCCCGGCGCATCAAGGACTTCCTCCCGCACCGGCCCGGTCCCACGGCTTTCACCCGCTTCCGCCGCCGTCACCTGACGGCCGGCCGAGCGGGGAGGGAACAGGCACGGAGTTGACCCTCGACCTTGTCGAGGCATGAGGGTCTCGGGTGTGGAGAGCGAGATGCGCAGCATTGGTGGGATGGCCCGGGACAGCGGCCTGAGCGTGAGCGCCCTGCGGTTCTACGACCGTGCCGGTGTGCTCGTACCCGCCTGGGTCGATCCGGTGAGCGGCTACCGCTGGTACGCCCCCGGGCAGCTGGACGAGGCCCGGCTGCTGGCGCGGCTGCGGCGGGCCGGCATGCCCCTGGCCGACATCCGGCTGGTGCTGGCCGGCTGGACCGGCGCGGACACCGATCTCGTGCAGCAGCTCCTGGAGGCGCACCTGCGCCGCCTGGAGCGGGGGCTGTCCGATGCCCGCGGTGAGTTCTCCATGCTCCGAGCCCTACTCGACGACAGGGAGAAATCCATGACCCCGCTCCGTACCGCCACCGCCCGTCCCGCCCTCGCCTCGCCCGAACTGGCCGCCGCGTTGGACGCGGTCCGCTTCGCGGCCGGTACCGACCCCGAGTTGCCGATGCTCGGCGGAGTCCTCTTCGACATCGAGGGGGACGCGCTGCGCCTCGTCGCCACCGACCGGTACCGGCTGGCTGTCGCGCGGGTCCCGGTCACCGGGCACGGCGGGTCCCGCGTGCAGGTCGTCGTGCCGCTGCCACTCGTCGACGCGATGCGGGCGCTGGCCGGAGGCCCCGAGCCCGTACGGCTCTTCGTGGACGGTGACCGGGTGACGCTGGAGACCGGGGGCGGTCGCCAGGTGGCCGGCCGGTCCCTCGACCACGACTTCCCGGACTATCTCCGTTTGATCAGCCTCCCCGCCGGGCGCCGCGCCGTGGTCGACGTGGCGGCCTTCCGGAAGGCGGTGCAGGAGGGTCCCGTCCGCACGGGTGAGGTGCGCGAGGAGGACGGGGCCGTCTTCGACGTCAGTGTGATCGGGGCCGACGCCGACGGCACGGTGCGGATCTGCGACGACGGTACGGACGGAGGGGGCGGGGTGAGCGGGGACGGCGGCCGTGTCGCGGTCAACCGTGCGTTCCTGCTGGACGCCCTCGACGCCGGGGCCCGTGACCGGCTGGTCCTGGAGCTCGGCGCCCCCACGGCGCCCGTCGCGATCCGCCGGCCGGACGACGAGGACACGTTCTCCCTGCTGATGCCGGTCCGGCTGGACGGCTAGGACCTCAGCAGAAGTCCCGTGCTCCACGGCCCGGTCAGGGCTGGGAGCACGGGACCCGTGCGGCGAAGGGGACGGCCCGGCGCTATCGCCGTTCGGTCCTTCCGTCCTCCACCGGCTCCAGCGCCTCCGGAGCGGGGGTCATGGCGGAAGCGGGGGCGGGCGTGGCCAC
>NZ_LIQT01000675.1 GCF_001418415.1 Streptomyces hirsutus
TACGCAGAGTCCTGCCGGCGCCGGTCCCGAGGTCGGTCCCCTGCGTGAGCGCCGGCAGCGGCTGTTCCAGGGGCTGCAGAAGATGGGCCGCAGTCTGCAGTTGCCGATCGCGGTGCTGCCGGCGGCGGGCATCCTCAACCGGCTGGGTCAGCCGGACGTGTTCGGGGACGACGGTCTGGGGTGGACGGACGTCTCCAAGGTGATGGCGGGCGCGGGCGGCGCGCTGCTGGACGGTTCGCTGGGGCTGCCGCTGCTGTCGATGGCGGTGACGTGGGGGCTGGGGGTGCACGACGGGTTCAGTTTCTCGGCGGGGCTGATCGACTACGTCATCAACTGGAACCTGGCGACGAGACCGTGGGCGATCGTCCCGATCGGGCTGTGCTTCGCGGCGGTGTACTACGCGGTCTTCCGGTTCGCGATCACGAAGTTCGACCTGAGGACGCCGGGCCGGGAGGCGGAGGAGGAGGTGGAGGACACCACCAAGGCCTGACCGCGGGGGCGCCGGCGGCGGGAGTGCTGCCGGCGGGCATCGCGTTTGCGGGCGTCGTCTTTTAGTCTGGAACCGGTCGTCCAAGCCCTCGGACCATGGGTCCGGGGGCCTTTCGGTGCGTCCGGAGGAACGGGGAGGAACGGCCGCGGGACGGGCACGGAGTGTAGCCCTCCGGTCGCGGAATCCGAGGGTTCCTTATATCGCCTTCATCATGCTAGAAACAGGTCTACACCACTCAGTGGTGTAGACCACCACGATGGAGGAAGTATGAGCACCGCCACCGCCTCGGCGGCTCCCGCGAAGAAGCGGGGATCCGGCCTGTTCCAGGGCCTGCAAAAGGTGGGTCGCAGTCTGCAGTTGCCGATCGCGGTGCTGCCGGCGGCGGGCATCCTGCTGCGGTTCGGCCAGCCCGATGTGTTCGGCGCCGACGGTCTCGGCTGGGACAGGGTCGCGGCCGTGTTCGCCACCGCGGGTGGCGCGATCTTCGACAATCTGCCGCTGCTGTTCTGCATCGGTGTGGCCATCGGCTTCGCCAAGAAGGCGGACGGCTCCACGGCGCTCGCCGCCCTGGTCGGCTTCCTGGTCTACAGCAACGTCCTGAAGGCGTTCCCCGTCACCGAGGCGAAGGTGCAGGCCGGCGAGGACATAGCCGCGACCTACAACAACCCCGGTGTGCTCGGCGGCATCCTGATGGGTCTGCTGGCGGCGGTGCTCTGGCAGCGGTTCCACCGGACGAAGCTGGTGGACTGGCTCGGCTTCTTCAACGGCCGCCGGCTCGTGCCGATCATCATGGCGTTCGTCGGCACCGTGATGGGTGTCTTCTTCGGCCTGGTCTGGGAGCCGATCGGTGACGGCATCTCGGCGGTCGGCGAGTGGATCACCGGGCTCGGCGCGGTCGGCGCGGGTCTGTTCGGCCTGATCAACCGCGCGCTGATCCCGATCGGCATGCACCAGTTCGTGAACACCGTCTCCTGGTTCCAGATCGGCGACTTCACCAACGCCGCGGGCGAGGTCGTGCACGGTGACCTGAACCGCTTCTTCGCGGGCGACCCGGACGCCGGAATGTTCATGTCGGGCTTCTTCCCGATCATGATGTTCGGTCTGCCGGCCGCCGCGATCGCCATCGCGCACGCCGCCCGCCCGGAGCGCCGCAAGGCCGTGATGGGCATGATGGTCTCCCTCGCGCTGACCTCCTTCGTGACCGGTGTGACCGAGCCCATCGAGTTCGCGTTCATGTTCATCGCCCCGGCGCTGTACGTGATCCACGCGGTGCTCACCGCCCTGTCCATGGCGATCACCTGGGCGCTCGGGGTGCACACGGGCTTCACCTTCTCCGCGGGCGCCATCGACTACGGGCTCAACTGGAACCTGGCGACCAGACCATGGCTGATCATCCCCATCGGTCTGGTGTTCGCGGCGATCTACTACGTGCTCTTCCGCTTCGCCATCGTCAAGTTCAACCTGCCGACCCCGGGCCGCGAGCCCGAGGAGGAGGTCGAGGACACCACCAAGGCGTGAGCGGTCCTCGTCGTCCCACGGCGACAGCGTGACCGAGGCCCCGGAGCCGTCGAGGACGACGGCTCCGGGGCCTCGGTGCGTGCGGGCGCGGGCGGGCCCGCGGGCCTGCGGGCGGGCAAGGCACGGGGGGTCAGATCACGTACGTCACGCCGGGCGCCGCCAGTTCCACCGGTCCGTCGTAGACCGCGCGCGCGTCGGCGAGGTTGACCTGCGGGTCGGTCCACGGGGCGATGTGGGTGAGGACCAGCCGGCGGGCGCGGGCGCGGGCCGCCGACTCACCCGCCTCGCGGCCGTTGAGGTGCAGGTCGGGGATGTTCTCCTTGCCGGCGGTGAAGGCGGCCTCGCACAGGAAGAGGTCGGTGTCGTGGGCGAGTTCGTCGAGCGCGGTGCTCACCCCGGTGTCGCCGGAGTACGTCAGCGACTTCCCTCCGTGCTCGATGCGGATGGCGTACGCCTCCACCGGGTGCGCGACGCGTTCGGTGTGCACGACGAACGGGCCGAGCTCGAAGGTGGACGGCTTGACCGTGTGGAAGTCGAAGACCTCGCTCATGGAGGAGGCGGAGGGGGTGTCGGCGTAGGCCGTGGTCAGCCGGTGCTCCGTGCCCTCGGGTCCGTAGACCGGGAGCGGGTCGCAGCGGCCTCCGTCGTGCCGGTAGTAGCGCACCACGAAGTACGCGCACATGTCGATGCAGTGGTCGGCGTGCAGGTGGCTGAGGAAGATCGCGTCCAGGTCGTAGAGACCGCAGTGGCGCTGCAACTCGCCCAGGGCGCCGTTGCCCATGTCGAGGAGCAGCCGGAAGCCGTCGGCCTCGACGAGGTAGCTCGAACAGGCCGATTCCACGGACGGGAACGACCCCGAGCAGCCGACGACGGTGAGCTTCATGAAGCAGAAACCTCCGCTGGCGGGGTAGTGAAAACGGGGGTCGTGCGGTTCATCGAGCGTAAGGCGCAAAACCTTTGGTCGCTCCTCCGCCAGGGTCTGTTGTGGGGGAACTCACCTGCGCTGTCACCGGTTCGATGGGAAGCGGATCACGTAGGGCGCGCGAGAGGGCGCGCGGCTGTAGCCCGCGCCGGTACGGTCGGGTCATGAACACGTCGTGGTGGCTCGCACTCGTCGCGGTGGTCCTGCTCGCGCTGGTCGCCGCGCTCGTCGACGGATGGGGCCGGGGACACCGGCACCGGGCCCGCCTCCGGAGTGCGCCGGCCGGGGCGGGGACCGTGACGGACACCGGGGACGGCCGGCCCCGGCCCACGGAGATCTGGTGGGCGGACGTGCCCTACGCGGACGTGCCGCGGGCGGGGGACGGGGGGC
>NZ_LIQT01000676.1 GCF_001418415.1 Streptomyces hirsutus
TCGGCCCCAGCGGCTGCGGCAAATCCACCCTCGCCAGAGTCGCCGCCCTCCTGCACCGCCCCGACGCCGGCACCGTCACCGTCGACGGCACCCCCGTACGCCACTTCCGCCACCGCGCCCCACGCTCGCTCCGCACCGCCTTCGGCGTCGTCTTCCAGCAGCCCCGCCTCTCCGCCGACCCCCGCCTGAGCCTCACCGACCTGATCGCCGAACCCCTGCGCGCCACCGGCCGCCGCGACACCGTCCCCGACCGCGTCCCGGAACTGGCCTCCACCGTCGGCCTCACCCCCGACCTCCTCACCCGCCGCCCCCACGAGGTCAGCGACGGCCAGCTCCAACGCGCCTGCCTGGCCCGCGCATTGGTGCTCCGACCCCGCTGGCTGATCTGCGACGAGATGACCGCGATGCTCGACGCGTCGACCACGGCCGCGCTGGTAGCGGTGGTCGAGGCCTACCGCACCGAAACCGGCGCCGGCCTCCTGACCGTCGGCCACGACCAGACCCTCCTCACCCACTGGTGCGACCGCACCCTCCACTGGAACACGGTGACGTCCCCGGAAAAAGGGGGGCGGCCGCGGAGGGAGCGAGACAGGGTGAATTCGCGTGAATAACTCACTGTGACCCAACATCGCGCATTACGTTGCGTATTCAGTGCGCTACGAGGGCGTGGTACGACTCTCCGCCGGGAAGCGCGCCTTCCGTAACGTCCATGGAGGTGAGCGGCCCTGTCACAGCGTCGCGTCGTCACGAGCCGCAGCCAGGAACCGCGTCAACGGTTCGCCGAGGAGCTACGACGGCTGCGGGCCCAGAAGGGCGTCAGCCTGCGGCAGCTCGGAGAGCGGCTGGGCTGGGACTGGTCGCTCTTCGGCAAGATGGAGAAGGGCGACACGCTGGGCAGCCCCGAGGTCGCCCAGGCCCTCGACCAGTACTACGAGGCTCCGGGGATGCTGCTGGCTCTGTGGGAGTTGGCCGCCGGGGACCATACGCAGTTCCGCGAGCGGTATCGGCGGTACATGGCGCTGGAGGCGGAGGCGGTGAGCTTGTGGCATTTCGCGGTGAGCGTGGTACCGGGGCTGCTGCAGACGGAGGGGTACGCGCGGGAGGTGCTGACGGCGGGCGGGATCAAAGGGGCGGAACTGGAACGGCAGATCAAGGCCCGGATCGGGCGCCGGGAACTGCTGGAAGGCGCAGACCCCCCGCCATTTCGAACGATCTTCGCCGAAGCGGTCCTGCGTACACCGTTGGAGAACGAGGGGGAGTGGCGGGCCCAACTGACCTACCTGGGTGAGCTGGCCGAGCGGGAAAACGTAACGGTGCAGGTCCTCCCGCAGAGGGCCGGGGTCCATGGCCTGGTCGCTACGGATGCGTGGTTCTTGCGGCTCAAGGACGGTCGCCCGGTGGCGTATACGGAGAACGCTCACTCGGGCGAACTCATCGAGGAAAGCACGCGGGTCGAACGCCTGCAACGTGCCTACGATGTAGTGCGCGACAAGGCAATGTCCCCTGCCGAGTCGCAGAAGTTCATCCTGCGCCTGTTGGAGGAAACGCCGTGCGATCCATAGCCCCGGGTACCGTGACGTGGCGCAAGAGCAGTTACAGCAATCCAGATGGCGGTGCCTGCCTCGAAGTCTCCGACGATTTCACCTCCGTCGTCCCCGTGCGCGACAGCAAGACACCGGATGGCCCGGTGCTCGTCCTGGCTGCGGAAAGCTGGACCTCCTTCGTCACTGCTGTGGTACGCGATGAGTTGGGTGCCTGAGCCACACAACGGAGGTCACTGACGACCCCGTGCACCGATCGTCGAGTGCGGGGCCGTCCAGGAGAATTCATCTCATTTGGCTCGGTAGGCTGTCGGTCGTGGTGGGAATCGTTGAGCGGCTGGTGCCGGAGGCTCCCTCAGGGCGGCGGCCGGCGTCGGCACGGTGACCGTGAAGTGCTGGCAGCGATTGTCTTTGTGGCCATGTCGGGCTGCACGTGGCAGCAGCTTCCCGCAGCGTCGTTCGGGCCGTCCGGTGCGACGGCTCACCGCCGGTTCACCGAGTGGTCGAAGGCCCGGGTCTGGGTCAAACTCCACCGCCTGGTTCTGGACGAACTCGGCTCCGCGGCGACCTGGACTGGCCGCGGTGCGCGATCGACTCGGTGAACATGCGGACCCTGAAAAGAGGGACCTGACGGGTCCGAATCCT
>NZ_LIQT01000677.1 GCF_001418415.1 Streptomyces hirsutus
TCGGGCAGGCCGTCGGCGTCGAGACCGAGCAGCCGCACGAACTCGGCGTAGAACTGGGGCTCCAGCGCGCCGACCGCCATCCAGCCGCCGTCCCGTGTCTCGTAGACGGCGTAGTAGGGGCAGCCGCCGTCGAGGAGGTTGCGGCCGCGGCCGTCCTGCCAGGAACCGGAGGCGAGCATGCCCTGGACGATGGCGGTCAGGTGGGCGGTGCCGTCGACGATCGCCGCGTCCACCACCTGTCCCGCGCCGGTGACGCGCGCGGTCAGCAGTGCGGCGAGCACCCCGACGACGAGGTAGAGGGAGCCGCCCGCGTAGTCGCCGAGCAGGTTGGCCGGGATCGCGGGCGGCCCGTCCGGTGCGCCGATCATGCCGAGCGCGCCCGCGGTGGCGATGTAGCCGATGTCGTGTCCCGCCCGGGGTGCGAGCGGTCCGTCCTGGCCCCAGCCGGTCATCCGGCCGTACACGAGGGCCGGGTTGACGGCCCGGCACTCCTGGGGGCCGACCCCCAGCCGCTCCGCGACCCCCGGGCGGTACCCCTCGATCAGGATGTCGGCGCGTGCGGCGAGATCCCGTACGGTCCCCGGCCCGTCGGCCGACTTGAGGTCGACCAGGACGGAGCGCTTGTTGCGGTTGGTGACGTCCCGGGCGGGCTCGACGCCGAGGGCCGTCGCCCCGGGGCGGTCGACGCGCACGACGTCGGCCCCCAGGTCGCCGAGGAGCATGCCGGCGAAGGGCGCGGGGCCTATCCCCGCCAGTTCCACCACCCGTACTCCGGCCAGCGGACCGGCACGGCGGGGTGGCGGGGTCGCCTGACGGTCGGTCACGTCGTCGGGGTGGGCAGCGGTGTCACTCGTCGAGCTCATCGGTCCCTCTCTCACGGCAGGGGCGGGCAGCCATCCTCCGAACGGGGCTCTACTTAGCGCTCGCTAAGAAGGTAGAGGGGGGTGGGAGAGCGGTCAATGCTCGCAACACCACGATTTCACACGGCACTTCGGTTCGTGCTTTCTGAGTATTACGTGGCAAAACACCCTCAAGGGCAGGCCCTCGACGCCCGACTCCCCAGCGGTGACGAAGGGATCCACTGAGCGATGGATAAGCAAGAATCAGGAGTGTGAGGGCGCCCGGCGGACGTAGCATGGCGCTCGCCGGCAATCCATCGGAGGAGCACCGTTGAGCACGCAGTCACGCCAGGAGACCGTTGACGCACCGCACTGGAGCGCATACGGGCCGCTCGACCTGCACCCGATCCTCGTGCACACCATGGAGGCCTTCAACGAGCACGGGTACCACGGCACTTCGGTGCGGGACATCGCCGGACGGGTGGGAGTGACCGTCCCCGCGCTCTACTACCACTACGCGAACAAGCAGGCCCTGCTCGCCACGCTGCTGGAGACGTCGATGAAGGACGTCCTGGACCGCTGCCGGGCCGCCGCGGCCGAGGCGGGCGACGAACCGCTCCCCCGCTTCTGCGCCATGGTCGAGTCGATCGTGCTCTACATGGCCAACCGCAAGGGGCTGGCGTTCCTGGACACCGAGATCCGCAGTCTCGAGCCGGACAACCGGGCCCGGTACGTGGCCCTGCGCGACTATCTCGAGCACATGCTGCTCGACACGGTCGAGGCCGGTATCGCGCGGGGCGTCTTCACCACCCCCATCCCGGCCGACGCGGTCCGCGCCGTGCTCATCATGTGCCAGGGCGTGGCCAACTGGTACCGGGCCGACGGCCCCCTGAGCGCCACGGAGATCGCCGAGCGCCATGTGCTCCTCAGCCTCGGCACGGTCGGCCACCCCGGCACGGTGGACGGCCGGGAAGGAATCTCCTCCCGCCGCCGGGCGGCCCCGCCCGGGCCACGGACGAACCCGAAGAACCGCCACTGAGGAGAACCGGCGCGAGCACACGGAGCACAGGGCACGCGAACGCCGCGTCGCGTGGCGTGGCGTGGCGCGACACGACGCGACGCGACGGACGCCGAAAGCCACTCGGGCCTCTCCTGTGCCCCGGTCGACCCATGCCGGTCGGGCCGGGCCCACGGACCCTGGAACCAGGGGTTCCGGCGGCATCCGTCAGGGCCGGCGGCTCCCGCGCGACCGGTCGGCCGCAGTCCTCGACGCCCCGCCGAAACGGCCGCGACGGCCTTGTGGGTGTCCCGCGCCTGCCGGGGTACCCGGCCGAGGAGCGGCGGATCCGTCTCCCTCGCCGACGGGTGGCGCTGCCGTCGCAGAATCCGAGGAGGAGGACCTATGTCGCATCCCGCACGCCGCAGCAGGGGGCCGCTCTCCGGGTGGGACGCCTTCCGGGAGCTCGAGGACCTCCGCTCCCGGATGGAGTACCTCATGCACTCCACCTTCCCCTTTCCCGGCGACGACTTCTCCGAGGCCGACACGGCCGGTACGTGGACGCCGCCGGCCGACGTCGAGGACACCGGGGACGCCCACGTGGTGGAGCTGGAGCTCGCCGGTGTGGACAAGGAGCAGATCAATGTCGAGGTCAGCGACGGCGAACTCGTCGTCCACGGCGAGATCGAGGAGCGGGAACGCACGGGTGTGGTCCGGCGGCACACCCGTCACGTCGGACGGTTCCGCTACCGCACGACGCTGCCGCCCAACGCCGACACCGAACGCATCAGTGCGGAGCTGACCAACGGAGTCCTCACGGTGCGTGTCCCCAGGACCGGGAAGGGCACGCAGCGCCGCATCGAGATCACCGGCTGATCCGAGGTCGGAGCCGGCCGTCGGTGAGAGGCGGCGGCCCCGCCCCACCGGTCCTTTTCCCCACCCCTGACACTTGAGCGAAGGCGGCGGTCATGCGAGCTCATCTCGGCGATCGGCTCGTCATCGAAAGTCCGGCGACCGGTGCCACCCGGCGCGACGGCGAGATCATCGGACTCCACCACAAGGACGGGACACCCCCGTACGACGTGCGCTGGTCGGACACCCGGGCGGTGACCCTCGTGTTTCCCGGGCCCGACGCGCACCTCCTGCATCCGGGGCACGAGCCCGGGACGGCCCGGGAGCCGTCCCGTCGACCGGGCGCGGCCGGAACGGGCGCCGCTTCCGGTAGGCACCGCTCCGGTGCGCACCACACCAGCGACCTCGGCCGACGGGTGGCCACCGAACGTGAGCGGCAGGGTCTGACCCTGGCCGAGACGGCCCGCCGCGCCAGGATGGCACCGGCGTATCTCGCGTACCTCGAGGAACACCAGGCCGACCCGAGCCTGGCGACGCTCATCAACCTGGCCGGGGCGCTGAACACCACGGTCCAGGCACTGCGCGGCGGCGACACCGAGATGCCGCCGGGCCAGGGCGCGGCGCTCCTGCATCCCCGGCTCCTGGACCTCGACCCCGAGGAATGCCGCACCCTGCTGTCCACCCACGGGGTGGGACGCGTCGCGGTGTCGACCCCGGACGGCCCGGCGGTCGCCCCGGTGAACTACGAGGTCGTCGACGACGTGATCGCCTTCCGGACCGCTCCCGGCTCCCTGCCCGCGGCGGCCGTGGGATCGGACACCGCCTTCGAGGTCGACCGTGTGGACGAGACCATGAGCCAGGGCTGGAGCGTGCTCGCCGTCGGCCCCGCGCGGTTGGTCACGGACGCCGACGCCGTGCGGCGGCTGACCGAACACGCCCGCACCGCGCCGTGGACCGGGGGCGAACGCGAGATGTGGGTGGCGATCCGGCCCACCAGCCTGACGGGGCGCCGCATCAGTCCGGCCGACCGCTGAGCGGCGCCTTCGCACGGGCCTTCGCACGGGCCTTCGCAGGCCGTTACGGACCGTTGCGCGTCACGACGATTCGTTGCGCGGAGGGGTGCTCCGGTGCCGTCCGACCACGGTCACCGGATGCCGCACCACCGCGTCGAAGAGATAGCCCTGTGTGTTGGGTACCGCGACGTCCGGCTGACGGCGGCCGGCCGTGTCGGTGGCGCGGGCCAGGAGCTGGGTGGGACCGGGGGTCCCGGGCGTCCAGGGGACGGACCAGCGGGTCCAGGTGCCGGAACGGCTGTCGTCGTGCAGTCGTGCCTGACGCCAGCTCGCGCCCCCGTCGGTACTGACGTCGACCCGCGCGATGGCCGCGGCACCCGACCAGGAGCGGCCGTGCAGCACCTGCCTCTCTCCTGCCGGGAGCGTGGCACCGCTCGCCAGCTCGAAGGCGCTCTTGAGGGTCTGCCGGGTCAGCGGCGCACTGCCCTCCGGCGGGTGGGCCGGGCCGAACAGCCGGTAGAAGGCGGTGTTCCACGGGGAGAAGAGCGGCTGCGCCGACACCTCGATGTCGCCGACCCATTTGATCGACGCGATCCCCACCCACGAGGGCACCAGCACCCGCACCGGATACCCGTGGTCGTACGGCACCGGCTCGCCGTTCATCTCGTACGCGAGCAGTACGTCGTNNTCCAGGCCGCGCGGCTGGACGTCCACGGCGGAGGAGGACAGCCCCGCTCTGCGCAGTACGTCGGCCAGCCGCACCCCGCGCCAGCGGGCGACGCCGATCGCGCCCAGCCCCCACGCGGTGCCGGAGACGGTTTCGCCCTGTTGGCTCGTGTAGTGGCTGCGGCCGTTTCCGGCGCACTCGACGGACACGGTCCGGGTGACGGCCGGCAGGGCGCGCAGGTCGTCGTACCCGAACTCCACCGGCCTGTCCTCGCCGGGCGCGCCCCTCAGGCCGCTGCCCCACAGCCGCAGCCGCCAGTCCCGTGCGTCCAGGACGGGGGTGGCGGTGTGGTTGCGCACGAAGAACAGCTCGTTGGGGGTGTGGTAGCCGGTCCCGCGCAGCGCTTCCCAGCGGGTCTCGGCATTGGTGCCGCGCTGGACGAACCACTCGGGCGGCAGCGGTTTGACGATCGCGGGGTCGGCGGCGCGGGCCGGGCGCGCGTCGGGAAGCGCGGTCAGGGCGGTGGTGGCGGCG
>NZ_LIQT01000678.1 GCF_001418415.1 Streptomyces hirsutus
CTCCCGCCCCGACCCCGCGCAGGCCGTGCCCTGGGGAGTACGGGTCGCCGCCGAGGCCGGCTGGCGCCTGCTGGTGCTCGCGGGCACGGTCTGGGTGCTCATGCGGGTCATCGGCGCCGTGCAACTGGTGGTGCTGGCCTTCGCCTCCGCGCTGCTGATCACGGCGCTGCTCCAGCCGACGGTGGCCCGGCTGCGGAAGACCGGGCTGCCGCGCGGACCGGCCACGGCGCTGACCGCGCTGTTCGGGTTCGTCGTCATCGGCCTCATCGGCTGGTTCGTGACCTGGCAGGTCATGGAGAACATCGACACCCTCTCCGACCAGATCCAGGACGGCATCGACGAGCTGCGCATCTGGCTGCTCAACAGCCCCTTCCACGTCACCGACCACCAGATCAACGACATCGCCAAGAACCTGCGCGAGGCGGTCGGCGCCAACACCGAGCAGATCACCTCGGCGGGACTCGAGGGCGTGACGGTCGTCGTCGAGGCACTCACCGGCATCCTGCTCGCGGTCTTCTCGACGCTGTTCCTGCTCTACGACGGCAAGCGCATCTGGGAGTGGACGCTGAAGCTGGTGCCCGCCGCCGCCCGTCCGGGGGTCGCCGGCGCCGGACCGGCCGCGTGGCGGACGCTGACGGCGTATGTGCGCGGCACGGTGGTAGTGGCCCTGATCGACGCGGTCTTCATCGGCCTCGGCATCTACTTCCTGGACGTGCCGATGGCGGTGCCGCTCGCCGTCTTCATCTTCCTGTTCGCCTTCATCCCGCTCGTCGGCGCGGTGGTGTCCGGGGCACTCGCGGTGGTCGTCGGGCTGGTCACCCAGGGAGTGTTCACGGCGGTCATGACGCTGGTGGTGGTCCTGGCGGTGCAGCAGATCGAGGGCCACATCCTCCAGCCGTTCATCCTCGGCCGCGCGGTCCGCGTCCACCCGCTCGCGGTGGTGCTGGCGGTCGCCACCGGCGGCATGGTGGCGGGGATCGGCGGTGCGGTGGTCGCCGTACCGCTGGTCGCGGTGACCAACACCGTCGTGGTGTACCTCCGCGCGTACGCCCAGGAGCCGGCCGCGCGTTTCGCTCCCAAGCCGCGGGGCGCCACGGCGGCGTCGGCGGCCACGAGCCACCCCGCGCCGCAGGCCCCGCCCGTTGCGTCGGTTCCACTCGCACAGCCGGTCCCGCAGGCCCCGCCGGTGGAGTGAGGGGCGAAGGACGCGGGGCGAAGGGCGGGGCGATCGCAGGTGGAACGGCGCGCGCGGAGTCGCTCGTGAGCGGCTCGTGAGCTGCTCGGGAGTCACTCCGCGAGGGCGGCCTCCGCGAGGATCTCCTCCGCCTCCAGGGTGGCGGCGACGGCCTCGATCACCGCGGCGATCTTGTACGCCTCCTGGACGACCTCGCGTGCGACGCCCGCCTTGCGCAGGGCCGCCTCGTGCGCGTCGAGGCACAGTCCGCAGCCGTTGACCGCGGAGACCGCGAACGCCCAGAACTCGAAGTCGACCCGGTCGACGCCCGGGTCGCCGAGGACGTTCATCCGCAGGCCCGCGCGCAGGCTTCCGTACTCCTTGTCCGACAGCAGGTGGCGGGTCCGGAAGAAGACGTTGTTCAGCGCCATCACCGAGGCGGTGGTCTTCGCCGCCCGGTACGCCCCGGGCGACAGGACCGCCTTCGCCTCCGGCGCCAGCTCGCGCAGCACGACGGCCGAGCGCGAGGCGATCGCCGTCGACAGCACCGTGCCCCACAGCCGCTGGACCGGCAGGTCCGAGCCGCCGATGGCCGCCTCCAGGTTGAGCGTCAGGTCCCGGGCGTAGTCGGGGAGGCGGGACTTGAGGGACTCCAACGACATGGCGGGCACGCTCCTCGTGGCGGGGAAGGTTCCCGGACCACAGGGGCTTTCGGATCACAAGGGCTTTCCGTGCGTCCCGTGCATTCCGTGCTTCCCGCGGGCCGGACGCGGTCCATGCTGCCAGGGACGGCGGCCGGTCCCGGGCGCCCCGTGCCGCCCGGGACCGGCTGCCGCGCCGGTCACTCCGTGCGGAGGCCGTCCGGGCGCATCATGCGCAGGAGGGGCGGCAGGCTCAGCAGCGTCACCACCACGACGACACCCGCACCGAAACCGGTCATCTGCACCAGGCTCGTCCAGTCCACCCGTACCGGTGTCGACGTCATCCGCAGCAGGACCGTGCCCAGCGTGACCCCCACCACCGAGGCCAGCAGCAGCCCCAGCCCGATCGGGACGGCCGTCTGCCACAGCACCGACAGGCTCAGGGTGCGCCGCCGGGTGCCGAAGGCGACCAGGGCCGACAGCAGCTTGCGGCGTTCGCGCAGCTGCTCCAGCTGGGAGACCAGCAGGCTCGCCCCGATCAGCGCCAGGACACAGGCAGCGCCGACGAACAGACCGGTACGGATCGTGTCATAGGTCTCGGAACGCTTGGTGGCGTTCCACTGGGCTATGTACGTCAGCGGATCGATCGCGGCGGCCGTGTTCCGCGCGTGCTCCATGGCGTACGGCACCGAGTCGTCGACCTCGAGGTAGATCTGGCTGGAGAGCGTGTCGGTCATTTCCGCCGTCACCGCGCCCGGGGTCAGCAGGAAGCCACCGCGCTCGTGGCCCGCCGGGTCCGGAATCGACCGGACCTCCTTGACGCCCGCGGGGACCGTCCAGGTGACGCCCTCGGCGTAGCGGGAGGGGTCCGAGGGGTCGGGTGCCTCGAGGTGGAGGTCCAGGCCCGGCCTGCTCAGCGCCGGGGTGCTCGTGTCGTACTCGGCGCCGGACACCGTGAACACGTCGCCGTCCCGGCACGAGGGGAGTTTCGCCACCGTGCGCAGGGTCGCGCAGTCGGCGACGGTCAGTGCGGCGGTGTTCTCCGGCTCCTGCCCCCAGGGTTTGTCGGCGAGGTAGCCGTGGGAGAGCGCGTAGATCCTGCTCACCCCCTTGGTGTCCGCCAGTTTCTCGGCGGCGGGGGCGAGTGCGTGGCCGGCCGGCAACTCCACCTGCGCCTGGGCCAGCGACACGTCGAGCCCGGTGTCCTCGGTGTAGTCGCCCTCGACGCCGGCGAACAGCATCTGGAGCGCGATCGCGCCGGCCACGGCCACCGCGATCCCGTTGACCATCCGGGCCGCCGAGCCGCTGCTGAGCTGAAGCCGGCGCACCGCCAGCTGCCACGACAGACCGCCCTTGCCGAGCCGGGAGACGACCGTCTCCACGAACCACGGCAGCAGTGCGGTGATGCCGATGAGCAGCATCAGGACACCGCCGACGACCAGGTACTCGTTGAAGTCCCCGTTCTCGCGGCCCTGCCCGACCATCGGATAGAGCATCACGATGCCGGCCAGCGGCGGCAGCAGTCGCCACCACAGCCGCCGCCGGGGAGGACGCACCGTGCGGACCACGCCCAGCGGCTCGATGACGACCCCGCGCAGCGCGAGCAGCGTCACCAGCACCGCGGCCGCCGGGACCGCGACCGCGACCAGGAGGGCCAGCAGCGGTGACGGGTTCAGGTAGCTCGGGAACACGCTGATGCCGAACAGCTCGACGGAGGCGGCGACCTGGCGGCCGATCAGGAAGAAGCAGGTGCCGAGGACCAGCCCGAGCAGCGAGCCGGCCAGTGCCTCGCCCCCCGCGATGCGCCGGGTGGCCGCCGCGTCGGAGCCGACCAGCCGCAGCGCCGCGAGCCGGCGGTCGCGCCGCTCGCCGCCGAACCGTACGGCGGTGGCGATGAACACGGCGACCGGTGTCAGCAGCACCACGAAGACGACCAGGACCAGCAGCATGATCACCGGGTCGTTCTCTTCCTCGGGCGTGTACCCGGGAGGTGTGCCGAACCTGTCGAGGCGCACCGCCGTCGAGCCGTCGATCCTCTTGGCGAGCCCCTCGGCGCCCGCGTAGTAGGCGAGTTCCTGCGAGCCGACGAGGCCCGGCTCGCCGATCGTCCCCGTGACGTCGTACGGCAGCCGCTCGCGCAGCAGTCCCGTGCCGTCCGACGCGAGCAGCTCTTTCAGGGCGGGGGAGACGACCATCTCGCCGGCCGCCGGGAACTCGCTCAGACCCGGCGGCAGGGGGGCGTTCGGGCCCTCCGGCTCCATCAGGCGGCCGCGGATGTGCTCGTTCCGGAAATCGGTGTCGGTACGCGCGACGACCAGGGTGTCGTCGGTCTTCGGCACGGCCTCCGAGCTGAAGGGCCAGTCGAGCCGCGCCTCCTCCCGCCGGTCCCGTTCCGACAGCACGCCGGGCAGGGCGGCGCAGAGCAGCAGCAGCGCCACACCGAGGCCGACGCCGACACCGGTGAGCAGGGCCCTGATCCAGCCCTCGCGCCCGCCGGCCAGGGCGAACCGGACGCCCATGCCCAGGTCCCGGACCACCGCCCGGACCTTCGACTCCGTGCGGGTGACGGGGACTTCCGGGGCGGAGGAAGCGGTGCGGTCCCGCTCCTTGGTCCCGCTCATACGGCGTGCTCCATGTCCCGGGACTTCCCGTCGCGCACGACGATCTCGCGGTCGGAGTACGCGGCCACCCGCGCCTCGTGCGTGACGAGGACGACGGCGGCGTTGGTGGACCGGGCGGCCTCGGTGAGCAGTTCCATCACGCGCTCGCCGTTGAGCGAGTCCAGCGCGCCGGTCGGCTCGTCGGCGAACAGGACCCGCGGGCCGGTCACCAGCGACCGGGCCACGGCGACCCGCTGCCCCTGGCCGCCGGAGACCTCGCCGGGCCGCTTCGCCCGGACGTCGTCGACCTCCAGGCGCTCGAGCCAGGCCAGGGCGGCGCGCTCGGCCTCCTTGCGGGGCGTGCCGTTCAGTCGCATGGGCAGGGCGACGTTCTCCACGCAGGTCAGCTCCGGCACGAGCTGCCCGAACTGGAAGACGAAGCCGAACTCCGAGCGCCTGAGCCTGCTGCGCTCGGAGTCGTTCATCGCGGTCAGTTCGCGCCCGTTGTACGTGATCGAGCCGGAGTCGGGGGTGACGATCCCGGCGAGGCAGTGCAGCAGGGTCGACTTGCCCGANNCCTCGCCGGGGTGGATGGAGAACGCGGCGCCGTCGAGCGCCGGGGTCGGCCCGTACGCCTTGCGCAGGTCCTGGGCGGTGAGCAGGGATCCGGCGGGGATCGTCATCGGGAGACCGCCTCACGGAGTCTGTCGAGGCGCGCGGCGGTGAGCTCCAGCCAGCGCAGATCGGCCTCGAGGTGGAACAGGGCGTGGTCGCAGATGAGCTGGTCGGCCAGGTCGCCCTGGCGCTTGCGCTCGGTGAGGGCGCGCATGCCGCGCAGATGCTCGGAGCGCTGGGTGTCGAGGATGTCGGCGGCGTCGCGG
>NZ_LIQT01000679.1 GCF_001418415.1 Streptomyces hirsutus
TAAATTACGGCTCCTCACCAGTTGGTCTCCCCGGCGAAATATTTGGCCGCCTTGCGGAGTATGTCCCGCTCGGTGGCGAGCTTCCGCTCACTCGCCTCGAGCTCGGCCACCCTCGCTTCCAGCTGCCGGATCCGCTCGTCCGGATCCTCGGACGGCACCGTCTTCCCGGCCCGGGCCGCCATCTGCCCGCCCGACGAGGGGGCCGTGGCGGCGACACCGCGGCGGTCACGGTCCCGCAGCACCCACTCACGCAGGGTGGCCCGGTTGATGCCCAGGTCGGCGGCGATGCTCTTGTACGTCGCCCCGGGCGTGGACTCGTACAGGGCCACGGCATCGGCCTTGAACTCGTCCGAGTAGTCCTTCATCGCCATCGGCGGTCTTCTCGCTTCCTCCGGATCAAGCAGATCCAGTATCAGCGTGTCCACTACTCAGGGGGAGGCCCCTGCCTGCTGGTCAAGAGCGAGTGCCTCCGCGGCCGCGTCTTCGCGACCCGGGCCGAGGCGAACCTCGCGCTCTTCGAGTACCTCGACGGCTTCTATAACCCCCGCCGCATCCAGAAGCGGCTCGGCTACCTCAGCCCGATCGAGTTCGAGGAGAAGCACTACGCTGAACAGGCAGCGGCCGAACCGGTGAACCTGAAACCGCATCAACCCGCTCTGACCAGCTAGTCAGCACCTCCCGCACAGCGGGGGAACCTCAGGGTGCGCTCACGGTCAACCTGGCCAAGAAGATCCTCCTCGACGACGCCGAGGGTTCCGTCCCCCGCGCCCAGGTAACCTGGACGGCCGCGGGGCTGCCGGAGACGGGGAGCGTGACGGTGGAACAGTTCGGCGCGGGAGCAGCTCGCGAACTGAGCTCACCCGAAGGCGCTGCGGACCGGGAGATCCTGGATCGCGTCGTCGGCCAGGCCGAGGTAACCATCCCCGACGCACAGGATGTCGATTTTCCCGCTGCGCGGCGTGACCGCCGAAGATGTGTCCGGCTGCGCGGCGGAGTCGAACACCCCAGGCGCCTGCACGGCAGCTGTCACCAGGGCTGAACCTTGACGTTCGGTAAGACGCACCGGTGGTACCGCGGAGGCAGGCGAAGCTGCGCCCGCGCAGGCCGGCGACGCTTTTGAACCGGGCTCACGACGGACGGCGCCGTGTTGCGGTGCGGTGCGGACGGTGTGACGGTGATCGAAAGGCCTGCCACGCACCCCGGCAGACCGGGCCAGGCCAGGCCGACGGTCACGGGCGAGCAGTCACTCCCCGGCGGGTCTCCGGCACCACGTCGGTGCCGGAGACCCGCCGGGGAGAGGATCGATGAGGTCGGCCTGACGGCGCAGGTGCGGGGTGAAGGCCTCAAAACGCCAGCCGTTCCCAGTTACGCCACCGCGGAACAGAACACCTCAGCGGGAGCCCACGTGACTCACGAAGACGAACCCAACGCCGAGGCCGAAGGCGGCCCGGAGAACGACCGGTCTCTCCCCGACGCCGCAGACGCTCCTGTCCACGCCACGGCCGAGGAGTCCGATGCCCCGCCATGGTCCCGGGACGAGGAGAAGAGACCGACCGCACGGATCCTCGTGGTGCAGATGGGCCATTGCTTCCGTACATCGGGTGCCACCGGCACACCAGGGGAACAGGCGTTTGTGAAAGCGGTGGCCGATGCCTGTACCGAGGAACTCGGAAAGCCCGGTCCGCCGGGCCGGGAGCTTTGGCACCTGCGGGTCATCAAGGCCGACGAGCCCTTGGAGAAGTACGCCGGCGACGCGTTCGTCGCCTTCCACTGCGACGGCTCGACCCATCAGAACGCGCGGGGGGCGAGCGTCGGCTACCGCAACGCCGCAGGGCAGTCTCTCGCTCAGGCATGGAAACATGCCTACGAACAGCACGGTTGGTCGGGCGGGTTTCGGGACGACAATTACACCGAGAACCTGAAGAAGTACTACGGCACCCGAAAAGCCGTCGAGGCCGGTAACCAGCGAGCGTTCATCGCCGAGTGCGGGTTCCTCACCAACCGGGACGACAAGGCTCTGCTGACCGGCCCGGGTGGCGTCAACCGCGTGGTACACGCCCTGTTCGATGCGCTCGGTATCTGAACCTCGATCCACCGCGTAGCGGTCGGGCTGGGTCATGTCCCTTCTCGTGCAACGCCGTTGCCTTTAGAAGTCATCTCATTTGGTGAGTCTGTGGTAGCAGATGAGAGTGCAGG